>NZ_CP021382.1:340833-681666 GCF_002162135.1 Cellvibrio sp. PSBB006 | reverse complement strand
TCGTGGTGGTTTTTGCCGGTATCGGCGATAGGTAGCCGATCAGCAACATCACTGCACCGACCACCATAAACGACACAACCCGTGCGAGTGTTCCGCTATCGGTAAGGTCCTTGGTGAATAACTTCAATACCACCAGTCCCAGCAGTGCAGCACCGGCAATCCACCAGTGGCGATCCTGCATGCGCCGCGACAGGTTCATCACAATCAACGCGCAAATAACCCATAAAATAGAGAGCGCCATCTGCACCTTGGCGGAATCCCATAAAGCCGGAATTTCGTAGGCAACTTCACCATAATGGTGAATTGCACGCAAGAGCACAAGATTAACCCAGACAAACCCGGCGCCTGCGATCAAGCCATGGCGAATATCAGCGGTGGCTTGGGCAAGATTAACCAGATTGGCTTTGAATGACCAGAAGAGCAGCAGGATAGCGGCCAACTGCGCCAGGTCAACTGGATTCAGGATGGGCACATACACAAACGGCACAGTGCCCGCAAAGGTACTGACTTTGATAAACCACAACAGCAATAAAAATAATAACGGCGCGGGAATGATATGGCGGTAATCATTGGCGTAAGTCGTAAACGGCCAGATGGTTTTTCCATTCAGTTTTATCAGCACAACCACCGGCAAGGCAAAACAGACGAACCATAAAACCGCGGCCGCAGTATCCTGCCAATTGTTTTGCTGCTGCAACCAACTTGCTTCCCAAAACAATAAACACAACAGAAACCACGCCGTCGCCACATGGTAAATACTGAGTAAGCTTGAGCGTGAATCCGCCCTGCTCCGCCAGAGAAAACGATACTGTACTGCAACAAATACCAACAATGCCATCCAGCCAAAACCTTGCGCAGGATGAAATGCCATTGATTCCAGTACCGACCAGCCATGGTAAACACCGGCCGAGAGTGCAGTTAGCGGCAACAACCAAAAACCTGTTCGCGTGAGTGATTGCCAGTGCACCAGGCGACTGAGCAATAACATGGCTAAGGTTGACAGCGCGAAAAATAAAATAGTCGTCGCAAATAAATATGGCTCGCTAACGTGTGCCGCTATTTCGTTGATACCTGCGATCAACCACCAACCCCAGCCGATCAACATGGCGATTAATTCCAGATACTTCTCATCTTTCAACAGAGCATCAAGGTGGCGATATAACAACCAGGCAATCAACAACGCCGAGGCAGCGAGTACAAACAGATTAATAAAATCGCCGATCAACAATGGAATGTACCCGGTTGTCAATTCACCTCGGCTCAGCAAGGTAACCGCCGCTGCTATATGCAACAGGTAACCTGCAACCCGCGACAACAACCGACCTTGTCGCAACCCAATCCAGATTAATCCGATCGCTTCAAGCGCCCAGGATGCCGAGGTCCAGGCGGCACCCATCGCCAAGGGAATGGCAAGGGTTGCAAAACCCACCGCCAGCGCAGTAAATGAATCAATCAATAATTGCTGTGTGGATTTATGTTTAACCCACAGCCAGCGCGCAACCACACCGTAAATCATTGCCAATATCACCGCGCTGATGGCCAAACCATATTCTGTGTGATGCAACAATTCCGCCTGCAAACCAAAGGCAACCAGCGGTAAACCAAAGATCAGCGTGCCGTCCACCAGGCCGGTAAGTTTCGGCGGTTGCTTGAGTGAAAACAAAACAGACAGTGCCAAATAAAGCAGAAAGAAAGCCAACAGAAACGGCTGGGTACTGGCGTAGAGCTGCGGTTCATAACGCAATACACCCCACACCACAGAAATCATAAACGTAAATATAAAGCCCACCCAATTCAGGGTCCGCCAGGTTTTAAACCAGGCCACCGCCAGAATGCCCAGGTTTAAGATTAAATAAAATGTAAACAAGGCAACATGATTGCCGGAACCGTCAGAGGTGAGAATGGGCGCGAGAAATCCACCAGCGGTTGCCATCAGGGCAAGAATCTGGGCGTTTTGCAGCACCGACAAAAATACCCCAAAGATCACCACGACTAACATCAGAGCAAAGGCAAACGCCGATGGCATCAAGGTATAAATTTTGGTCGCTGCAAAGATCGTCAGATAAAGCGCAGCCACACCGCCGCCTTGCAATACCAAACCATAGCCCCCTGCCCGGTTGCGGGTTTTCCAACCCAAAACAATTAAAGCGATGGCCACCGCAGCAACGGCGGTCAATCGCAATTCAATGGGCAGCAATCCCTGGTTGGAAGCGTACTTGACCAAAAAACTTAGCCCGAAAAACATGACCACCATACCAATGCGCACAATGACATTGCCTTCGGTAAAAAACCGGCGAATCGCGTGCGCCACTTTATCGAACGGATCTGGTTTTGCCGGGTGTGTTTGCTGCCGAGCTTGAGCCAGAGCGGCCACAGTTTGCGGTGGAGTATCCGTTTGTGGCGACGCAGCCAGAGGCGATGGCGAGTTCGGTACCACTGCTGTGTTGGATTGAGCAGGCGCTTTTTGCGTTGTTGCAACCAGCGGTTTTTCTGCTGCGGTTGTTGATGCCGGGAATGGTGTTTGAACCGGTTCGGCAAGGGGTTGCACCGGCACAGAGGTAGCCGGCGTTGAAGATTGTTTGAGCTGCACCACCTCGCGTTCGAGCTGTTTATGCCGATCAGATAAATTTTTGAGTTGGCCCGCAAGATAACCGATCACACCACCGGCAAGCCAACCGCCGTAACCGAGGCTAATCGCCCCCAGGATGATTCCAACCAGCGTCAGCACAATGGTGATGTTCATGAAAATAGCTTCCCTTATCGTTATTCATCGCTTGTCGCAAGATTCAGAGCGCAGAATAATCGGCTACAGGACCATTGTCCATGAACAGCAAGGCGTTTGTGCAGCGCGTCAAAATGCTTGTTGATTATCGGCAGTTTTATTGACAATGCGCATCGTCGGTTGCCAGTTGCTCACGCAATTACGCCCTTGTTCCTTGGAGTGGTACAAGGCTTCGTCAGCCTGGTGAATCAGCTCATTAGGCGTTTGCGCGCCCAGCCGAACAGATGAAATACCGAAGCTGGAGGTCACCTTGATTCCCTGACACAACTGCGCCGCAATTTTTTCCCGGCAGCGATTAGCAATCAAATTCGCCTGGGATATGGGCGCGCCCGGCAGGATAATGCAGAACTCCTCACCACCAAATCGCGCCAGAATATCGCCTTCGCGAATCACCTCGCGAATGGTATTGGCAACCATCTTGATGACTTCATCGCCCACACCGTGACCGTGGGTATCGTTGACCCGTTTGAAGTGATCAATGTCAGTCATGATGCAAGCATATTCAGCGTGACTTGAGCGCGCTTTATCAAAGGAGGCTGCCAGATAGTCAAACAACGAACGACGGTTATAACAATCGGTTAGCGGATCGCGCGACGCAAGGTATTTAAGTTCGCGGTTTTTGTTTTCAATCGACAGTTGCGTGGCTGCCAATGCCTTAACCATGTCTTCCAATTGGTGATTCTTTGCTTCCAGTTCAGAGATATCGTCAAAGCTGGCGATAGTCCCCTGGCTGTTGCCCTTGTCATCCAGAATCGGAACAGCGTTCACGCGGAAGATTTGTTTTTCCTGCTCATGGGTTTTCAGCTCTAACCGGACACCTACCTGTTTTTGGCCCGATGACAACGCCTGCAACCAGGGTAAGGCGGCGGCACTATCAGATTCATCCTGCTGCCAGCCTAACGAACTTGCTTTGCGTCCGATCAGGCTTTTTTCATCGCGTTGCAATTTTTCTGCGAGCGAGTGATTCACCAACACAATCTGTTCACGCTTATCGAGGATCAACACACCTTCTGCCAGAATATTTAATGCATTCCTCACCCGCGCCGGCACGACCGCACTTGGATCAAGGTGATGAAGCGCACGTTTGATATACAACCAGAAACCGACAAATCCTGTTACCGATACAAAAATAATTAATAAAACAAAACTCGGCAGACCGAGGAATGGGCTGTCTTCGTGGGTTAGTGGATGAAAAGTAATTTCAAAGTTGCCGCGCTTTTCACCGTTGATCAATAGCGGCAAGCGAATGTGTGTCGGCGTTGAATTTTCAGCGGAAGCATCATCCCAGAATTCCTCGTGTTGCGCCGTTTGCGCTACCACACCTTGATCATTGCGCCGAATACCGATCGACCTGACGTCCGGATTGCGCTCGATCACATTCTCCAGCATCGCCTGCAACAACAGCATGTCACCGCGTTTGATGGCCATGATGGTCTGCACCGCCAGGGTTTCTGCCAGCGATTGCCTGACCTTTAATTGTTGCCGCTCGGTGCCCGGCGCCAACCCTAGCGCCTGGGCAAGAATCAGGATGGACAAGGTGAGAATCACCAATCCGATGCTTAATCTCACTGCGGGTGTTATACGAAATTTTCCCACCGCTAACCTCTAGCTTTCTTTGTTGTCGTGATCGAACAGGTAGCCGACTTCACCGGCACGTCGGTCTTCTTTTGCTTTGTCCTTACGTTGTTGCTCCAGTTCTTTCTTGCGCTTATTGACCTCGTCCAGAATTGGCAAGGGATCAATGCCTTTCCATAAAGGCAGCATGGAAAAGAGTGTTAACAGCAAACTACTCGCCCGTAATGACCAGATTAAAATGCCCGTGGTAATAGAGAGCGTAACGCCGGCAATCATGGCGTGTTGTTGCTGTTCTTCTTCGAGCACACGATTCATGTCAGCGCGCGCACGATCAATTTCCTGATTGAACTCAATCAATTCCTGGGTATTAAGGTAGCCACTTTCCAGCGCAATTAAACTAGTAAGGCTTGCATAAGGGTTGGCCGCCTGACGCTGTTGCTCGTCAAATTCACGGCGTGAATCGGTCCACGTCGGACGGTTGCGATCATCTTCATCGTAACCTTGCGGAATGTCTGCCGGCGCAATAAAAACCGGTGGCTGGCCCAGATTATTGGTGAGAACACTGTCGGTGTTGTCCTTACTATTGATCGGTTCATCAACAGCGATGACATCACCCGGTGTTGCGATCGGCGTGCCGCCTTGATTAAGCGGTGGCGTGACGGGCGGTGACTCAATAACCGGCTCTTCCGTGGGCGACTTTGGTTGCTCTGGTACCGGATTTATCGGTACAGGTGTATCAACGGGTTCTTCCACGGGTGGCTCTATTGGCGGATCGATCGGTTCCTCGACAGGTTGCTCGACAGGCTCTTCAACAACGGGCTCTTCTTCAACCGGTTCTTCAACAGGGCTATTGCCAAGCGGCGCGCTAATGATTACATCAAAGGTTGTTTCAACCCAGGCGCCTTGTGCATCGGTAGCGCGAATCGTTAATGTTGTTTCTCCCGGTGAACCATTGGAAAACTCTAACGTCAGTGTGCCGCTGCTACTATCCAGTGCGGCAAGATCCGCTAATGCCGGATTGGTATTGGCCATCAAGGCGTATTGTAAATCTGTGCCATCTTCCGCATCGTCAAAGAAGTCATGTAGATTAATTTGCGTTGCCGGCGTCTCTGTTGTTGCAGAAACATTCTCCAGCCCACTGCTGGTGGGTGCGGTATTCAGCGGTACGATAGTAATGGTAAAACTGGTTTCAACACTGGCACCATCACGGTCAGTTGCGCGCAAGGTAATAACACTACTACCGCTTTGATCAGCAGCGTAATCCAGTTGCAAGCTGCCGCTGACGGGATCAATGTTTACATTGGAAAATAATGCGTTATTGGAATTCTCAACCACATTAAATATTAATTGCGCATCGCTGTCTTCTTCATCAGCAAATGCCTGGAATAAATCAATGGTATCGCTGCCACTGTTGGCATCGCGTGTAATATCCGCCACACCGGTTGTAGTGGGAGCACTATTAACTCGTTCAATCGTGAGATCAAAGCTATCACTGGTGAGTGCACCGCTGGCATCCGTGGCCGTCACCTCAATTGATAACGTACCCGTATCGAGATGTGTTGCTGTGCCACTGAAAGTGCGCGTCGCGGCATCAAAACTCAACCACGCGGGCAAGGCTCCACCACCCACGAGTTGCGCGCTGTATGTCAGCGTATCGCCATCCGGGTCCGCAAAGGTATCGGCCGGAATAATAAAATTAAATGGAATATCTTCGGTGGCCATTTGATCCGGCAACGGATTGCTTACCACCGGTGTGTTGTTGATACCCGACACTTCAAAAGCCAGGTCGCGACTCGGATCGGGAATACCGTTGTGATTGTGATACTCACCGCCACCATACACATTGGTATCGTGGATGCCGACATACACCAGAGGATCGGCATTATTACCGGTGGAACTGACTTTGATGAAATAGGTTTGACCGTAGGTCAACGCCAGGTTATTTACATCAAATGAATGCCAGGCTAATGCAGTTCCGAGTTCAGTGGAGGACAAGGTATTACTGGCAAGCGCAGTGCCATTAAAACTATCCAACACCGATACAGTAATCGTTTGCGGTGTTTGATCGGCGTCGGCGTTGCGGCGCAGCTGGACCGAAATATTATCCACCACATAAGTGCCGTTACCATTGGCTTCCACAAAACTTTGATACGCATCCTGCGCATCAGCTAAACCTGTGCCGGTCAACGCGGGCGGTGAAGATTCATACACAATATCCGCAGCAGCCGGCGCGGCATAAACCACTAACGAAAAATTATCGCTGGCCGCTGTACCACCCTGTCCATCATCCGCAGTGATTTCGATATCCAGTGTGCCGACATCCCCTGCCCCCGGCGTTCCACTGAAGGTACGTGTGACTGCATCAAAATTTAACCACGCCGGTATGGCACCACCACCGACAAGTTGCGCACTGTAAGTCAATGTCGCATCGCTATCGTCATCACCAAAGGCGTCGTTGGGAAGGGTATAACTGAACGCATTGTTTTCCGTAACGGCCTGGTCCACGAGCGGAAAACGAACAAAAGGATCATCGTTGGTGTTAACAATGGTGATGGTGAAAAACTCGGAGACAGATGCACCGTGATTATCGGTAGCGATAACTTCCACGTTGAGTGTGCCGATATCGTCGTTGCGAGGAATGCCGCTAAATGTGCGGGTGATCTCGTTAAATACCAGCCAGTCGAGGCTGCCACCGCCGGCCAATTGCGCGCGATAGGTTAATGTATCGTTCACATCCGCGTCGGAGAAAGTATTGGCAGGAATTGTATAAGTGAAGTTGTCGTCTTCATTAACCGTATGGTCCGGCAGTGGATTATCAACAACGGGTGCGCTGCTAGCGCCGTCTTCCTGACTGACTTTAAAAGCCAGATCCCAACCGGCACCATCCACAACACCATTTTGAATCATGGCGCCGTCTGGAAATAAATCTACATCGTGATGACGAATCAACACCGCATCATCGCTTGCATCGGTGCGGACACGAATCACGTAACTTTGATTGTCGTTAAGGGCCAGGTCAGTAAAACTGAATGAATGCCACTCAAAACCAATAGCACTAATCGCGTCGGATGAAATCGAGTCAGAAGCCAACACCGTACCGTTCCATGCATCGCGCACTTCTACAATAATCGTTTGCGGAACCGCAGCGGCATATTTTGCCAGTTCAATGCTGATTTCGTTAACGTTGTAAGTCGCACCGGGGCTATCGTAAAGAAAACTCTGGCCAACCTGGTTTACGGATGAGATCGGTGTCTCCCGGTTGCCACTCCCGGTATCAACGTAATGAGTATCGCCTGTCGTTATGACAGTTAAGTAAAATGTTTCTGTTGCAACGCCGCCATTGCTGTCATCAGCATTGACGGTAATGGATACGGTACCCACATCGCTGTTGGTGGGTGTGCCGGAAAATGTTCGTGTTGCTGCATCAAAACTGATCCACGCGGGTAACGCACCGCCACCGGCCAAGGTGGCCGAATAGGTGAGACTATCACCATCGATATCATTGAAGGTGTTCACATCAAACGCGAAATTAAATGCAGCGTCTTCGGTAGCAACCTGATCATCAATCGGGTTGGCAACGGTCGGGGCATCGTTGGTATTGGCAACGACGATATCAAAAGTATCACTGGCTAGTGTGCCGCCCTGCCCGTCATCGGCGTTGACGGTAATGGATACGGTACCTACATCGCTGTTAGTCGGCGTGCCAGAAAACGTGCGTGTCGCTGCATCAAAACTGAGCCACGCCGGTAATGCGCCACCGCCGGCCAACTCGGCGGAGTATGTCAACGTATTACCGGCATCTGGATCGGTGAATGCATTGGCGGGAAAGGTAAAATTAAACGCGCTGTCTTCCGCAGCAACCTGATCATTAATTGGATTACTAACGACGGGTGTATCGTTGGTATTGGCAACAACAATATCAAAGGTATCGCTCGCTAAACCACCCTGACCATCATCCGCGTTAACCGTGATTGATACCGTGCCCACATCGCTGTTGGTTGGTGTGCCGGAAAATGTCCGCGTCGCTGCATCGAAACCAAGCCACGCAGGTAATGCGCCACCACCGGCCAACTGCGCGGAATATGCCAAGCTATCACCATCGGCATCATCGAAAGCATCGGCTGCAAACGTAAAATTGAATGCCGTATCTTCAATTGCATTTTGATTAAGAATAGGATTGGGAACGAATGGATCATTGTTGACTCCCGCAACCTCAAAAGCCAGGTCACGCGACGGATCGGCAACACCATTGTTATTGAGATATTGGCCATTGTTATACACATTGGTATCATGAATGCCTACATATACCAATGGATCAAGGTTACTACCTGAAGCACTAACCTTAATAAAATAAGTCTGGCCGTAGGTTAAAGCGAGATTTCCCACATCAAATGAATACCAGGCTAATGTGCTATCCAACTCAGTAGACGACATCGTATTACTGGCGAGGATGGTACCGCCATAGTTATCCAAAACAGCGACGGTGACGATTTGAGGAGTTTGATCAGCAGCGGGATTGCTGCGCAGTTGCACTGACACATGATCAACAGTGTAATTTCCTACACCATCAAGATCAGCAAAACTCTGATAGGCATCTTGTCCACTCGCAACCCCCGTGCCGCCCAGTGTTGCACCCGACGTTTCATAGATAATATCGGCACTGGCTGCAGCATCATAAATCACCAGATCAAAAGTATCCGTTGCAGATGTTCCACCGTTACCATCATCGGCGGTGACTTCAATAGCAACCGTGCCAACATCACTTGCCGTGGGTGTACCACTGAAAGTGCGTGTTGCGGAATCAAAATTCAACCAAGTGGGCAATGCACCGCCACCGGATAATTGTGCGGTGTAAGTTAATTGATCACCCGGATCGACTTCACCAAATGCATTGGCTGGAAAGGTAAAATTGAATGCGACATCTTCCGTCGCGGCTTGATCCGCGATGGGGTTCGCCACAAAGGGGTCATCGTTTGTATTAATAATCGTTAAATCAAAATTGTCCGAAATACTCGCGCCGTGATCATCGGTGGCAGTGACCTCAATAGTGATAACGCCGACATCACCATTGTCAGGCATTCCCCAAAAGGTGCGGTTGGCTGCATCGAAATTTAACCAGGGCGGCAAGTTGCCACCACCGGCAAGTTGGGCGGTATACACCAGCGTATCGCCTTCATCACTGTCGCTGAAGGTGTTCGCAGGAAAGGCGTAATTAAAAGCAACCTGCTCAGTGGCAGATTGGTTGGTTATGGGGTTGGCTACGATGGGGGTTGCGTTAGTGCCATCGTCGTCAGTGACTTTAAAGGCGAGATCCCAACTGTCCGGATTATCTATGCCGTTTTCAATTAAGGTAGCGTTGTTATAGCGATCTTCCTGATGGTAAGAGACCATCACCAAATCATCATCAACATCGGAAGAAATGCGAATGAAATAGGTTTGATTGTCATTCAGCTCCAGATCGCCAAAATCAAATGTCTTCCATTCAAATTCGGCGCTGCTCAGGGAGTTGGATGATTTGGTATCCACACCCAATACTGTTCCGTTCCAGGCATCCAACAATTGAACGGTAATGGTTTGTTCCGCAGCGCCCACATCTTTCATCAACTGGATGCTGAGTTGATTAACGATATACGTGGGAGTGCTGCTGTCGTAGACAAAACTCTGCCCCACATTGTGGGAAGAAGAAAATGACAGCTCGTTAACGGCATCGTCTACGTGGATGTGATTCACATCCGCCAACACACCTTGCCAGTTTTGTTGCAGGTTCAGACTAAAAAGTGGCGCCGTTTCTATGTTGCCGGTGTTGATCTCCAGTTGCCAATCGCCGCCTTGTTGGGCATGGCCGGTCAAATCATTACTCGCGGCTACATCCGCCTGAGTCAGTGCCGCTAACTGCTCAATCAGTTGCACACCCTCGGCATTACCGGCGAGGTTACAGCCATAAATCATTAGATCCGCCGATTCACCCAGCGCATTACCCCAGGCCGTGACGTCTTCCTGGTATTCGCTGAGGCTGTGTTGGTTGAGCAGTGTATTGCCCAATTGCAACGCGCCGGCAGTGCCGTGCGAAATAATATGGATAGCGCCAACACCGGCGTAACTTTTTAATGCCTCAGTGATCTGCCCTACGCCGTCGCTGTCGGGCTCCAGCAAAACCACTGCAACATCTTCAGCGGATTTGTTCTGCAAAATGTCGTCGAGCAGTGATTGGTAATCGTCAACGCGGGTGTCAATAAAAACCACGTCTTGCGGGGTATTCTGCGGCGCGTCGATCTGGAGAATATCGGTAGAGGTATCAGCAAATCCAACAGGATCATGCGCCGTGTGATAAATCGCGTCCAAATCAGTGTTGGCCGCGGCCTGAATCAGGTAAGCCGTATCGGAATTGGCATCGTCCAGCACGGCAATATCCGCCGTAGCCGAAAAGAGTAATCTCGGCTCCAGGGGTTCAATGGTTGGACGGCGGTTACGCGGCGACTTTCGGTTGGGCATTGGGCGATGTAATCATTGTGATCGAGTGTTCGATGCAAATTAGGACACTGGTAAAAAGACCGGCAACACTCCCTGCCTTCTTAGTGTAGCCGGAGACGATGCTTATTGCGCCAGATATGCCTATTTGCTCTATCCCCTGTTTAAATCATTTTTATCTAACAAAATGGAAAGATGTCTTTATTGTTATGAGTGCATGGCTTTTATCGCGACCAAAAGCCAAGCGGCGATCAGAGTCCGCCGCTCAATAAATTATTTGGACTTTTTACGCCGGAGAACCGGACGGTGCACTTCAAACCGCTGGGTAATTGATAGTCGGGATTGGGGAAAGACAAACGAATACCAAAGGTGTTACTGGGCGCATCAATCACCTGATCAACCAGCACTACTTCAGCGATGTAGGTTTTTCTGGCGATAGCCAGTTCAGGGGTCACTGTGGCTTCCATGCCTTCTTTAATCAGCCCATACAAACTGGCCGGCGCAAATACTTCAACGCGGAGGGGATCGAGCTGTGCCAGTTGCAGCACCGGCTCGTAATCAATGTGTTCGCCGGGTTGTTTGTAGCGATCCACCACAATGCCGTCGATAGGGCTGCGAATCGTGCGGCGTTGTAAATCAGCCAGTGCGCGATTATGTTCCAGCGCGGCTTGCCGCTTGCGGTCATTGGCCTGCTGTAATTGTTGTGCGGCCAGGGCGTGTTCAGTCTTGGCTTTATCCAGCTCCGCAAAAGACGCCGCTTTTTTCTCATACAAGTTAGTAACACGGGTCAAGGCCCGTTGGCTGAAATCAAACGCCAGTTGCTGCGCGTCGACGTCGCTTTCCAACTCGGCCTGCACTTTGCGCAGCTCTGCGGTTGCGGTTTCAAGTCCTGCTTCCAGACGTGCCAGAACATCGCCCTGCTTCACGCGATGATTTTTATCAACCAGCACTTCGCTGATCAAGCCTTCCACGGCGCTGCTCACGTTAACGGTAACGTGGGGTTCAATGCGGCAATTCAGTTCGGTTCCTTCAGGTGTTTGTGCTACAGCCACAGTCGCAGATAGCGCCAGTAAAACAGCGGTAAAGATAAGGTGCATAGTCAATCTCTAATCATTGTTATTCAGCCTTACTATAGATCATGCTGTCGGAAGTCACAGGATTTCTCCCTCATCAATAATCAATGCGGGTGATAAACAATTGGCGCAAGCGACGCTGGAGCTGCGTCGCCAAAGGTTCGGCGGGGTGGCGGAATAACAGATAGGCCCGCTCGCCGTAGCGGCTGCCCTGGGCCAGTTGTGGCAGATGCACATCGAGCAGAAAAACCATCTGCGTTGCCTTGGTGCCGGCTTTGTCTCCACTGTCCACGGGCAACCGGCCCCCGCCAGCGGCACCCAATACCGGGCTGGGCAAATTGAAGGTAGCTGCCGGAACCTCACCGCTCACGTTACCCTGCAGCAAGTGCCCGATATCACCGGCCATGCGCACCTCCACAGCGGATGTCGACTGACGGACCAGGCCGACTTCCTGCTGCGTCAGGGCAGCGCGGATACGCGGCGGCTCATCCTGGATAATCAACCCGACAACATCGCCCTGCTCCAGGTACTGCCCCACCAGTGAACGGTGTTGAGTCAGGGCAAAACGACCTTCGGTTGCACTGCGAATCACCAGATTGTTTACCCGGTTTTGCAGGTGCTCAAGCTCGGCCTGTATCGCGCGGATATCTTCCTCGTAGAGTTGCGCTTGCACCCGATCCTCGTTCCACGCCTGCTGATAGCGCGCCCGATACTCATCGAGGTGCGCCTGCTTGAACGCCAATTCTGCCAGCAAGGACGGGTTGTGCAGTTGTATCAATACCTGCCCGGCGTCCACCAGATCACCGGGCTTGACCAATAGGTCTGCAACCTGCCCCGCTGTTTCCGCGCGCACCTGGGCATCATCGGGTAGCCAGAGCACGCCTTCGGTGTGGGTCGACAAGGGAAGCGGGACAAAGAAAAATCCGGCGAGCAAACACACCACCACACCCAGGGTGACACCGATTGATCGCCGACGTGTGGGTGCCAGTTTCTGGTCCTTGAGTAAAAAGCGCAGGTGTTTGCCGAGCGGCAGCAACAACTGGAAAAAAACCAGCCAACAACCCAATACCAGACCGGCGCGGGGAAAATGTTCGGCAACCAATAAAATAATGAAAGCCAGCACCAGTAACCGATAGAGAAATGCCGCACCGGCATAAAAGACCAGCCCGGCACTTTCCCGCCGCGTTGCTGCTGGTGAATGCAGACCTTGTACACCGTAGCCCCAGGTTTGCAGCAGATACGTCATCTGTTGATTGGCCCGGGTGGCAAGGTTGGGCGTATCAATGGCATCGCAAAGGATGTGGTAACCATCAAAGCGCATTAACGGATTACCGTTAAAAAACACGGTCGATACGCTGCCGATAATGATGACGTTGTACAGAAGATCGCGCAGTAATCCCGGCTCAATCGCCAACCAGACCAGCAAGGCGACAGCGGCCAGAAAAAGCTCCACTGCCATACCTGCTGCACCGACCATCATGCGCCGGGATTTTTCCGGAAAAGCCGTGGCGGCGGTGGCATCGACATAAGGCAGCGGCGTTGCGAGGACAAATACCACACCGTATTCATGTACATCGCCGCCCCAGGCTTTGGTGAACAGGCCGTGGCCGATTTCGTGAAGCACCTTGAGTAACGGATAGGTTAGCCACAGCAAGAGCAAATTGGCGGGGGACAACAATCGGTCCAGTTGCCCGCGCGTCAACTCCGACCAATGACTCCCCGCTTGCAGCAGTGCATAGCCCACCACCAACAGCCACACCAGGCCCATTGCCGGGCTCGTTAACAATCGGCCCAGCGGCAACAAACGGGTGAGGAATTTATCGGGATTGCCCAAGGGAAAGCGCCAGGTCAATGGATTGAGCAGCAAACGCATCCAGGTCTGGCGGGACTTTTGTTGTCGTCGGGCAAAGAGCTCGCGGGTATTGGGCGGAATATCGCAAATCAACAGATCCGCGACGTGCAGGTATTGCAGCAGTTCAATTAACTCTGCGCGTGTCGGTAATTCATCGGGTGATTCACAGCGGTCGGGCCGGGATGCGGTCTGCAAAATCTGATGCAGGCTGCGCCGGCCATCCATCAGGGCGATCAACCCATAGGCGGAAGGACTGAGACGGTGAAAACGGCCGGTGCTTTTATCGTGCAATACATACCAGAGTTCATCGCCGTAATGGCGACGCTGGATGTCGATATGACGCGGCAAGGAGGGTCGCAGGTGTTCCAGCCGTTGCCACAACAGGGATTCGCTCATGACATCAGAACCACAGGGTTAATCTGAGCCAGTGCCAGATATCGTGAAACCAGATCCATCCCAACAAGTGACGCCCCGCGAGAATACGGCCGGAGCCGGTCATCCCCGGTCGCACAGATAAGTTTTCGCCATCCAGTGAGGCTTCTACCCGAAAATAATTACGCCCGTCGCGCACCTCGCTCACCGGTGTGACATGGGTAACGGTGAAGGTGAGTGTGTCGCCGGGCAGGCTGGTGAGTTTCAGGTTGCCGGTCTGTCCCGGCGCGATGGCGGTGATATCCCGCTCATCCACATACAGTTGCACGAGATAACCGGCATCCGCCGCAATTTCAAATAACACCTCGCCCTGCTTTACGGGGGCGCCGAGGGACTGTCGAATATCGTCCGAGACAATCGTCCCGTCGATGGGAGCCGTCAGTTTGGTCTGGGCCAGTTGTTGCTCGATCAAACGCAGTTGCACGCTCGCCTGCTCCACCTGAGCGGCGGCAATAGCGGCCTGGGAACGATTAGCGGTGGCCAATGCGTTGTCATACTCCTGGCGATATTGCTGCAATTGGCTGGCGAGCTTGCGCCGCTCCAGGGTCAACTCCGCATCATTCAATTCCGCCAATAACTGCTGCTTCGTTACCCGCTCGCCGGGGCGCGCATTGATAAGCCCCAGATAACCGTCTTGCGGTGCGACCAGTACGTGCTGGTCAATATTTTCTACCACCGCATCGCTGTGCACGCGGTAATCCGCCGGAATCAAAAGCACCAACAGAAAGACAAAGAGTCCGCCGCTGACCAGCTTGCCTTTGAGATGCTGCGGCCCGAACCAGCGTTGCAGAAAACCGGTAGCCCCGGCACGCACGGCTTGCATGCTGCTGATGGATGCAGATTTCCTGAAATACAGCAACGGCGCCACCAGAGACAACAGCTGCTCAATCCACTGCTGGTCGGTGGCACTCAAGGGTGCAGCAGTCGGAACCTCCATCAACAAGGCACCGATAACCTGCTGTTTATGACGCAACAAAAAGGTATGAATCTCTACCGCCGGATTGGATTGTTGCAACGCCCGATGACAGCGCAACAGCTGAGCCGGATGGTCGGCGGCCTCCTCCTGCGCGGTGACGTGGATATCCTGTCGTTGCTCCACCGCCTCCTGCATCGCCGCCGTTAACGCTTGCATGACCTGGGTACGCCGATCGAAGTTGGCCGAAAAAGACACAGCCATCAACTCCACGCCGCGTTTGTCACACAACCCCAGACTGACGCGCTCACCCTGTTGACGTGTTGCCAGGCGGTTTACCAGGGTGATGGCGGCTTCTTCCAATGACGGTTCGCGCAGCACGCCAGCCAATAATTCCAGATGCTCCTGCCCGGCAGTTGACGAATCGCGTTGTTCACTGCCTTGTTGAAACAACAGAAACTGCAACCAGGTCATACCCCACTGCAACAATTTGAGCGTGGCCTGCAGATCAAGCTTTTCGCGCTTGCCAATGCGCAGCACCACCGCCCCCCAGAACGCGCCATCGACAACAACCGGCTGCCCCAGCAGCAATGCCTCACCGTCCGGCTGCAACTGTAAACGCTGCTTCGCGATGACCTGGCTGGCCAGCGCCAACAATGCCGGCTGCACCGACTCCTGCTCCGGCCAACGCACAACCCGATGATCGCTACCGGCGTCATCCTGACTGATCAACACGCCCGCTGACGTTGTCGCAACCATCTGGCACTGCAAACGCAGCCAATGTTTTAGTAAGGCGTTGATTAAGGGCATTGATGACTATTTGGTAAATTGAATCGGAGGTTTTATAACGAAATCGATTTAAGGATAGTTGAAACAATGAGAGAAGAACAAAAGAGTGTTGATAGGCAGCTATGAACTAGTGAGCTGAAGCTGGCACACAGGGAGTTTGTCATGAGGGTTTTTGTTTCGAAACCCTCAAGTCACGGACGACTTGAGGGAGCTACAGGGAGGTATCTATGCGCTTTCGAAACAAAAACCCTCATGACAAACGTATTACGAAGCAATTCATAAAGCCTTGATAATCACATCAACCTCAACGCGGTTAGGTTCAATGCGCGTAGCCAATCCGGTGATATCACCAAACAAGGGTGGCTGGGAATTTCCGCTGAGAGAATAGGATAAGGTTAACCGGTCTTTTTCCCCCGCCCACTGCAATCCGGGACGTAACTCACCGATCAGGGTGACGCCCGCTGCCGCATCTTGCAGCGCTCGAAAGGTATCCATCGCCACGTCTCTGGGCGAGCTTGTATCGCTGGGGGATGAGGTGGGTAAAGCAAAAGGATAGGACTCAAGTACATGCAGGTCCGGCGCCGGAAAGAGGTGCATGACCAGACTCTCCTCTACCGGCAATTCTTCCTCCACATGTGTCGCCGCACCGTTTACCGGTTGCGCGACCTTGGTGCTGTTCATCAGCATGTTGTAGCTGAGCAGGAGTTCAAATTCATATCCCTGCCCATAAAATGAGGGGCGCAGATTGGCAATACGCAGACTCTGGATGTCCCCCTGCCCTTGAGTTGTTTCCTGCAAATGGCTGTAGTTATCCGAGCCAGGTGAATCGATAGAGAGCTGTTTGCTGTAGCTGGCCTGTCCGCGCGGTATTGGCTGGGCAACCAGTGGTTTCATATAAACCGGTGAACGATTGAAGGCAGTACGGCGGTCATTGTCCGACGTGGTTGCCGGGATAAGTTGAGATAAATCCGGCGCTACGAGCACCTCCAGCAGACGCTGTGCACTCAGGTTAAACGACCACGCTATCGAGGTTTCGGTGCCGCCGCCAGCGGTCGTCTCTTCGCGCAGAGTTCCACCCTGCTCCACCATAACCCGGATTTCCAGAGTGCCGCGACGCCAGCCTTGCTCCAGCAACTCCGCCTCGGTCACATCCATCATCGTGCTGGAAATGGGTCCAGGACGAGGTTGATCATTTGGGGAGGGTGAACAAGCGGTCAATAACAGAAGTATCCCACTAACTGTCAGCCTGATATCGCCTAAGCGCATGGGATGCAACTCCTGAAAATCAATTAGCTACGCGAGGAGGCGATAATTTTAAAGCGATCAAAGGCTGCGTGGGTGGTACCAGTCGACGAAAACACATCCTAACCAGGCAGGAGATTGCGCACAAAATCACCTACGATTTCTAAAAAAGTGTTTATACGTCATGAGCAGGCTCAGGGTTCCCATCAGCTCCGCTGGTTGTATCTGCTAGAATGGCCACCTTTTTCAGGTCCTGATTTCTCCATGCCAGCCTCACCTGCTTTTCGTCGTATCCCTTATCTTGCTGACAGCGCGCTCTGGTACCGCGCCCTGCGCCATTTGCCCATGCCGATCTGGCTGGACAGCGGGCGCCCGCAAAGTAGTTACGGGCGTTATGACATCCTCAGTGCGGCACCCATCCGGCATCTGGAGACTACTGGCGATATCACCCGCATCGTTCAGGCAGACGGGCATTTCAGTGAGTCAACGGATGACCCCTTCGCGCTCCTCCAGGCACAGTTGCCTGCGCCGGTCTTGCCACTTCCGGGTATCCCTTTCTGCGGCGGGGCTTTGGGCTACTTTGGCTACGATCTTGGACGCCGGCTGGAAAAACTCCCCACCCAGGCTGTTCAGGATATTGAACTGCCGGACCTGTTTGTCGGGATCTACCTGTGGGCCATTGTGCAGGATCACGAACAGCAACAGGCATGGCTGGTCAGCCTGCCGGAGGCCAACAACCTCGATGAAATTCTCCGGATTATTGAGTTTCACGACTTAATGCAAAACCTTAAGAGTTATAAATTTTCCTTTGAAATCAATAAATTCCAGCGAGAAGTTAATGCAAAAAAATACGCCACTTCCGTTGAGCGTATTCAGGATTACATCCGTGCCGGCGATTGCTATCAGGTAAATTTCGCCCAGCGTTTCACTGCCGCCTATGAGGGCGATCCGCTCATAGCCTACCTAACCTTGCGTTCCGTGCTGCCCTCGCCGTTTTCCGGTTTTATGGAATTGCCGGGCGGGGCCATCCTGAGCCTGTCACCCGAGCGCTTCATCCGCATCGATGGCAACAGACAAGTGGAAACCCAGCCAATCAAAGGCACCATCGCCCGCGGCTCCGATTCGTTAACAGACCAAGCCAATGCCGCCGCTCTGCTGGCGAGCGAGAAAGATCGAGCAGAAAACCTGATGATCGTGGACTTGTTGCGCAATGACCTCAGCAAACATTGCACCCAGGTCAAGGTACCTGCCCTATTCAGCTTGCAAAGCTTCGCCAACGTGCACCACCTGGTCAGTACGATTACGGCCCACATGCAGCCTGATGTCAGCGCACTGGATGTCTTGCGCGATTGCTTTCCCGGCGGCAGCATCACCGGCGCACCCAAGATCCGCGCCATGGAAATCATTGATGAACTGGAGCCGGTGCGCCGCTCAGTCTATTGCGGCAGCCTCGGCTATATCGGTGCCGACGGGCAGATGGACACCAGCATCGCCATACGCAGCCTGGTATGCAGCCAAGGCCAAATCCACTGCTGGGGCGGCGGCGGCATCACAGCAGATTCTGATGTAGAGCGGGAATATCAGGAAAGCATCACCAAAGTGCAGTTATTGATGGACACACTGGAAACACATTTTTCAACCCGATAACCAGCGCACCTCAGCCTATTGTCGCGCGGGTTTTTACCACTCACCGAGGGAGATATGTCATGTTAATTCAAAACCACCAGGTGGACCTGGAGACGCCGACGGGGACCATGCGCGTTTATGTATACCGGCCGGTCAGCAACGGCAGTGCGGATGAGAAAAAATACCCCGCCATTTTGCTCTACTCCGAAATTTTCCAGCAGACCGGACCGATTCGGCGCAGTGCGCAGATCATGGCCGGCCACGGCTTTGTGGTTCTCGTCCCCGAAGTCTTTCACGAACTGAATCCTATCGGCACTGTGTTGGGTTATGACGATGCCGGGCGCGACAAAGGCAATGCCGACAAGGTGGCGAAGACGCTGGAAGCCCATGACACTGATACACAAACCATGATCGACTACCTGGGCACCCAAGCCTATTGCTCGGGCAAGATTGGTGCGATGGGGTTTTGTCTGGGTGGCGGCCTGGCTTATCGCGCCGCTATCAATCCGGCCATTTCTGCTACCAGCTGTTTTTATGCAACCGATATCCATTCCGGCCTGACACCCTCACAACCGGGCAATGAAAGCCTGACACGCACCGGGGAAATCCGGGGCGAACTGCAAATGATTTGGGGCAAACAGGACCCGCATATTCCGGCGGAAGGTCGCGCGCGCGTTTACAGCAACCTTGTCGAAAAAAATGTGAATTTTACCTGGCATGAATTTAACGGCGTCCACGCTTTTATGCGCGATGAAGGCGAGCGTTATGATGCGGAATTACAATTGCTGGGTTACCAAATGGCTATCGGTTTGTTTAAGCGTTGCCTGTATTAATGCAGATGATGTGAAGTGAATTTTTGCAAGGATACAGCATGCTCAACGCATGCTGTATCTGCCAACTTCCGTTTCGTTAACATTCAATCAATGCGGGCGAGTGCCATAGTAGGCATGAATATCCTGCGTCCATGAACGGTCCGCCATATCCGGCCAATCATCCTTATCAAAACCCGGCGCACTTTTCAGGCGATCTTTTTCAACATTCAAGATAAAACGCTTGTTGATGGTATCCAGCGTTAACGCACTCCAGGGTACTGCAAACAATTTTTCGCCCATACCGAGGAAGGAACCGAAGGACAACACCGCATAGGCAACTTGTCCCGATGACATATCCAACATAATTTCCTTGATATCACCAAGGTCTTCATCCTTGTGATTGTAAACATCGTTTCCGATCAAGGTGTCCGCACCCATCAAACGTGGACCTGGACCCTGGTTGTCATGACTTTTGTACATGCCGTAGGTATCACGTGTTTCGTAATTCATCGTTGTTCTCCTGTAATGCATTAATAAAATCCGTTCAACGGAAATTGATTTGCATCCTCAGAGTATGACTCGCCTCTCAGCGGGTCTGTTCGACGAAACACAGTAAATTCGTGCACGGAAAACCCTGATGCCAAAACCGTAAGTTTATTTTTCGGTAGCCGTTTCGCTGTGTTTTTTTGAGCGTTTCGCACGCCACTCCAACACCGCAACCAGGAGCGCCGGCAACATGGTTAAGGTAACCAGTGCCGCACCGATAATACCGGACATCACAATGACACCGACACCGCGATACAACTCACTGCCCGCACCGGGCAAAAATACCAGCGGAGCCAAACCGCAAATGGTGGTAATTGTTGAGATAGCAATCGGCCGCAAACGTGACTCAACCGCTTCGCGTGTCGCTTCTACCGGCGACAAGTTTTCTTCCATCATATTACTGATGGCACGATCCACAATCAGGATGGGATTATTAACCACCGTACCCATCAAGATTAAAAAACCCAACATGGAAATCATGTCGAAGGGTTGATGAAAACCACCCAGCCCCACAACGCCAAACAAAGCGCCGAAGAGATTAAAAATAGCCAGTCCAGCGATGCCGCCGGCAACCCCCAAGGGAATGGTGGTCATAATCAGTACCGGATAACCCCAATGACTGAAGATGGCCACCATCAACAAATAAATAATGGTTAATGCCACCAAATAATTACTGCTTAATGCAGCGCGCGTTGCATCCAGCTGATCGGCTGCACCGGAAATATTCATGCTCACACCCAGCGGCACCTGCCCGGTGTCACGCAGATGCTTAACCAGATCGGTACGCACGCGTTCTACACCGGTTTCCAGTGCAACGGAACGCGGCGGAATAATGTTTAACGTTACTGTGCGTCGACCATCAACGCGACGCACCGTACTGGTATCGACGGTTTCTTCAACCGTTACCAATTCGGACAGCGGCAACACACTACCAACCGGCGTGTGAATAAGAATACGCGATAAGGTTTCTACGCTCGCACCGGGACCGTCCTGGTTGTACAAGTACATATCGATCTTGCTGTCGTCGAGAAAAAATTCATTGACGTAAGCACCGTCAGTCAATGCCGCGATGGTAAAACCGATATCTTCAGCACTCAGCCCAACCTCCGCAGCCCGCTGCCAGTTTGGTCGCACCGCCAACAAGGGTTGCGCCAATGACAGACTGGATGGCTGCGACTGAATACTGGGTTCGTCAAAAATTTCTTCGGCCCGGTTGTAAGCAAGCTGCGCCACTTCATACAGCTTTGCCAAATCGGGGCCGGAAATATCGAGATTGACACTGCGAGTCCCGCCATCGTTACTGCTGATGATGGACCCGCGCGCGGCGAAGGCGCGCATGCCGGGATAGGTTTCATATTTGCGCACCAGCGCCGCCATCAAGGCGTCTATATGAGCTGGGTCTTTGGGTTCCGTAATAATGCGCAACCCTTGCGGCGATATGCGCATATTGACGTATTGCATGGCGGGCACATCGGCTTCACCGCGATCAAATGCTTCCGGCTCATCATCCACAAACGGCAGGAAATATGCTTGCACTTCGCGCCCGATTTCTTCCATGGTCGCCAGGTTATAACCCGGCGGCGCATTCATGGAGGCAAAAGTTTTTGCTTCCTCCCCTTCGGGTAAATATTCCGCCGGCGGCGTCAGGAACAGCGCAATAGCGCCACTGAGCAATACGGTAATGCCGATACAGGCACCCCGCCGAGCGGGCGTTTCAATTAACCAATTTACGCGGTTAGTGATTCCGCGATGCAATCGCTTACCCAATTCATAGTCTGGTGTTTCCCCGGAAAACGACATGCGCGCACTGGCCGTGGGAATGACCGTAATCGCCACCAGCATCGACACCAGAATGGATGCGGAAATGGCAATCGCCACATCGGAATATAATTGCCCGGCTTCTTCGGCAATAAACATGACCGGCAAAAATACCATCACCGTCGTCAGCGTAGACGCCAGCACTGCTGGCCAGACCTTCTGAACACCAACAATCGCGGCGCGTATGCGATCCAATCCTCGCCGCCGTTCAAGTTCAATACTTTCCAACACCACAATGCTGTTATCGAGCGTCATGCCGATAGCAAAAGCGACACCGGCCAACGAAATCACATTCACCGTGCGCCCCGCGATTAATAAACCGAGAAACGCCGCGATGGTACAAATAGGAATACCGACAACACCCAGTGCGGTCACCTTCAATGAGCGCATAAAGACATACATGATCATGGTCGCCAGCAGTGCACCAAGGATCAGATTTTTCCACACATTAATCACTGAAGCCTGGACATACACCACGTCATCGGCCGTTCGCTGTAACACCATCCCTTCGGGATTCAGTAATTCGCGGTTGATCAAATCAATTTCGCGCATCATGGCTTCTTTGATCGCGATCACATTGGAACCGCTTTCGCGCCGCACCGACATACTGATAACCGGCAGGCCGTCCACGTAAGACGTTTCGCGAATTTTAAAATGGTCCAGTTTGATTTCGGCTACGTCGCCTAACCGGATCAGGCTGTCGCCTTCACGACGGAGGATCAGGTTTTCAAGTTCTTCCACATCGCGAAATCGCCCGACAGTGCGCAATAGATATAAACGTTTGCCGCTCTCCAGTTCACCGCCGGAAATATCCCGATTGCGCGCCGCGATAGCCGCACGCACATCAGTCAAACTCAATCCGCGCGCAGCCAGGTGATCCGGGTTCACGCGAATATGAATTTGCCGCTCAGCACCGCCGCCCACATCCACCTGAGCAACACCAGCCACGCTCGACATACGCGGCCGAACATTGTCTTCGATGTAATCGCGCATCATGTCCATGTCGAGGCCACGTGGATTATCCGGCAGCGGCGAGACACGAAAATACATAAAAGCATTGGCGGAAAAAGAGGTGGCGAAGACTTGCGGCTCATCCACATTTTCCGGATAAGACGGCACCTGCGTCAGTGCATTGTTAACGCGAATGAGTGTTTCCGTGATATCGACACCGAAGGGAAATTCCAACTCGATCTCCGCCGAACCGGTGTTGGCAGTCGCAGTGAGTTCTTCCAGATAGGGAATATTACGCAGGTATTCTTCCTGCTCGATCAGGATTTCTTTTTCGATATCCTGCGGCGTCGCGCCGGACCAGCGCGTCTGGATACTGATAGTGCGCACGTCCAAATCAGGAATCATCTGCACGGGAATTCGCAACGCCGCCAGCGCGCCCAGCACACAAATAATCAGGACAGTGACGGTAACGAGGATGCCATGGCGAACGATATTATCAAACATGGCCGTTACTCATCGGTGAGGTTATCAAGCGTAACTGTCTGGTTCGCCTGCAATGATTCATTGCCCCGCACGACCACTTGCTGACCAACCTCAAGACCGGAGCGAATCTCTATCAGGTTGTTAAACGCTAAACCCAGCGTGACCTGCTGTTCGCGTACCTTCGCGGTTTTATCGGATGGATTAACATCTTCTACGATCCAGACACTCACGCGCCCATCAGGATAACGCAGCAACGCATCGCGCGGCGCAACAATCCCCTCACCATCCACCAGAAGATTCAAGGTGGCCCGCACCGACATGCCGGGAATTAATGCCGGCTGCTCTGTTTCATCCACCAGTACGCGCAATAAAAATGTGCGTGCACTGTTATCACTTAAGGGGACTTTGCGATGCACGCGCCCTTGAAATGTCTGCTCGGGATAGGCATCAAAACCCAATTGAATTGCCGTGTCATCGTTGATACGCGGATAAAAACGTTGCGGCACCTGAAAATCAATACGCAGATTGTTCGTTGCCACCAGTTCTACGACTTCGGCTCCCGGCGCTAACCACTCACCGACTTCAACCAATTTGCGACTGACCACCCCCGAGAAAGGTGCGTTGAGATGATGCCGTTGAAATTCTGCCGCCTGACGGCGTGCTTCGGCATCAGCGGCTTGCCAGCTTGCATTGTCAATCTCTACTTGGGCTTCAAGTGCGCGCACCTCACTGGCCGCGATATTTTTTTGGGCCACCAACGCCTGGGCATCTTCCAGTCGCTTTTTGGTTTCTTCCCAGGCTGCTCGTGCGCCCCGCGCAGCCGCACGGGCGCTGTCGCGATCTATCGCACTTAATTCACTATCCAATTCCAACAACAAATCACCAGCAGAAACCTGATCGCCAGCATCCACGTGCACGTTACTCACCAGTCCGGCCACTTCACTCGACAGCACGGAAATTTTTGGTGACGACACGGTTCCGGTAAGCGGAACTTCTTCTATTAACTCGCGCTGCTCGACCCTGGTCACAGCCACTTTTAACGTGTCATCAGCAGAAGATTCATGTGCGAGGAAGATCCCGCACATCATTAACCAGACAGGCGCGCGCAGCTGCGCCAGATAGTCTTTCGTCGACATAGAAGTCCCTTGAGATTAGGTAGTGGCGCACACGATGATTTCTCTGGCGAATATGCGTAGCACCAACTTATGGCAAGTATCAGCGAATGATTACGCATATCGGTGGTGTTTGGTTTTATATGCACCGCAAAAGTTTCGCTAAAAATTCCAGCAGAGCTACCTTAGCCACTTTCCGAGGTTAACCCTACACATCCTTACGGTTTTTTACAGTTCAGGAAATCGTGTTACCGAATCGGCAATTGTTTGATAGCAAACGAATTAAAAGCAGGAGCGTGGACAGGTGCAGGGAAAGGAGAGAAGTAGCACAACGGAAGGAAATGACAGACCAACGTCACGCGGCCCCATATCCAAGGATATGGGGCCTCATCACTTAAAGACTCAGATTGCGATTGCTGGCCTTGATGAATTCTTTTTTCAAATCTTCATAAGTATGCACAGCGGGGAATTGAGGAAATTGTTCAATAACATTTTGCGGTGCATGAAACAGAATACCCACATCTGCTTCGCCCAGCATGGTGGTGTCATTGTAGGAATCACCGGCAGCAATGATGCGGTAGTAAAGCGTCTTCAATGCCAATACCGACTGGCGCTTGGGGTCTTTCTGGCGCAAGGTATAGCCCACCACGCGGTCACGCTCATCCACATTCAAGCGGTGGCAAAACAGCGTGGGAAAGCCCAGCTGGCGCATCAGGGGTTGGGAAAATTCATAAAAAGTGTCTGACAGGATGATGACCTGGAAACGCTCGCGCAGCCAATCCACAAACTCTACTGCACCATCGAGGGGTTTGAGCGTCGCGATAACGTCCTGAATTTCTTTCAAGCCCAGGTTATTCTCCTCCAGAATACGCAGGCGTTGCTTCATCAGCACGTCATAATCCGGGATGTCGCGGGTGGTGGCTTTGAGTGATTCAATGCCTGTCGCCTTGGCAAATTCAATCCAGATTTCCGGAACCAATACACCCTCAAGATCAAGACATGCAATTTCCACATCAACCTCCAGTTAAAGAAGATAAATAAGGTGCGATAACGCGCACCAGACAAAAGTTGGCGGCAATCTACCCGTTTCTCCCATCGAAAGCAAACCTGAACGAACCTCCACCTTTTCACGTGGAACATATTCAAATAAGAGCTAATCAAATAATTATTTATTTCTATAAACAACAATAAATATCCCCTACAATATGCTGATTTTCCAGTAATTTAATCAACAATTTGTGCTTTGCTTGTTTATTAACCACCATATAATGTGTATTTTTTGCTCTCAATGTCTTTTAAATAGACATTGTTTCACGCTTATCTGTCTGATGAAAAATACCCATCCATTAGCGTTGCCTGCCTGAAAAGAAGGGTGTGTTAGGAAGTTAATCCGGCCTCTGGTATCCTTCGCGACCCGTGTTCAGGCTCGTTAATCGTAACTACATAGAATTGACAGCCGTAAAAACCTGCCGAAAAGTCCAGCAAGAGAAGATGAATTATGGCCAGCGAACTGATTAATCTGGTTGACCTGGATGCCGAACTGCAAGCCCAGTCACCACGCAAGATCCTCAAGCACGCCCTCGCCCATTTTGACAATATCGCCATTTCCTTCAGCGGCGCTGAAGACGTGGTGTTGGTTGATATGGCGGTCAGTATGAAACCGGATATCCAGGTGTTTACCCTTGATACCGGCCGGCTGCACCCCGAAACCTATCGTTTTATCGACAAAGTCCGCGAGCATTACGGCATCAGGATCGATGTACTGTCACCCGACGGAGAAGCCTTGCGTCGCTTTGTGGGTGAAAAAGGCTTGTTCAGCTTCTATCAGGATGGCCATCAGGAATGCTGCGGCATTCGCAAGATCGAGCCCTTACGCCGCAAGCTGCACACCGTGGATGCCTGGATTACCGGCCAGCGCAAGGACCAGAGTCCCGGCACCCGTGCCGGTATTCCGGTTATCCAGAACGACACCACCTTTGCCCGTCCGGGCGCCACCCTGACCAAGTTCAACCCCTTGGCTAACTGGAGCTCTCAAGACGTGTGGGATTATATTCGCGGTAATAACCTGCCCTACAACGAGCTGCATGATCGCGGGTTTATTTCTATCGGTTGTGAGCCTTGCACTAAGCCAGTGGGGCCCGGCCAGCATGAACGCGAAGGTCGTTGGTGGTGGGAAGAGGCCACCAAGAAAGAATGTGGCCTGCATGGGGAAAATATAAAGGCGTAAAGCATGATGCCGGACTGCCTGAGCTTGGCAATCCGGCATCTGTGCATCAGGAGCGACCGTAACTGTCCTCGTAACGAATAACATCGTCCTCTTGCAAATACGGACCAGACTGCACTTCAACAATTTCCAGCGGAATCTTACCCGGATTGCTCAAGCGGTGGCGGGTCCCGATCGGGATAAACGTAGATTCGTTTTCCGATAGTAACGTCACCTCATCACCCTTCTGCACCAGCGCCGTTCCTTTCACCACAATCCAGTGCTCTGCACGATGGTGGTGAAGTTGCAACGACAAGCTCGCGCCCGGTTTAACACGGATACGATTGACCTGGTAACGCTCTCCTGTATCAATGGCGTCATAACAACCCCAGGGGCGGTATATCTCACGGTGCTGCAGATGCTCACTGCGCTTCTGCTGGATAATATGTGCAATAACCGCTTTTACCTGTTGCGCCTGGGACTTATCAGCAACCAGCACGGCATCGGGGGTGTTGATGATCATCAGGTTTTTTACCCCGACGGTTGCCACCAATTTGTCCTGCGAGAACACCAGAGTATCCGTCGAGCCGATATCGATGGTATCGCCGATAAAACTGTTATTCGCTCCATCTTTGTCCGACAGGTCAGAGAAGGATTTCCAATCACCCACATCACTCCAGCCGGCATCCAGAGGCACACAGACAACCTTCTGGCTTTTTTCCATCAAGGCATAGTCGATAGAAATATTGGGCGCTTCGGCGAAAGCGTCACGATCGATACGAATAAAGTCGAGATCATGGACTGCCAGGGTTCTGGCCTGCTCGGTGGCAGCGATTACATCGGGGCTGTAATGCTCCATCTCGCTCAAAAACACGTCCGTGTTAAACACGAACATACCACTGTTCCAGTAGTAACAACCTGCGTCTAGATAAGCTTCTGCTGTCGGCAGATCAGGCTTCTCCACAAACTGTTCAACTGGAAAATAAAAGCCATCATCAGCGCCCTTCCCTGTCTCGGTTTTGATGTAGCCATAACCGGTTTCAGGATGCGTCGGTTGCACGCCGAAGGTTGCAATCCGCCCCTCGCCCGCCGCTTGCACAGCGAGACTCACCACCCGTTGAAATTCTTGTACGTCGCGGATCATATGGTCAGCAGCCAATACCAATAAAGTTGGATTGCTTTCCATTGAGCGGGCTTGCAGTGCGGCAAGCGCAATGGCCGGTGCGGTATTGCGTGCTACCGGCTCCAGAATAATGACGGCATCGCGTTGCCCGATTTCCTGCAACTGCTCGGCCACCATAAAACGATGCTCTTCGTTACAGACAACAATCGGCGATGCAACATCCGGTAAACCGGCAAGGCGCAACAAGGTTTGCTGAAGCATGGTTTTATCACCGAACAGCTTCAACAGTTGTTTGGGGTAATGCTGCCGGGAAAGAGGCCACAAGCGTGTGCCGGACCCTCCTGCCATGATAACGGGTATTATCAAGAGATCTCTCCACTGCTGTGTAAATGAAGGGAACCGCCCCTGCGTTGTTCCTGACGCTCAGGGGGCGGTCATAGAATAAAGATTACTTGCAGTAACGCTGACGAACAAATTCTTCGAACTCTTTGCCAATGGCATCGTGACGCGCGGCATAAATCACATTGGCCATCATGTAGCCTATCTTGGTACCGCAATCGTGACTGCGTCCGATTAGTTGATAGGCTTCCATGGTTTCCTGCTCCAATAATTCATCCATGGCGTCAGTCAGCTGAATTTCACCGCCGGCACCAGGCTGGGTTTTGGCCAACAATTCCCAGGTTTTCTTGGACAAGACATAGCGTCCGACGATAGCCATATCTGATGGTGCTTCATCAACCGGCGGCTTTTCAACCATCGCCTTGATGGCAGCGCACTCGCCCGGCCCGATCTCCACACCGGAACAATCCACTACACCGTATTTATCGATCTGATCGCGTGGCACGCGCTCGACCAACACCTGGCTGTTGCCAGTTTCCATAAAGCGCTTGGTCATGCCCGCTAGGTTATCTTGCCGCAGATTGCACTCAGCCCTATCGATCAAGACATCAGGTAGAAGCACCGCAAAGGGCTCATCACCCACCACCGGCCGAGCGCACAAAATCGCATGCCCCAAACCTTTAGCCTCTGCCTGACGGACAGAGATAACGGTCAAACCCGGCGGTGTAATGGAACGAATTTCCTGCAGTAGAGAACGCTTCAAGCGCGCCTCTAACTGCGCTTCCAATTCAAAGCTGGTATCAAAATGGTTTTCGATGGCATTCTTACTGGCGTGAGTCACCAGAACGATTTCTTTAATCCCGGCCGCTGCCGCTTCTTCAATCACATATTGAATCAGCGGCTTATCAACCACCGGCAACATTTCTTTGGGGATTGCCTTGGTCGCTGGCAACATACGGGTACCCAGACCCGCAACAGGAATTACCGCTTTTTTGATTTGCATTCAAAACTCCTTGGTTTTTAATTTGGTTGTCTCTCACGCGAATGATTCGACGCGAAGCAATTATGCGAGTAACGCCAGTACTTCGTCTGTCTTGCGCTTAACCAACTCGGCATCACCACGGCTTTCAACGTTCAGGCGCACCACCGGTTCAGTATTGGACATACGCAGATTGAATCGCCAGGTATCGAATTCAAGGCTGATACCGTCTGTGCGGTCAACCGACTTGGGTTGATCACCATAATGCGCGAGTACGCGTTCGATGGCTTCTTTAGGGTTTTCCACATGGCTGTTGATTTCACCCGGCGATGGGAAACGCGCAATGCAATCTTCGAGCATGGAGGACAAGGGCTGGCTTTTACGGCATAACAACTCCGCGACCAGCAACCAGGGAATCATACCGCTGTCGCAATAGAAGAAATCGCGGAAATAATGGTGCGCACTCATCTCACCGCCGTAGATCGCATCTTCTTCGCGCATACGCTCTTTGATGAACGAGTGGCCGGTTTTGGATTGAATCGCGGTGCCGCCGTTACGTTTTGCGATATCGATGGTATTCCACACCAGACGCGGATCATGAATGACTTTTTCGCCAGGGCTTTTAATCAAAAAGGCTTCCGCCAGTAACCCGACGATGTAGTACCCTTCGGTGAATTGGCCTTGCTCATCAAACAGAAAACAGCGATCAAAATCACCATCCCAGGCAATACCCATATCAGCGCCGTGCTTCAGGACAGCCTCGCTGGTGACTGGACGATTTTCAGGCAGCAAGGGGTTGGGAATACCATTCGGAAAATTGCCGTCGGGCTCGTGATTGATCTTGATAAATTCAAATGGCAAATGTTTTTCAAGCGCGTCGATAACATGACCCGCCGCACCATTGCCGGCATTGACGACCAGCTTCAGTGGTTTTAACTGAGTTACATCAATATACCCGAGCAGGTGTTGCACGTAAGCATCCAGCGTACTTTCCTGACGATAGCTACCGCGCTTTCCTGCATCAACCGGGGCAAAATCATTCGCTTCTGCAAGGCGTTTGATATCACTTAAACCCGTGTCATTACTGATTGGCTTCGAACCTTCGCGCACCATCTTCATGCCGTTGTAGTCAATCGGATTGTGACTGGCCGTAATAACGATGCCGCCGTCTCTTTTGAGATGACTGGTGGCAAAATAAATTTCTTCAGTGCCACACATACCGATATCGATGACGTCTACACCTTCATCGCGCAAACCATTACTTAATGCATTTTTTAATGCATTACTGGTCAAGCGCACATCGCCACCAACCACGACAGTTTTTGGACGTAAAAAAACCGCATAAGCACGGCCGATGCGGTAGACGATGTCCTCGTTTAATTCTTCTCCCAATTTGCCTCGAATGTCGTAGGCTTTAAAGCAAGTCAATGTCATGTCGAATATTCCATCTTTACACTGAAACAATCCGTCGGCAAACAACTACCGACATTATTTAATACTGCGGAGCAACATAGCTGCGCATTCTTACCGTTTGTTGACATCTCTCCATACAAACTATGATGTAGATATCAAGAATGCTTAGCGCCTTTCACCAAACTCAGCATAGCTTCCAATACTTCTTCGATAGTCATCTGTGTGCTATCCAACAATATCGCATCAGCTGCCGGTTTTAATGGCGAAACTGTGCGTTTGCTATCACGTTCATCACGTTCCTGAATATCTTTTATCAAGGCATTCATGTCGACACTCTCGCCTTTTTCGACGAGTTGTTTGTAGCGACGCTGCGCGCGCGCTTCTGCACTGGCAGTTAAAAATATTTTAATATCTGCATCAGGAAAAACGGTGGTGCCCATATCGCGACCGTCTGCTACCAGACCGGGCAACTGACGAAAATCCCGCTGACGCTTGAGCAGCGCTTCGCGCACACCGGGATAAGCGGCCACAACGGATGCATTCATACTGATAATTTCATTGCGAATAGCGCTGGTGACATCTTCACCGCTCAATAAAATGCGTGTGCTTTCATCGGTAATATCAAAACGAACATCAAGCTGTGCAGCAACCTGCTCGACTTGTCGCTCATCCTGAATATTAACGTCTTGTTTGAGCGCTGCCAGTGCAACCAATCGATAGAGTGCTCCACTATCGAGCAAATGAAAGCCAGTTTTTTTTGCGAGCAGCTGACTCAATGTTCCTTTGCCGGAACCACTGGGGCCATCGATCGCGATGACAGTAGGTGTGCCAATAGTAGTCAAATCCAGATTCCTTACATCCAATTAAACATTCAGCGAACGATTGATGGATTCACACACGGCAACCGGGTCAATAGCCTGGGTAATAGGACGGCCAATCACCAGATAACTGCTGCCCGCTTGTATGGCTTCCCCAGGGGTAAGCGTACGGCGTTGATCATCCTTTACTGAATCCGGCAAACGGATGCCAGGTGTTACCAGGCAAAATTCATTTCCCAAAGAAATACGCAAATCCCGTGCCTCCTGCGCCGAACAGACGATACCGTCAAGCCCGCATTGTTGGGTCAACCGCGCGAGGCGCGCTACTTGCTGCTGTGCTGATTCCTGAATACCGATAGCCTGCAAATCACTATCATCGAGGCTGGTCAGAACAGTGACGCCGATCAATAAAGGGCGCTTGCCTGATGCTTGTTCCAAAATTTCGCGGGATGCGCTCATCATACGCTCACCGCCCGAGGCATGCACATTGACCATCCAGACGCCGAGATTGGCGGCAGCCTTCACAGCTTTGGCTGTCGTATTGGGGATATCGTGAAATTTCAGATCCAGAAAGATTTCAAAGCCCATCGCCATCAATTGTTCAACAATGGCGGGGCCCGCAGTGGTAAACAGCTCTTTACCGACTTTTAATCGACAGTCCCGGGGGGATAAACGTCTGGCCAGTGCCAGACAATCGTTCACGTTGTCAAAGTCCATAGCGACAATTATTCGCGGCCCTTGCACTGGTATCATCACCACCTCACCTTTCTCCAGCTGTAAAAAAAGCCCGATCCTTGCGGATTCGGGCCGTCATTAAAGCAAATCTTACGGGTTTTCGCAGCAATTCTCGCTGTCAGATGTTACTGGAGGCGGAGATTATCGCGGTTCGCATCCAGAATCGCGACGCCAATACCTTTAACTTCCAACAGTTGCTCTACTGAAGTAAACCCTCCATTAGCCTCACGCCACGCAATAATGGCCTCCGCCTTTTTCGCACCAATCCCTTTCAGAGTTGATAGGGTATCAGCGTCCGCCGTATTGATATTGACAGCTTGTTGCAGCTGAGAAGCTTCCGCTGCCTTTTGAGCAGGTTTATTTTCTACAGCCAGAGCAAAGGAAGAGGAAAGGAGAACAAGTGCAGCAGCAAAAACACAGGAGACAAACGCTTTCATAGGAAAAATCCTTTTCTATTTAATAGATGATTGGAGTATGCATGCGATTCCTGCATGCGGCGCGTAGGTTATAAAGCGAGACGGGTTATGGCCAGAGGAAATGACTGAAAGTCGTGTAGGAGATGTCTTACAAGAAATATGTTCCACCACCGCCGGATATTCAGCGGTGGTGGATAGAAAATGGAATCAACGCAATAATTTACTTAAATCACGTGCGTCCCAATGGGGAAAATGTTTGCGAATCAGCGCATTTAATTCCAACTCAAACTCGCTGTAATTGACGGCAGTTGTCGTTGTTGCTTCCAAACGATCAATCACCATGCCAGCGCCCACCGTGAGGTTAGTCAGTCGATCAATAACGATGAAAGCACCAGTAGCACGATTCACCGGGTATTGATCCACAATAACTGCCTGATTCAACGAAACATCCACCACAGCAATATCGTTTAGTTGCAGGTTATCCACATGGGTGTGTTCCTGCGTATTAACATCGACGCGATAATCAATCTTTTCAACACTGCCGCTGACGACCTTGCTGGCGAATTTGAATAAATACTCTGTGTGTGTGCGGCAGGCTTTTTCGTTCATCCACACCACATGTGCTTTAAGATGATTGGTTTGCGGCACCTCATCTTTGGCCAACACAATCATATCGCCGCGACTGATATCAATTTCGTCTTCCAGCGTCAGCGTAACTGCCTGACCGGCAAAGGCTTCCGGCAGATCTCCGTCATAGGTGACTATCGCTTTTACCTTGCTGGTTTTGCCTGAAGGCAGCGCTTTAATCGCATCGCCGACACGTACCACACCGGAAGCAACATTGCCGCAGAAACCGCGGAAGTTAAGGTTGGGACGATTGACGTATTGCACCGGAAAACGGAAATCATCGAAATTTTTATCCGCTGCTACCGGAACCGATTCCAGAATCTCCATCAAAGTCTGGCCCTGATACCACGGGGATTTTTCGGAACGGTTAACGACGTTATCTCCCTCAAGTGCAGAGATGGGCACAAAACTGATGCCGTTCATACCGAGCTTTTCAGCAAAAACCAGATAATCTGCTTTGATTTTTTCAAATACCGATTCGCTGAAATCCAGTAGATCCATCTTGTTGATGGCGACCACGATGTGGCGAATACCCAGGAGTGAAGCGATATAACTGTGGCGACGTGTCTGCGTCATCACACCGTGACGCGCATCGATAAGGATAATGGCCAAGTCACAGGTTGATGCACCGGTTGCCATATTACGCGTGTACTGTTCGTGCCCCGGTGTATCAGCAATGATAAATTTACGTTTGGCCGTAGAGAAATAACGATAAGCCACATCGATGGTAATGCCCTGCTCGCGCTCGGCCTGCAAACCATCCACCAACAATGCCAGGTCAATTTTTTCGCCGGTGGTGCCGTGCTTGGTGCTGTCGGAACGCACCGCTTCCAGCTGATCTTCATAGATCATCTTGGAGTCGTGTAGCAGCCGCCCGATCAAGGTGCTTTTACCATCATCCACGCTACCGCAAGTCAAAAAGCGCAACAGCTCTTTTTGTTCATGCTGCGCGAGGTAGGCATCGATGTCCGTTGCAATTAAATCTGATTGGTGTGACATATTGGGTCTCTAGTCGCTAGTCGTGAGTAACTAGTATGTATTCGTTAAATGATTTCAAAATGCGGCGGATTAGTGGACGTAGTGCATGAGGCAAATCCACTAACCTTGCTTGCTCGCCCACTGCTAGAAATAACCTTCCTGTTTTTTCTTTTCCATTGAGCCAGAGCTGTCGTGGTCGATCACTCGCCCCTGGCGCTCGGACGTCGTGGTAAGGAGCATTTCCTGGATAATTTCCGGGAGCGTTGCCGCTTCGGATTCCACTGCACCGGTTAAGGGGTAACAACCAAGGGTGCGGAAGCGAACCATTCTTTCTTCCACTTTGTCATTCGGGCCAATAGGCATACGATCATCGTCTACCATGATCAGCGTTCCATCACGCTTGACCACCGGACGCTTGGCCGCGAAATACAAAGGAACAATCGGGATGTTTTCCAGATGGATATATTGCCAGATATCCAGCTCCGTCCAGTTGGACAGGGGGAATACACGAATGCTTTCACCTTTGTCGACACGACCGTTATAGATATCCCACAATTCCGGGCGCTGGTTTTTCGGGTCCCAACGATGGTTTTTATCGCGGAAAGAATAGACCCGCTCTTTCGCACGGGATTTTTCCTCGTCACGACGGGCACCGCCGAACGCTGCATCAAAACCGTATTTATTCAGCGCCTGCTTCAGACTCTGGGTTTTCATAATATCCGTGTGTTTGGCACTGCCGTGAACAAAGGGGCTGATGCCCATATCAACACCTTCCTGGTTGATATGCACAATCAAATCCCAACCCAGCTCTTTGACACGCTTATCGCGAAATTCAATCATCTCGCGGAATTTCCAGGTGGTATCAACGTGCATTAAGGGAAATGGCGGTTTTCCCGGGTGAAAGGCTTTCATGGTCAGGTGCATCATCACCGCCGAGTCCTTACCCACGGAATACAGCATAACCGGCTTATCAAACTCCGCCGCCACTTCACGAATGATGTGGATACTTTCCGCTTCCAGTTGTTTCAAGTGAGTCAGGTTGTAGTTGGACATTAACGACTACCAAATAAAAAGTGATTACTGACAGGCAGCAGGCTCGCTGGTCGCGAATTATAAATAACCGTCCGCCAATTGCTAATGATTAATTACTTCTATGTTTATGCCTGTTTGTTTGGCCAATTGAACAAGTGTCGGAAAAGACATAGCGACATTTGTCGTATTTTGCGCATGAGTCGGCCCTGTAGCACTCAAGCCGTAGCAGCATTGATCATGGTGAATTTCCAGGTATCTTGCTGTCCGGCTGTGCCGGAGTATCCACCGGCGAGTGATTATCTCGATCAAGGTCAGCTTTTTTAGCCAAGACGTTGGTGAAATGGTCACGCGCCGATTTTGCCCGGGTAAAAACCTCAAGCAGATATTCGCTGTTCTCCTGCTCAATACCACTACGCAGGCGCATCAGATTATCAATAAATAAATCCAGCGCATGCAGCACACTGGTTTTGTTGGCGCGCATAATATCGTGCCACATAACCGGATCACTGGATGCGATGCGGGTAAAGTCACGGAAGCCGCCAGCGGCATAGCGAAAGATATTGGGGTTACCAATGTCTTTCGCCAGGGTATCCACAAGAGAATAAGCAATCGCATGAGGCAGGTGGCTCGTAGCCGCCAATACATCATCATGCTCCGCCACCGACATACTTAACACTTCTGCACCCACGGCCTGCCACATGTGGGTGACCAGCTCAAGGTGTTGTGCGCCCGTGTTCTCCAGCGGGGTCAGGATGACGCGATGCTTTTCATATAAATCAGGATTTGCTGCGGTTACGCCACTTTTTTCCGAGCCGGCAATCGGATGGCCTAAAACCAATTGTGCAGGCACCTCGCCATAAACTGCTTCGGCTGCCTGCTGCACACTACCCTTAACACTGGCGCCATCGGTGACGGTTACCGAAGGCGAGACGGTATCTTTTATCTGTTGAAATACGGCGGCCACCGATAACGTCGGCACGGCAATAAAGATGACATCGCCCGCACTCAATTCGCTCGCTATCTCGGCGAGCTCAACATAAGCGCGATCAACAATACCCAAGGCTACAGCCTCTTCACAGATTTGTTGGCGACGAGCAATGCCGATCACTTCTTTGCAGACACCACGGGCCTTCAAACCGGTTGCCAAACTGCCGCCGATCAGACCGATACCGACCACGACGAGCTTGTTAATACCCTGCCAGCGAGACGTTGAAGAGAGAGTCATAACGGAATCAAAGAACCGCTTTGGGATAAGAGCCCAGCAATTTCAAATCCGCAGCGCGTTGCGCCACTTCTTTAAGAACCTTGCTGATCAGAGGATCATCAACATGACCGACAAAATCAATAAAGAACACATAGGTCCAGGCGCCGGTACGTGATGGACGGGTCTCCACGCGAGTGAGGTCGATATTGTGACGGTGGAACGGCTCCAGCAAATTATGCAACGCGCCCGGCTCGTTACGCATAGCAACGACGACCGACGTTTTATCCACGCCGCTGGCGGGAACGGTTTGCGTACCAATAATTAAAAAACGCGTGGAGTTGTCTGGCTGATCTTCAATTTTTTCGGCCAGTACTTTCAAGCCATAGAGCTCCGCCGCCATGCTACCGGCGATAGCCGCCGCGTTCCATTCACCCTTCAGGCGTTTGGCTGCTTCAGCATTGCTATTCACAGCGATACGTTCCGCTTTGGGATAATGCGCATCGAGCCATTTGCGACATTGAGCCAGGGATTGGGAGTGCGAATAAATACGGCTGATGCTGCCGACATTGGTGACATCGGACACCAATAAATTTTGGTGGATACGCAACTCTACTTCACCGCAAATTTTCAGGTTGGAGCCCATAAAATTATCGAGAGTATGATTAACCACCCCCTCGGTAGAATTCTCAACAGGTACCACACCGTAATTCACGGCACCGGCTTCCACCTCACGAAATACTTCATCAATAGCAGAAAACGGCAGAGCCACGGCTGAATGGCCAAAATGTTTCAAGGCTGCCTGCTGCGTGAAAGTACCTTCCGGCCCGAGATAGGCCACCTTGATAGGATTTTCCAACGCAAGGCAGGCCGACATAATTTCCCGAAACAGGCGTGCCATTTCTTCGTTACTTAACGGCCCGACATTCCGCTCCATGGCCTTACGCAACACCTGCGCTTCACGCTCGGGGCGATAGAAGAGTACTTGCGCTTCCGGTGGTAAGGTGGCCTTTTTCACTTCCGCCACGTCTTGCGCACATTTGGCACGGGCTGAGATCAAGCGACCGATTTCTTCATCAATCGCATCGATTTCGTTGCGCAGGGCCAGGAGTTTTTGCTCTTCGTTCTGTTCGGCTGACATGAGTTAACTACAGCGTGTTGTAGTGAAAAGAGAGACAAATAAAAACACAGCCTGATTGATCAGGCTGCGCTAATTTATTCATCGTTATCTGACGCCTCAGTTGAGTTGTCATCGGTTGGTGCGCCATCCGGTACTCCTTCATCACCAGCGTCATCAACGAGGTCATCACCAGAGGATTCAGCGGTTGCCAGCGCACGATTTGCGGTTTCATCAGCACTTTCTTCAATGCGCTCAAGCCCCTGCATACGCTCACCGGTTTTGAGCTTGATCAAGCGTACACCTTGCGTGTTGCGGCTCAACAATGACACTTCATCAACCCGCGTGCGTACCATGGTGCCCTGATCCGAGATCAACATAATCTCTTCACCATCAAACACTTGCACGGCACCCACAAGTTGACCGTTACGCTCAGTGGTCTGCATACCAATAACGCCTTGCGAACCACGACCTTTCGCCGGGAACTCGCTGACATCTGTGCGCTTTCCATAACCATGTTCACTCACGGTCAGCACATGACCGTTTTCCATGGGAATAACCATCCCTACAACACGCTGACCTTCAGCCAGGCGAATACCGCGCACACCACGTGACGTGCGTCCCATCGCCCGAACCTGCTCTTCGCGGAAGCGTGCGGCCTTACCGCTGCTGGAGAACAGGATGACATCACAGGAACCGTTGGTAATCGCTGTGCCGACAAGCGTATCGCCTTCGTCCAACTCAATCGCCCGCAAACCGACACTGCGCGGACGGGAGAACTGCGTCAACACGGTTTTCTTCACGGTACCGTTAGCGGTAGCCATAAAAATAAAGTGGTCGTCATCGTAGGTTCTCACCGGCAGGATAGAGGTAATACGTTCGCCCTCTTCCAGCGGCAATAAATTCACCACCGGGCGGCCACGTGACTGACGCCCCGCAACAGGAATCATATATACCTTCAACCAATAAACCTTACCGGCATTGGTGAAACACAAAATCGTATCGTGGGTACTGGCGATCAGCAGATGCTCGATAAAGTCTTCATCTTTAACGGCTGTGGCAGATTTACCCATACCACCGCGACGCTGTGCCTGGTAATCATCCAGCGGTTGACTCTTGGCGTAGCCACCATGAGAAATCGTTACTACGCGGTCTTCTTCATTGATCAGATCTTCGGTGGTCAAATCCAGCGTCGACGCAACAATTTCGGTGCGGCGGGCATCGCCGTAATCCACAATCACCTGCTCAAGCTCTTCGCGGATTACCGTCATCAAGCGTATGGGATTGCCGAGGATTTCGAGGTATCCGGCAATTTGCACCAGCTTTTCATCGTATTCGGCAAGCAACTTGTCGTGCTCCATGCCAGTCAAACGATGCAGGCGCAATTCCAGGATGGCTTGTGCCTGCGCAGCGGACAAATAGTATTTACCGTCACGCACGCCAAATTCTTCACCCAGATCTTCCGGACGACAGGCATCTTCACCGGCACGCTCCAGGAACGGCGCCATTTCGCGCGCATCCCAACCCCGTGCCATCAAGCCATCTTTTGCTTCGGCAGGACTGGGTGAGCGCTTGATCAGCTCAATAACTTCATCGATATTGGCAATGGCAACCGCCAGACCTTCCAGAATATGGCCGCGCTCACGCGCTTTGCGCAACAGGTAAACGGTGCGGCGGGTGACCACTTCGCGACGGTGACGAATGAACGCGTCGATCAAATCCCACAGATTTAAAATCTTGGGCTGGCCGTCATCCAGAGCCACCATGTTGATACCAAACACGTTTTGCAATTGTGTTTGGGCGTAAAGGTTGTTCAACAAAACATCGGCAGATTCGGTGCGCTTGACCTCGATAACGATACGCAAACCATCTTTGTCCGACTCGTCACGCAGTTCGCTGATGCCTTCGATTTTCTTTTCTTTTACCAGCTCGGCGATACGCTCAATCAAGCGCGCCTTGTTTAACTGGTAAGGGATCTCGGTCACGATGATGGTTTCGCGGCCGGTTTTTTCATCCACTTCGATATTCGCTTTGGCGCGCACGTAAATACGGCCGCGACCGGTACGATAAGCCTCCACAATACCTGCGCGGCCATTGATGATCGCGCCAGTGGGGAAATCCGGACCGGGAATATATTCCATCAGTTCATCGACGGTGATATCGGGGTTATCAATCATCGCCAGACAGCCCTGCACCACTTCCTTCAGGTTATGCGGCGGGATATTGGTGGCCATACCCACAGCAATACCGGAGGAGCCATTGACCAGCAGATTAGGAATACGGGTGGGTAATACAACGGGGATTTGTTCGGAACCATCATAGTTGGGCGCAAAATCGACGGTTTCTTTGTCGAGATCGGCCAACAGGTCATGGGCCAGCTTGGCCATCCGGATTTCGGTATAACGCATAGCTGCTGCGTTATCGCCATCAATGGAACCGAAGTTCCCCTGACCGTCCACCAGCATGTAGCGCAATGAAAACGGCTGCGCCATACGCACGATGGTGTCATAAACCGCTGAGTCACCGTGGGGATGGTATTTACCGATAACGTCACCCACGACACGAGCCGACTTTTTATAAGGCTTGTTCCAGTCGTTGTTCAACTCGCTCATGGCAAAGAGCACACGGCGATGCACTGGTTTCAAACCGTCGCGCACATCCGGCAATGCACGGCCTACAATAACGCTCATAGCGTAATCGAGATAGGACTGCTTGAGTTCGTCTTCGATATTTACGGGTAAAACTTCTTTTGCAAATTCGCCCATGGGTTTACAGCATTCCTTATTATGGTGACTGCTTGGGTTAATTGATCATTTTGTCAGCACTGGCGAGTGATCGACCGGCTTTTAACGACACACTGAACGGCCTTTTTAAAAACGGGTTTGGCTGCCACAGAAAGGCGGGAATACTACCACAAAATCAATTCGATAGGCATTTTTTAGGCCAGCTCGTGGAGCGCCTGAGCATTCATTGATCAACCCCCGATAGACCCGGTCGCTGCGCTGTGGATCACTGCCCATCAACACGCTTTGGGTTATACTGCGCGGCTCTCAATCTCGGGACGTTTTAACCCAGGAAAGACCATGCCTGCACCAGAAAGCATTCGTTTATTGATTAAAGCGCGGTGGATTGTCCCGGTTATACCGGAGGACCGCGTGCTTGAAAATTGTGCCCTGGCGGTTCACAACGGCGCTATCGTTGCTATTGTTCCCCAGGACGAAGCGGATAAACGCTTCAACGCCGAACAAACCATCAACCTGACTAACCACCTGGTTATACCTGGCCTTATCAATGCCCACGGTCACGCAGCTATGAGCCTGCTGCGTGGCTTTGCGGACGACAAACCCTTGCGCGATTGGCTCAACAATCACATCTGGCCTGCCGAGGATCAGTGGGTTAGCGAAGAATTTGTGCGCGATGGCACTGAGTTAGCCATGGCCGAGATGATCAAAAGCGGCACGACCTGTTTTGCCGACATGTATTTCTATCCCGAGCAAGCCGCCCAGGCTGCCCAACAAGCCCACATGCGGGCGCAAATAGCCTTTCCGATCTTCGATTTTCCTTCTGCCTGGGGCCAGGGGCCGGAGGATTATTTCGCCAAAGGTCTCGCACTGCATGATGACTTCCGCTCCAGTCATCTGGTGAATGTTGGTTTCGGACCCCATGCTCCTTATACCGTCTCCGACGATGTATTGGAGAAGGTGGCTGTGCTGGCCCAGGAAATGGATTCGCCGATTCATATCCACCTCCACGAAACACGTTTTGAGGTAGAGGAATCCCTGAGGAAACATATGAAACGTCCGGCTCAGCGCTTGATGGATTTGGGCGTGCTCACTCCACTGACACAATGCGTGCATATGACGCAAGTGGATGAGAGCGATATCGATTTGCTGCTCGAAAGTGGCGCCCATGTCATTCACTGCCCTGAATCAAATCTCAAATTGGCCAGTGGTTTTTGCCCGGTGCAGAAACTTTGGAATGCCGGCGTCAATATCGCCATAGGCACGGATGGCGCCGCCAGCAACAACGACCTGAATCTCTTGTCCGAACTTAAGACTGCTGCCCTTCTCGCCAAGGCCGTTGCCGATGATGCCGCGGCCCTGGATGCGCATCAGGCGTTACGCATGGCAACGATCAATGGCGCCAGGGCATTGGGAATGGAAGACCGCATAGGTAGCCTTGAAGTCGGCAAAGCGGCAGATATTACCGCAATTGATCTGGGCGAACTGGAAGCGCAGCCGCTGTACAACCCGGTATCTCAATTGATTTATACCGGTTGCAGCCATCGCGTCAGCCATGTCTGGGTAGGCGGTCGCGCGCTGATGCTCAGCCGCCAGCTGCAAACACTCAACGAGCGCGAGCTTATCGGCAAAGCCCGCTGGTGGCGCCAACAAATCGCAAAATAGAAAGCAAGCGGGCCGGAATAGCACCGCGTAATACGCCAAAACAATCAAGTGATACCGCTGCCAAAGATCACACCTAAAAACCTTTTAATGGGCAATGTTTTATGAGCAATGTAGACGCCGCCGAAATTGCTAAATTTGAAGCACTCGCCAGTCGATGGTGGGACAGAAACAGTGAATTCAAGCCGTTGCACGACATTAATCCCTTACGTGCTAACTACATCGATCAACGTTCTCCCGTTGCGCAACGCAAGCTGTTGGATGTTGGTTGTGGCGGCGGCATTCTGGCGGAATCCCTGGCGCAACGAGGCGCCGATGTGACCGGCATTGATATGGGCGAAGCGCCTTTGTCGGTGGCGCGACTGCACGCACTGGAAACCGGTGTGAATGTCGATTACCGAAAAATTGCTGCTGAAACACTGGCCACCGAAGCGGCTGGCCAGTTTGACATTGTCACCTGCCTTGAGATGCTTGAGCACGTGCCTGATCCCAGCTCCATCGTCAATGCGTGCGCACAATTGGTAAAACCGGGCGGCGATGTGTATTTCTCAACGATTAACCGCAATCCCAAGGCTTATGCCTTCGCCATTCTCGGCGCAGAATATCTATTAAAGCTGCTCCCCAAAGGTACGCACGAATACAGCAAATTTATTCGACCTTCGGAGCTGGCAAAATGGTTACGCCAGAGCGGTTTGGAATTGCAGGACATCACCGGCATGACTTATAACCCGCTAACTAAAAACTACAAGCTTGACCCACAAGATGTTAGCGTGAATTATTTGTTGCACGCCAAGAAAATCTAGCAAGCTACTGCGCTTTTCAACTCAGGATTTTTGCATGTCACCCAGCAAACCGATTCGTGCCGTCATGTTTGACCTTGATGGTACCTTACTGGATACCGCGCCCGATTTTATCGTGGTGTTAAATCAATTATTGGAAGAGAACCAACGCCCTGCTCTGCCCGCTGATCTGATTCGCGCGTCTGTATCCAATGGTGCGCGCGCACTGGTCAGTCTCGGTTTCGGCATTGACGATCAGGACCCGCATTTTGAGCGGTTACGTGTACGTTTACTTGAGCTTTATGCGTTGCACATTGCAGTACATACACAATTATTTCCCGGCATTAACGAATTACTCTCCAAATTACAGCAACACAATATTGCCTGGGGTATTGCCACCAACAAACCCTCGGCCTATACCCACCAACTGTTGAAAGCCTTGCCAATACAACCGCCTCCCATCAGCATCATCTGCCCGGAAGATGTTAAGCAACGCAAACCGCATCCGGAATCCATGTTTCTCGCCAGCCAACATGTCGGCTGCCAGCCTGATGAGATTGTGTATATTGGCGATCACAAACGCGATATCGATTGCGGCAGAGAGGCGGGGGCAATTACCATTGCAGCAGCCTACGGTTACATTGAAGCCGAGGATAACATCGACAACTGGCAAGCCGATTATTGTGTCAATCACGCCGATGAAATCTGGCCCATCCTTGAAAACCTGATGATTGCCTCCAGACAATTAGTCAGAAGCGATAGCGGAACGTCGGAAACTGCAGGTCATATGGAAAACTGATTGTCGGGACGCAAATTTATGATGCACATACCAAAAGATTACACTGCTGCGGCAAACGTATTACAGGATAAAATTATCCTGGTTACCGGTGCCGGCGACGGTATCGGGCGCGTAGCCGCAAAGACGTTTGCCGCACATGGTGCGACCGTTGTTTTATTGGGCCGCACCATGGCCAAACTTGAAATGGTTTACGACGAAATCGAAGCAGCTGGTCATCCTCAACCTGCTATTTATCCGATCAACTTTGAAGGTGCTGTTGAGAAAGATTACGTGGATTTGGGTAATGCCATTAACGATGCTTTTGGACGCGTAGATGGCATCCTGCACAATGCCGCTGAACTGGGCGAACGTACGCCCATCAGCAATTACAGCAGCACAACCTGGATGCGCGCCATGCAGGTGAATGTGAACGCACCTTTTATGCTGACGCGTGCACTACTACCCTTGCTCGATAAAGCACCCAACGCTTCTATCTTATTTACAGGCTCTACCGTGGGTATACAAGGCCGTGCGTTTTGGGGTGGATATGCCGCATCCAAAGCTGCTGCCGAAAATTTGATGCAAACTCTGGCTGACGAACTTCAGGAAACTTCGCGTATTCGCGTGAACAGTATTAACCCTGGCGCCACTCGCACCCGCATGCGGGCGGCGGCTTATCCAGCCGAAAATCCCACCAGCATTAAACCTCCGGAAGATTTAATGCCAGCTTATTTATATTTGATGGGCGATGATTCGATTGGAATATCCGGCCAGCAATTCGAATATGCTGAGGAAATATCGGAGTAGAATTATTGATAATGTATCGTCGGATTACGTCGCGTTGCGACTAATCCGACCTACTGCAACTCACACCAGTACCGCCGAGGCCGCAATAGCCATCGGGATTTTTCGCGAGGTATTGTTGATGATAATCCTCGGCATAGTAAAACGCGGTAGCCATTAAAATTTCGGTCGTAATGTCTCCAAAACCCGCTTCCGACAAGGCACCTTGATAAGCCGCTCGACTCACTTCCGCCGTCTGCTTTTGCATCTCATCGAGCGTATAAATACCAGAGCGGTATTGTGTGCCCCGATCATTCCCCTGCCGCATTCCCTGAGTTGGGTTATGAGATTCCCAAAACACCATCAGGATTTTTTCAAGCGAAATGATCGCCGGATCAAATACGACCAACACCACCTCGTTGTGGCCCGTCAAACCGCTGCACACTTCCTCGTAAGTCGGGTTGGGGGTGTAACCGGCCGAGTAACCTACCGCCGTGGTGTACACACCCTCTTGCCGCCAAAACCGACGCTCCGCTCCCCAAAAGCAACCTAACCCTAAAATAATTTGCTGCATATTTTCCGGGAAGGGTGGCTGGATAGTATGGCCGTTGACGTAATGGTTGTTTTTGACGGGCATGGGTTGAGAGCGCCCCGGCAAAGCTTGTTCGGGGCTCGGCATGTGGAGTTTTTGTGTACCGTATAACATCAGACGGCCTCCATTATCAGGAACAGAGCAATAAGGCATCGCGCCTGGATTTTTTAGCGCGATGTACCAATTAAAACCAACGGTTGTAGTTCAGTCGCTCCCACCAGGTCAACAGCAGGCGATCCACGGCGCCTTGCGCGGCGATACCCAATTTTTCCGGTAAGGATTTTTTGAAACTGTAACTCACTTCGTAGATGTCGGCATTGTCAGCTTGTGTGAGCAGATATTCATCACTGGTGTGCAAGCCATCCACCAGATTAACCTCCATTGCACGACGCCCGAACCAAACCTCACCCGTGGCAACCTTTGCGATATCTACCTGGGGACGATGTTCACTGACAAACTCTTTAAATAACACATGAGTGTCTTCCAGGTCTTCCTTGAATTTCTCGCGCCCCTTGTCGGTATTTTCACCGAACATGGTAACAGTGCGTTTGTACTCACCCGCCGTAAACATCTCGTAATCAATATTATTTTTCTTGAGCAGTTTGTGGAAATTGGGCAGCTGGGCAATGACACCGATAGACCCCAGAACAGCAAAAGGTGCAGCAATAATTTTATCTGCAACACACGCCATCATGTAACCGCCACTGGCGGCGACTTTATCCACACAAACCGTCAGGGGAATTTTTTTATTGCTGATACGTGCTAACTGACTGGCAGCCAAGCCATAGCTGTGCACCATTCCGCCACCGCTTTCCAGCTTTACAACGACCTCATCGGTCGCTGTAGCCAAACTGAGTACTGCGCTGATTTCTTCGCGCAGGTTATCGCAGGCAGATGCTTTTATATCCCCGTGGAAATCGAGGACAAACACACGTTTTTTATCCGTTGCCTTTGCGCTTGCATCGGCTTCGTCAGTGGTGCTTTCCGGTTTGGCTTTCGCAGCAAGCTTAGCGGCTTTTTTCTTTTCTGAACGCTCTGCTTTTTCACGCTTTTTCTCTTCCTTCATCAGCGTTTTTAGCTGCTCAGAATCAAGTGTTGCTTCTTTAAGCACATCGCGCATATGCTCAAATTTTTCATTGAGCTTATTGACTTCAATGTGGCCTTTATCGGTTTTTTTATGGCGCTGTCCCGCCGAAAAGACCAAGCCCACAATAACGCCAATCGCCACTACAATCGTGACTGTTTTAGCAAGAAACAACCCGTATTCCGTTAAAAATTCCAACTGACTACCCCATTTACCTTATTGAATAATAATTGCTATCGCCAGGCGCCTATCGCATCTTCAGCTGGCGCATTAAGTGGACGTGCCAGTAGCCCCGTATTGGACAGGGAAACTTCATAAAGTGCCCCGTCAGCCATAGGCAGATAAGTTGCGCTACCGTAAATCGCATCCACCACCGGAACCCATTCCGGATATTTATTAATCCAGTTCCAAACGTCCAGGTTGTACAGGCTTTCATTTAATGCATATACCGTGCGGCTGGCGGTGCGCTCCTGTTCAAGATCGTAATAGCGTCCGTTAATTCGATCCAGGCGATAGGCCGGACGCAGGCCAAAGGTTCCCAGATAACCCTTCCATTTGACGACCCGTGCATCCAGTTGCCATTGATCGCCGCGCAAGGTGTAGCGATGTTCATTGCCCTTGCTATCCACCAGCACCGCATCAAAATGCTGATCTTCTATCTTTTCAAAATTGATCGTGGCGATCACTTGCTCTTGCATAATCTGTTTATAACGAAAGATATCGTATGCAATCAGCCCGACCGCCAGGGCGACCGTTAACAGGATCAACCCGAACATGCCTCGCAGCCATCCCATGATCCAACTGCCGCGGAGCAGGATACTCAACGCCTTGTACGCGATTAAGCCACCTATCGTAATCACCACTAATGCTATGAGGGTGTATAACATGTTGCTCCCGGTCGGATTATTTTTGATTGGTTTGCTGTTGGACAAAATGCGCGATCAATTGACCCGCTAGAGTAGCGATTGGCGGCACCTGAGGCAACTGATCGTAGCGCCACCAACGTGCATCCACAATTTCATCGTTGTCGATCTGAATATCGCCGGAGGCATACTCAGCGTGAAAGCCAAGCATTAACTGATGGGGAAATGGCCAGGGTTGGCTATGAAAATAACGTGGCGAATGAACAGCGACTCCGACTTCCTCAAGGATCTCGCGGTGAATGGTATCTTCCAGGCGTTCACCCGCCTCTACAAAACCGGCGAGCGCGGTATAGATGGCCTGTTTTGAGCGGGCATGCTGCGCCAGCAAACATTCATCTCCGCGCGTTATCAATACGATAACGCAGGGGGACAAGCGGGGATAAAAGTGGATTTCGCATTGATGGCAGACTTTAGCGCGCTCATCATCATTGCTGACGGTAGGACGGCCGCAGCGTCCGCAGAACTGGTGATCCAGATGCCACTGGACTACCTGCAATGCACGACCGGCCAGCAGGAAGTACTCTTCATTTACCATCCCCAACAGGCTGCGCAAGCCCTGCCACTGCCATGTAGCCGTATCTGTTGGCTTTTCCACATCCACAGCCCAGCAGGCCGCGCGATCGAGATAGCCCATAAAGTGTTGGCTATTGATAACAAGATGGGTTGCAGCAAATTCAGCCTGAGAAAAAGGTCGCCAGGTGCTCCCGACAGGATTCACTAATTGACCGTTTGCGACGGGAATGTAGCAGGTCGCCGTGGCGACCTGGGCTGGCTGTGTGGCGGGAATAAAAACCATGGTTACACCCGATAACCTAATGCCTCCAGGCTCTCTTCGGCAATTTCCAGCACGCTGGTATCAGCATTTTTATCGATCTTGATACTGTCGAGGTAATATTCAAGGCTGATGATGGCGTCGGCAAAGGTTTCCAGCATATGTTGCACAGCCGCCATTTGCTCGTTGCGCAGCAGCGACACCTCGATAAATTCAATGCATTTTGCCAGCACCTTGGCTGCCCGGGATAAACCCAGCACAAACATACCGCCACGCACGCTGTCGAGCGTACCGACAATATTGTGGATATGCGCTTTGTCGTAATTGGATTCTATAAAAGAACTCAAGGCGCGTTTGACCATAGCCAGCCCGGACTCAGCCTCTTCGATAACCAGGCGCTCAGCCTCAGCGATCTGGCTGTGGGCCATGGCATCATCGCGGGATAACGCATTGATCTGCGCGAGCTTTTCGTCGGAAAGATTGACCTTGCCCAGACCTGAAATCGTACTTTCAACGTACAGCAAGGTGTCCGCTACACCCAATAATTCGTCCGGGCTCACCGGCTTTTTGGTTTTTTGCCAATGGGCAATCTTTTCGATTTCCTGTTTCAGACTGGTGCTGGGTGCAACCAAGCCGACTACCGACAGGATATCGGCCACCTTTTTCAGCGTATCCACCAGCTCGGGCGTTTCACTCAACAGTTCAGCACCGCCTTGGGCTGCCCGCTCCAGGATATTTTTTGTGCTGCGCAATTCATCGCTCAACACGGCCGCCATGGAATTTAAGGTATTGGCGCTCGGTCCTTTGAGGAACTCCATCTCACGAGCCAGCTCGGCATCGGTATAACGAACCGGTTTAATATCGTAAGCCGTCGCAACAGCCCTGACTTTGTCATCTGTCGCCCGGGACAGCGCCACAATGTACAACAGGTCTTTCAATAAATTCTTGTCCGGCTGACGCGCGAGAGACTGCTTCCCTTCCATCTGTAACCGTTTTATCTCGCGATCCAGGGCACTGAACAGCAACTTGCGCCCCTTGGTCAGCTGCATATCTTTGTCCGAGATCGCTGTAAAAGCCGCTGAGGCTACCCACCAGAGATTACCGAAAGGTGCTGTACCACTGGCAGCGTCCAAACGATCCATGGCGCGACACATCATGCCCAGAGAGGGTTTAACCTGTACACCCTGGAGCACCTTCAACAGACCGGTTTGGTACATGTGACGCAAACGGCGCACCAACGCCATTAAGTCTTCGTTCAATGGCGCAGCGGATGCCGGGCGTGCAACACCAGTCGGCGGCTCGTATTGGTAGAAATGGCTTTCGGGTACCAGAGGGGCTTTACGCGCCTGGCGCAACTCATTGATATGGGGGATCAGCAGCATGGCCATACTGCGGGAGGTTTGCGTGCAGTATTCAAGGTAGCGCGGCAGGATAAAAAAAGCCGAGGTCAACAACTCCAATTTACGATTGGTTTTGGTTTCCTCACCCAGGGTAATCTCGGTGATATGTTCCACCAACTCCTCCGCCAGCAGGTCTACACCTTTGAGCTGAATCAGACTCAATGTGCCGCGAATCTGCTTAATACCGTCGATACAATTTTGCAGCAATTCACCGTTATTGCGGTCATTGGCGAATTGCTCAAGCCCCACGGCAGATTGTTCAATAGTGGCAACCAATTCATCCTGAACCATCTTCAGGGAGGCTAGATTGAGAGTTTCGCTATTGCTCACGAGTACTTCCTTAACTGACAGTAAAAAGGCGCGATCGACAACCACACCGGGCTTGATTAGCTTAGCGCAAGATATTCCCTGTTGCTTACTTTGGGCTGGCGAATGATGGCAGCAATGTATACCAGGTCACGCCGCTTTTTGATGTTAAGTTAACAATTCTAATATGGATTTTATAAAAAGCCGCTAAGTCATTGTCATTATTGCTAATTATTTCGCAAATCACGCATCGGCAACTTGCAGCCAAACGCAATTGCCACCGCTGCTTTTGTCGATAGCCGCCAGTTTTTCTTCATGAGCCGTCAACTCGTCAAGAGTCGCGGCGATGACGGGCAAAGGCCGACGGCCGGGGTTCAGGCGGCGAATTTCGCTGACGGCAGCGGCGCCATCCCCCTTGGACTGGTTACCACTCAATGACAGCGCCGTTTGGCCGCCTGTCATTAGCAGATACACGTCGGCCAGAATCTCGGCATCCAGCAACGCGCCGTGGAGCTCGCGCTGGGAATTGTCTACGCCATAGCGTTTGCACAGGGCATCCAGATTATTTTTCTGCCCGGGGTGCTTACTTCGTGCCAACAGAAGGCTGTCGACCACATTGCAGCGGCGGGTTATGGATTGGTGGGCAGGATTAAGCTTGCGCAGTTCGTGGTCGATAAAGCCGATATCAAAGGGCGCGTTATGGATAACCAGTTCGGCATCACCGATAAAGTCCAGAAAATCCTCGGCAATTTTCGCAAATACCGGTTTGTCTGCGAGCATCTCATTGCTGATACCGTGCACTTCAAAGGCCCCTGCGTCCACCTCGCGTTCCGGGTTGATGTACTGGTGATAATGCCGCCCCGTCAGGCGGCGGTTGAAGAGTTCAACACAACCAATCTCAATGATCCTGTGATCCTGAGCGGTTTCAAGACCTGTGGTTTCGGTATCCAGTACAACCTGACGCATGCTTACCCCTGTTAATGTGAAAATTCATCAATGCCGCGATTGGCCAGCAGATCGGCCAGTTCATTCTCGCGATGTCCGCTGTGGCCCTTGACCCAGTGCCATTCCACTTTATGACGCTGGTTAAGTTCATCAAGCCGTTGCCACAGATCGGCATTTTTTACCGGTTGCTTGCTCGCAGTGCGCCAGCCATTGCGCTTCCAGCCAGCCAGCCATTCGGTTATTCCCTTGCGCACATATTGGGAGTCAGTGGTGATCACGACCTCGCAGGGCTCTTTCAAGGCTGAAAGCCCTTCAATGGCTGCCATCAGCTCCATACGATTATTGGTCGTCAGTTTCTCACCCCCGTGCAGGGATTTTTCTATCGTGCCAAAGCGCAATAACGCACCCCAGCCACCGGGACCAGGGTTACCCCGACAGGCACCATCGGTGAATATCTCAACATGTTTCAAACTTACTCTTCCCTATCGTTTTGATTGGTCTTCGCGACCTTGATGGAAGGACTTTTGACCCGCCCGTGAAGCTTGGTAATACCTAACCCCGGTACCGGTTTTAGCGTGCGCCATGCAGGCTTCAGGGGTGTCAACGCAATACGCTCCTTACGCGCCACAATCATGTAATAGCCACCCCAAGGCAGACGCAGCCTTTTACCCCAGCGCTCAAGCCAATGCAAATGTTTGATGGCGCCTGGATGCTGCAAGGGTAAACGATAGAAACCTTGCTGGATATCCACTGACTCGAAATCCAACAACGTCAGCCAGTCCAGAATCCGCCCCAGCCGCAAGGACTGATGGCGCCAGCGCGGCTTGCGGCTGAAGAAGCGGGCAAACCAACGGCAGGTGCCGAACACACTCCAGGGATTGAACCCCAGAATAACGAGATGCCCCCGCGGAATAAGCACACGGGCCGATTCCCTTAATAACTGATGGGGGCTTTGGCTGTAATCCAGGACATGATGCAGGAGTACGACATCAATCGACTCCTCCGGAAGCGGCAATTCGGCGAAGTCGCACAAGGCAGATAGACTGGGGTTTTCATCGGACACCGGGCTCAAGGAAAAGCGGTGGGTAATGCGACTGGAATGCCCCAGATCCAGTCGAGGACTAATGCTCATTTGCAATAGATGGTATCCAAACAAGCAATGCAAGGCTTGTTCGATAGATTCCCCCTCCTCACTCAACAGGGCTTCACCGAGCGGTGTTTCAAACCAGCTGACCATATCCCGGATTGACTCTTCTTCAGGCAAAACACCGAAGTGCTTTCGCCAGAACTGGCGCAGTGGCCCCAATGACTGATGCGACATGGTATGTCCCCGGTAACTTGTATTTTGAACTCGGAGAAGGCTAGGCTTGTCCCTTGCGGTACACCATCACCCTGCGAGCGATCCAATTGTGTTAACTGTTTACTCTATCCCGGCCCTTGAGAGCAATTATTTCTGGTTGCTGCAACCGGTGCCGGAAAAGCCGGACGCCTATATTCTCGATCCGGGCGATGCGCAGCCGGTTCTGGATTGTCTGCGACGGCACCAGTTGAATCTGGCTGGAATTATTATCACCCACCATCACTGGGATCACACGGATGGTATCAATGATTTATTGGCCCAGTTCCCCGTGTCGGTTTACGGCCCCGATTCCCAGCGAATTCCGCAAGTAACTCATAAACTGCATGGCGGCGATACCCTCGAATTGCCTGACCTGCAACTGGATGTATTGGCCGTACCCGGCCATACACTGGATCACCTGGCCTACCTTCACACCGACAGCGAACCGACAAAGCTCTTTTGCGGAGACAGTCTGTTCGCCGGGGGCTGCGGACGAATGTTTGAAGGCCAGCCAGAACAAATGCTCGCGTCACTTAACAAGCTCGCCGCCTTACCTGAGAACACGCTGATTTACTGCTCCCATGAATACACCCTCGCTAACCTGCAGTTCGCCCTCAAGATTGAGCCTGACAACAAAGCGCTTACGGACCGTTTGCAACAAACACAGCAGCTGCGCCAACAACACCTGAGCACCCTGCCCTCCACCATTGCACTTGAACGACGCACCAATCCTTTTTTGCGTTGTCATTTACCGACCGTCAAGGCCGCCGCCGAGCGCCATGCCGGCACCCTGTTAACCTCGGATGCAGACGTTTTTGGGGCAATCCGGCGCTGGAAAGATCAAGCCTGAACAGGCTACGCATGTCTCATCGCCCAGTATGCTTGATTGACCACTCTGGATGTTGCACATAGAATCACTTTCAACCAGTCGATTCCAGGGAGGGCGGCGCCGATAAATCCAACAAAATCAACGTGACTTAATGATAATGTTTAACCGCCACCCAAGCTTGCGACTATTTACCCTGTCCCTGGTTTTATTTTCGCTCTCCGCCTGTAACCTGCTCAAGCCCCAATCAACCACCGATACCAGCGGATTAACAGACTCCCTGCCCGATTTTGAATCTGACGAATACCACTTGGAACAACGAGCCAATCTCGAAGACAAGATCGTTGAGGAGGTCAATAAAGTTACCGAAATAGAGTATGTCGATATCTGGGCTCGTATCCGCAGTGGCTATGGATTACCGACTGTCAGTAATGCGAAAGTTGATGCCCATTTGAAATGGTATGCCAACAATCAAACCCATCTTGATCGGGTTACCGAGCGCAGCCAGCGTTACCTGCATTACGTCGTTTCCGAGATGGAAAGCAATAATATGCCCCTGGAATTGGCCCTCTTGCCGATGATTGAGAGCACCTACAATCCGTTTGCCTATTCACGTGCCAAAGCAGCAGGCATCTGGCAATTCGTGTCCGGCACCGGAAAAAGCTTTGGTTTGAAACAAAACTGGTGGTATGACGGCCGCCGCGACGTTGTTGCCTCAACGGACGCCGCCATTCGTTACCTGCAACGCCTTCACGCCATGTTCGACAACGACTGGTTATTAGCCCTGGCAGCTTACAACTCCGGGGAAGGACGCGTGCGACGCGCCATCGAAAAAAATCGCCGAGCGGGCAAACCCACTGACTTCTGGTCGCTCTCTTTACCCAAGGAAACCCGCTCCTATATTCCCCACCTGCTCGCACTCTCACAAATTATCCGTACGCCCGAAATCTACAATGTCAGTCTGCACGACATACCTAATGATCCTTACTTCACCATGATCAATCTCGATGCGCAGATCGATCTCATGCAGGCCGCCCGTCTGGCAGATATTGATTTAACCGAGTTGCAGCATCTTAATGCCGGCTATAACCGTTGGCTCACGTCACCGTCCGGTGAGCATGTTCTACTGGTACCCGTCGCCGATGCCGAAAACTTCACCAACCAACTTGATAACATGCCCAAGCTTCCGCCGATCAGCTGGAGCGAACATAAAGTGGTTAAAGGCGATGTCCTCGGCACCATCGCACGCCGCCATAAAACAACGGTAGATGCCATCAAATCCGTCAATCGTTTGAAAAACAACAATATCCGTATCGGCCAGGTTCTGTTGGTTCCCAGTGCCGCGATAACCATGCCCGAATACACCAGCTCTGAAGATCTGATGTATGGCTACGGCAAAAAGAAACCGGGCGCCGGAGCCCAATACCACAACGTGCGTTCGGGTGATAATTTGTGGACTATCGCCCGTCGCTATGACACAAGTGTTAAAAGCCTGACAAGGCTGAATAACATCAGCGCAAAGACCTTACTCAAACCCGGGCAAAAACTTTTGGTATCGAACAAGTCCAATGCCATTGTCGATAAAACTGTTGTTGCAGAGAATGGTCTACATAAACTCGTTTATCAGATTCAGAGCGGCGACACGCTGTACAGTATTGCCAACCGCTTTCGTTTATCGACCAAAGATATTCTCAGTTGGAATTCCGTGAAAGATGCGAGCTACATTCATCCAGGGCAATCGCTGACCTTGTATGTGCATGAGCAGCATATTAATTAAATATGAACGGTTAATTTATTTAGTGGAGCAAGTATGAAGCACACCCGGTTTTTCAACGCTCGTGTTGTTAACTATCTATCATCCTGCTTCTTGTTGATTTCCAGCGCTGTGATGGCCGCTGATGCTGCGGATAAAAAAGCTGACAAGGAATCCAGAATTGTCGAAGCTCACGCTATCGCCATGCATGGAGAACCCAAATACCCCGCCAATTTTACCCATTTCGAATACGCGTCGCCCAAGGCATTAAAAGGTGGCAGCCTCAGAGAACTTGCGATAGGCACTTTCGACAGTCTCAATTCGTTTATCACCAAGGGAACGCCGGCCAGCAATATTGCGCTGATCTATGACACACTCACGACGGCATCAATGGATGAGCCGTTCACGCAATATGGCTTGGTCGCCGAAAAAATTGAATATCCGGAAGACCGCAGCTGGGTGATTTACCATCTGAACCCCAAGGCCAGATTTCACGACGGCACAAAAATAACTGCTGATGATGTGGTGTTTTCGTTCAATACCTTAACAACCAAAGGCGCCCCACTTTACAGTTATTATTATGCCGATATCAAAACGGCTGAGGCGCTCGACAAGCAGCGGGTAAAATTCAGTTTTAAAAATACGACCAACAAGGAACTGGCACTGATTATCGGCCAGCTACCCGTATTACCGGCTCACTATTGGAAAGACAAACCTTTTGACCAGAGCAGCCTCGATATTCCATTAGGCAGCGGCCCCTATAAAGTCAAGCGTATAGACGCCGGACGCTCGATTGTTTTTGAGCGGGTCAAAGATTATTGGGGCAAGGACCTTGCGGTGAATGTAGGTCATTATAATTTTGATGAAATTATTGTCGATTATTACCGCGATGACACAGTAGCGATTGAAGCCCTAAAAGCGGGACAGCTGGATTTTCGGTACGAACGCATCGCCAAATCCTGGTTTACTAACTATGATATACCGGCAGCGAAAGAAGGTTTGTTAAAAAAACAAACTATTCGTGATTACAGCCCGCGCGGCATGCAAGCGTTTATCATGAATCTACGTCGCGCGCCGTTCGACAATATCAAATTCCGCGAAGCGCTTAATTATGCGTTCGATTATGAATGGACCAATCGCAATCTTTTTTACGACTCTTACACAAGAACCGACAGCTACTTTTTTAACTCTGACCTGGCCTCCAGCGGTGTACCAGAAGGACGGGAACTGGAGATACTCGCGCCGCACAAAAAAGAATTGCCTGCCAGTGTATTTAATGAGCCCTATAAAAATCCCGTCACCGATGGCAGCGGCAACAATCGCGCAAACTTACGCAAAGCTCAGCAACTGTTGGAAGATGCCGGTTACAAAATTGCCCAGGGTAAATTAATTGATCCCAAGACGCAGAAGCCGGTGGTTATTGAGTACCTTGAACGCGACCCTTCTTTCGAGCGGGTATTAAATCCTTATGTCCAAAACCTGAAGCGCCTTGGTATTGAGATGAATGTGCGAGTCGTTGACATGTCGCAATTTATTAATCGCGTACAGGGACATGATTTTGATATGACCAGCCTGACCATGGGGCAGTCGCAATCGCCGGGTAACGAACAGCGCGATTACTGGTCATCCAGCGCAGCCGACACGCAAGGCTCCAGCAATTACATGGGAATTAAAAACCCGGCAATTGATGCGTTGATTGAACTTGTTATCAATGCGCCTGATCGCGAAGAGCTTGTCGTTCGCACGCGCGCCCTTGATCGAGCGCTGTTACACCACCATTTCGTCGTGCCTCACTGGAATCTGATTGAACATCGCCTGGTTTATTGGGATAAGTTCGGGCAGCCAGAAATCGCGCCGGCTTTTGATCGAGTCTTCAGTACCGGTATTCTCACATGGTGGGTAGACCCGGAAAAAGCCAAGCGTATTAATGCCCGCAAAAAGTAATATACGGTCTTAACGGGCAATTATGGGCAATTATATTCTCCGCCGTCTGGCGTTAATGCTGCCAACATTGTTTGGCATCATGCTGATTAATTTTGTCGTCGTGCAGGCTGCTCCAGGCGGCCCGGTAGAACAAATGATCTATCGAATGCAGCATGCGAATATTGCCGGCGTACCTGCAGCACAATCTGACAATCACTCTGCGCGCGGCATTCCATCAGAAATCATAGAACGCATCCAAGTCATGTACGGCTTTGACAAACCGGCCCATGAACGCTTCTGGATCATGCTAAAAAATTATGTAACGCTGGATTTTGGCGAAAGCTTTTATCGAAATGCCAGTGTTCTGGATTTGATCATCGAAAAACTGCCAGTCTCCATCTCGCTGGGTTTGTGGAGTACTTTACTGATTTATTTGATCTCCATTCCCTTGGGCATTCGCAAGGCCATTAGCCACGGCAGTCATTTTGATGTGCTGAGCAGCACTATCGTCTCCATCCTCTATGCCATTCCCGGCTTTTTGTTGGGTATTTTATTGATCGTGATGTTCGCTGGCGGCACCTACTTTGACTGGTTTCCTTTGCGCGGCCTTACGTCAAGCAATTTTGATGAATTAAGTCTACTGGGAAAAATCGGCGATTACTTCTGGCACCTTGCCCTACCCTTAACGGCTTATACCATCAGCGGCTTCGCCACGCTGAGTATGTTGACCAAAAATTCATTTCTGGACGAGATAAACAAGCAGTACGTAGTAACTGCACAAGCCAAAGGTTTAAGCAAAAACCAGGTGTTGTATCGCCATGTTTTTCGCAATGCAATGCTCATTATTATTTCCGGCTTTCCCGCTGCTTTTATCAGTATTTTCTTTGCCGGTTCGCTATTGATTGAAGTTATCTTCTCCCTGGATGGCCTCGGCTTACTGAGTTTCGAGGCAGTGACAAATCGCGATTACCCGGTATTTTTCGGCACCCTGTTTATCTTTACCCTGCTTGGTTTGTTTATCAAATTAATCTCCGATCTGGTGTATGTGTGGGTTGACCCGCGCATCGATTTCCAAAGCAGGGAACATTGACGATGAGCTGGATTAATCGCTTGAGTCCTATCAGCCAGCGTCGGCTATTGACGTTTTATAAGAACCGGCGCGCCTATTGGAGCCTGATTGTTTTTGCAATCCTGTTTGTCATCAGTATGGGTGCGGAGCTTATCGCTAACGACAAACCGATACTTATCAGCTATCAGGATGAATTTTATTTTCCTGCATTTAAATACTATCCGGAAACCACATTCGGCGGAGATTTTGATACGGCTGCAGATTATCGCGACCCTTATATCAAAGATCTTATTGAAGCCGATGGTTGGATATTGTGGCCACTTATTCCCTACAGCTACAGCACCCATATTCACAACCTGCCGGAGCCCGCGCCGTCTCCGCCCAGCGCAAATAATTGGCTGGGTACTGACGACCAGGCACGCGACGTGGTTGCCCGCATTATTTACGGCTTTCGCATCTCGATTTTATTTGCCTTGATCCTGGCCTTTGGCAGTGCCTTGATTGGTGTAACAGTCGGAGCAATCCAGGGTTATTATGGTGGCAAGATTGATTTGCTCGGTCAGCGCTTCCTGGAAATCTGGAGTTCGTTGCCGGTGTTATTTTTATTGATTATTTTGGCTAGCATCATCACGCCTAATTTCTGGTGGCTGCTGGGGATTATGTTGTTGTTCAGCTGGACATCTCTGGTCGATGTTGTGCGCGCAGAATTTTTACGCGGCCGTAACCTGGACTATGTCCGTGCTGCTCGCGCATTGGGCGTCAGCAATCCCAAGATTATTATGCGCCACGTCTTACCCAACGCCATGGTCGCCACCATGACCTTTATGCCGTTCCTGCTAACTGGCGCCATTACCACGCTTACGTCATTAGACTTTCTGGGTTTTGGTTTGCCGCCGGGATCACCTTCGCTGGGTGAATTGGTAGCACAAGGCAAGAACAACCTTCATGCGCCCTGGTTAGCCTTAAGTGCCTTCGGCGTGTTATCGCTAATGCTCACCCTGCTGGTTTTTATCGGCGAAGGTGTGCGCGATGCCTTTGATCCACGATTGATCAACAAGCAGTAAAAAATGACTGAACCTATCTTAAATATAGAAAACCTGGATGTGACTTTTGGTCACGGCGCCCAAGCCCGTCGTGTTGTGGAAAAGGTCAATATCGCCCTGAACAAAGGTGAAACCTTTGCGCTGGTGGGTGAATCCGGTTCAGGAAAGTCAGTCACCGCCCATAGCATCCTGCAATTACTGCCCTATCCTTACGCATCTCATTCCGATGAAAGCGCGGTTTATTTCGAGGGAAAAAACATATTGCAGCTGAATGAAAGCGCCATGAATAAAATTCGTGGCCGGCGCATCGGTATGATTTTTCAAGAACCGATGACCGCACTGAACCCTTTGCATAGCGTTGAAAAACAGATAGGCGAAATTATAGGCCTGCATCGCGGTTTGCGCGGCGATGCATTACGTAACGAAGTATTGCATCAGCTTGAGCGCGTCAAAATTCCACAAGCATCCAACAAGTTGAAAGCCTATCCACACCAGCTCTCCGGCGGCCAACGCCAGAGAGTCATGATTGCCATGGCGCTGGCCAACCAGCCTGACGTGCTTGTTGCGGATGAGCCCACCACTGCCCTGGATGTTACGGTACAAAAGCAGATCATGATTTTGCTGAAGGAATTGCAACAGGAAATGGGGATGACGCTGTTGTTGATCACTCATGACCTTGGCGTTGTGCGTCACTTTAGCGATCGAATGGCTGTTATGCAAAATGGCAAGATTGTAGAGCAAGGTGCGTGCGAAAATATTTTCTCCGGACCTACAGAAGCCTACACCAAACTGTTATTGGAAAGCGAGCCTACCGGTAGCGCCATCGCAACACCACCAGATTCTGAAATCGTGTTAACGGCCCGTAACCTTTCAGTGCGCTTCCCGCTGCATAAACCTTTTCTGAGAAAGCCATCTGAATTTCTGGTCGCCGTTGATAACGCGCAACTGCAAATTACCAAAGGACAAACCCTGGGTATTGTGGGTGAAAGTGGTTCTGGAAAGTCGACATTGGCTATGGCATTGCTGCGTCTGATTAATGCAGAAGGCTCAATCATCTTTTGCGGAAAGCCGCTGCAAGAATTGAATCAAAAGGCTTTGCGCCCCGTGCGCCGGCAAATGCAAGTTGTCTTTCAAGATCCGTTTGCGAGCTTAAGTCCGCGAATGACAGTGCAACAGATTATTGCTGAAGGACTGGTTGTACATACCGACATGTCGCGGCAAGCCATTGAAGCGGCAGTGATAAAAAGCATGGAAGATGTGGGGCTTGAACCCGAATTGCGCCATCGGTATCCCCATGAGTTCTCTGGCGGACAGCGCCAGCGTATTGCCATTGCTCGTGCATTGATTCTGAACCCCGATATTATTTTCCTCGACGAACCGACTTCAGCACTGGATCGAGCGGTGCAAGTGCAAGTTATTCATTTATTGCGCAAGCTCCAGGAGCAGTATCATTTAACCTATGTGTTTATCAGTCATGACTTGAAAGTTATCCGCGCTATCAGTCACCAGGTTGTGGTAATGAAAAGTGGAAAGATTGTCGAGCAAGGGAGTACTGAGAAAATTTTTACCCAACCGGAACAGGACTACACACGCGAATTACTCAGTGCGACCTTGAGTTAGCCAGCGTCGGTATCGCGCTCAGCAAGGCGCGGGTATAAGGATGGCGCGGAGCAGCGAATAAGGCCTCGGTTTCACCCTCTTCCACGATTTTGCCTTTGTGCATCACAATAACCCTGTCACACAGATAGCGCACCACTGACATATCATGGGAAATAAATAACATCGTCAATCCATGCTTCTGGGTTAAGGTCAGCAGTAACTCCAATATTTGTGCGCGAATGGTGACATCCAGTGCGGATACCGGCTCATCGGCAATAATCAGTTTAGGCTTCAGCGCCAATGCGCGAGCAATGGCAATGCGCTGGCGCTGCCCACCGGAAAATTCGTGGGGATATTTACGGATAAATCGCCGTTCCAGTCCCACATCGTCCATCAGTTGGTTAACCTGCTCAAGCAAGGTTGTTTTATTCGCAACGCCATGTAACAGCAAGGGCTCTGCCAGCGTATCAAATACCGTCATGCGCGGATTGAGTGACGCATAAGGGTCCTGGAAAATCATCTGAAAGTGGCGTCGCTCCATTTTTAACGCATTCCCGGAAAGCTGACGTAGGTCTTTTCCCTGTAACAAAATTTCACCGGACTGACTATCCACCAAACGCATGATGCTACGGCCAAGGGTGGACTTGCCCGAACCGGACTCGCCCACCAAGCCTAAAATTTCACCTTGCTGGAGCGTAAGGGAAATGTCATCGACGCCTTTAATGAATTGAACTGTTTTCCGAAATAGATGACCCGCCCGCATAGTAAAACCAGTGTGCAGGTGATTCACTTGCAGAAAGGGAGGCTCCGTTGGCTGTACCGCACTGGGCACGGGCTTGGCTGTTGTCAGCACCGCGCCAAAAAGTTTTTTGGTGTAGGGATGTGTATGATGGTAAACGACGTGTTCTCTTGTACCCTGCTCGACCACCCTGCCTTTTTGCATCACGAGAATGTCATCCGCCATCATCGCAGCTACACCAAGGTCGTGGGTAATAAAAATAACGGCCAGGTTGCGTGTCTGTTGTAGTTGTTTAATCAACGCCAGAATTTGAGCCTGCACTGTTACATCCAAAGCCGTGGTGGGTTCATCAGCAATAAGTAATTCAGGTTCAGAAATCAATGCCATGGCAATCATGACCCGCTGACGCATACCTCCGGAAAACTGGTGCGGGTAATCATTAATGCGCGTTACTGCATCATGAATACCCACCTCTTCAAGTGCCGTTATAGCTTTGGCTTTTGCGTCTTTCCTTGACAGTTTCTTTTGAACAATTAACGGTTCAACCAGCTGGTCTGCAATACGCATATAAGGGTTTAATGCCGTCATAGGGTCCTGAAAGATCATGCTGATCCGATGGCCCCGGATCTTGCGCAAGGATTTTTCATTCATGCTCAGCAAATCATCACCGGCAAATAACGCGCGTCCGCTTTCAACTTTCCCCGGCGGAGAAGGGATCAAGCCTAATAAGCTGTAACAGGCCACGGATTTTCCTGACCCTGATTCACCGACAATACCCAATACTTTTCCCGACGCGAGAGAAAAATTCATGTTATCTACTGCGATTGTTATACCATTGCGGGTATGAAAACAAATGCGCAGGTTTTCCACTTGCAATAAGGTCATGAATTAATCTCCCGAGGCGCGCGGGTCCAGCGCGTCACGCAAACCATCGCCCAGAAAATTCAGCGAAAATAACGTAATAGACAAAGTCAATGCCGGGAAAACCAGCAACCAGGGATATTCCTCCATAGACTCAACCCCATCAGAAATCAGAGAGCCCCAGGAGCTTTCCGGCGGCTGAATACCCAGCCCTAAAAAGCTGAGAAAAGATTCAAGCAAGATCACACTGGGTATGGTCAATGTTGTGTACACAATCACTGGGCTCAGGGTATTAGGAATTAGATGACGCACGATAATTTTCCAGGGCGAAAGGCCCAAAGCCACTGCAGCTTCAACAAATTCCTGCTGTTTTAGTGTCAGCACCTGCCCGCGTACAATGCGCGCCATGGTTAACCATTCAACTGCACCAATGGCGAGAAACAACAGCAACATGCTGCTGCCAAAGATTACCGTTAACAAAATAATAAAAATGGTAAAGGGCAAGGCGTAGAGCACATCAACTGTACGCATCATAAATGCATCAGTACGCCCGCCGATATAGCCTGCTGTTGCACCCCACAAAACACCGATCAACAACGCTACGGTTGTTGCAATAAACCCCACCATCAATGAAATGCGGCTGCCGTACATAATGCGGGTTAATTGGTCGCGCCCAAAAACATCGGTACCCAACCAGTGCGCTACCGATGGTGGGCTGGCACCGAGATCAAGGTTCTGTGCATCATATTCATAAGGTGCAATTAAGGGGGTCAGCAAAGCGACAACAATCATACAAACCAGTATGCTCAAACCTGCCATGGCCATTTTATTTTTACGCAAACGACGAAAAGCGTCTTGCGTTAGCGACGTGCCTTTTTCAATTCCTTCCATCAGGCGTTACTCGCAAGTTGATGACGCAGTTTCGGGTTAAGCCATACGAGCAAAATGTCAGCCAGTAAGTTGAAAACAACAATCAACCCTGCATAAAAAATCGTAAAACCGAGAATCATGGTGTAATCGCGATTAAAAGCTGCCTGGATGTAATAACGTCCCAAGCCGGGGATTTGAAAGATGCTCTCTACCACAAAGGAGCCTGCCAGCAAGCCGGCCATGGCCGGCCCCAGGAACGAAACTACCGGCGCCAATCCACCGCGCAATGCATGAACCCATACAATCCGAAAGGACGACAAGCCTTTGGCTCGGGCAGTGCGAATATAATCCTGTGATAATACATCCAACATACCACCGCGGCTGATGCGCGCAATATATGCCGCGTAGGTAAAGCCTAAGGTTACCGAGGGTAAAATTTTATCGCTGGGTGTATAGCCCCAGCCGGAGACTGGAAGGTATTCAAGCCAGATACCAAATATGAGAACAAGCAGCGGCCCCAGAACAAATGACGGCAAACAAATACCCAACATGGCCGTCGACATGGGAACGTAGTCCTGCCAGCTATTCGGCTTCAACGCAGAAATAATGCCTGCCATCAAGCCCACACACATGGCAAACAACAACGCATAAAAAGACAATTCAAGTGTGACGGGGAAACCGAATGCAATCATCTCGTTGATGGTTCGGTTAGTAAATTTAAATGAAGGACCAAAATCACCGCGTAGCAAATTGCCAAGATAGTCAGTGTACTGCTGCCATACCGGTGCATCCAGGTTGTAACGGGCATTAAGATTTTTTAATACTTCCGGCGGAACATCGCGCTCATCATCGAAAGGGCCGCCGGGCGCTGCGCGCACCATAAAAAAAGTAACCGTGACAACGACCAACATAACCGGTATCGCTTGTAGGATACGTTTTATAATAAACATCCACATGATCTAGGGTTTCCTTGCAGCTGACGTGGCACCCGAGTCGAGATATACGTGTTTGTAAGACCAATAGTCCATAATGTTGTTATGCCACTCTTGCACGGATTCTGCTACCAATGCATTACTGGTGTAAGTGTAAATAGGCATGATCGGCGCGTCTGCTAACAAGATAGCCTCCGCCTGTTGGAATAACGCAAAGCGTTCGGCCTGGTTACTGGTTTGCTCAGCCTGCTGTATTAATGCTTCGTACTCGGCGTTCGCCCAGCCAGTGCGATTGTTGCCATTGTCTGGGCGAAACACATCCATAAAATTTTTCGGATCATAAAAATCGCCAGACCAGGAGCCTCGCACAATATCGTAGTTACCGGTTCGCTGGGAGGCAAAGAAAACCTTCCATTCCTGATTCTCCAGTTTCACCTGAATGTTCAGGGCTTTCTTCCACATCTGTTGAATAACCAACGCAATTTTTTGATGATCTTCGTCGGTGTTATACAAAATTGTTAGCGTCGGAAAGTTTTTCCCATCCGGATAACCAGCCTCCACTAACAACTCTCGCGCCCTTTCGATATCCTCCGGCATGGAAGCAGAAGAACGGTAGCCAGTTTGCATGGGGGGAATGAAAGACCTGGCCGCAGGCTGACCACCACGTGTCACCCGCTCCACAATTTGTTGCCGATCAATCGCATAAGCCAGCGCCTGACGTACTCGTCTATCATCCAGAGGCGGGCGACGGGTATTGAAGCGGTAAAAATACGTCGTGAAGTTGGGGTAAAACCGGTATACCTCCGGATGATTAGTCTGATAATGCGCTATTTTATCTGTCGGTAACTGACGAATAATATGTAATTGGCCCGCACGAAACATTCGCTCTTCCGTTGCCGCTTTATCAATGGGATAAAAATGAACTTCCTGTAACTTAACGGATTGTTCATCCCAATAGAAAGTATTCTTCTTCACAGCCACAACTTTATTGGGTACCCACTCTTTCATCATGAAAGGCCCATTTCCCACAAAGTTTTCCGGCTTGGTCCACGCGGTTCCACGATCGCCCGGAGCGCCAAATTTTTCAATGGTCGCTCTATGAACGGGGTCCATCGAATGATGATCAAGCAACTCAAGAAAGTAAGGCACCGGCCGCACAAGCTCAACTGCCAGCGTGTGATTATCCAGGGCCTTGACCCCAACGAGATTGAAGTCTGTTATTTCACCTTTGTTAAACCGTTCAGCATTTTTAATCCCAAAAAAAGCGTAGGCATATTGATTACCCAAACTGGGCAGCAACGCGCGGTACCACGACCAGACAAAATCTTCAGCAACAAGCGCATCGCCATTCGACCATCGGGCATCTTTACGCAAATGGAATGTGTAGCGCAGACCATCATCTGAAACCAGCCAGGATTCGGCAACCCCGGGAACAATGTCGAGAGTAGCTGAGCTTTTGGATACCAGCCCTTCAAACAACGCCAATTGAATATGGTTTTCCGGAACACCGGTTGTAATATGCGGATCGATATCGGAGGGCTCACTGCCGTTACCGATATGAAGAATCTGCCGCTCGTTTCCGATTTCCACCGCGCTACGATTGTCGTGAAAACACCCTGCCAATAATCCCAGGGCCACAATCCAGTAGGTTAACTTTATCTTCATCGGTGTGATTTCGCTTTTATCAAAAGATCAAACAGTGTTTGCGCGTATGCTCGCAAAAATTCACGGGTGTGTATGCGTGAAAGAACCCATAGTATCAATCACCTGTCGGGTCTGCATAACCTGTTTCAAAATTTGCCCCGGTTCCCCTTGTTCTTGTAACAAGCTCCCGTTGCTCTTGTAACAAGTCTCACTGCTCTTATAAAAAGTAGCCAGCGGACCAGACACTCCAGAGGATAGCTGCTAAGCTTCTTATACCCACCTCGGACATAACAAAGATAGCCAATGACCATGCTCGGAAACTTGCTAACTGAAGATCAACGCGATTGCCTGCAAGAAATCACCAATGTGGCAATGGGGCAAGCGGGTGATCGTCTGGCACGACTGTTAGATGTCTTTGTCGTTCTCTCCATACCCCATGTGAGTGTACTCAAGCCCACCGACATCGCTATGGCTCTTCAGTCACTTAACCGACAGTCAGACGAAGCCGTCTTTGGTGTTTGCCAGGGCTTCATCGGGGGCGGATTGGCAGGCGAAACCATGCTGATCTTCAATGACACAGATTATGACGACCTGGCCAGATTGCTGAAGTACGATAGTAATCCGGATGAAAAAGCGCGTTATGAGCTTTTAATGGATACCGCCAATGTGCTGAACGGCGCTTGCCTGAAAGGTCTGGCAGAACAGCTCGACATCCATTTCAGCTTCGGGCCACCCATGTTGTTAGGCCAACATTGCAATATTACCGACCTACTACAAAGTACCAACATGCGCTGGAAGCAGGCGCTGGTTGTAGAAATCAACTACGCTATTGAAAATCATCGGATTAATTGTGATCTTTTATTAGTAATCGCTGAAAACTCAGTTCCCGGACTGGTGGAAAAGCTGAATTACCTTCTGGATTAATTGGCGACGTTACCTGACGCATGGCTATCAGAGAAGATTTAAGTGCCTTTTTCAAGGATGTCCATTGGCTGATGGACATCCTGCAGAACATTGACGCCGGCCTGATAGTGATGGATAAAAACTATACTATCGAACTGTGGAATAGCTTTATGCAAAACCACAGCGGCAAACAGCCGGAAGATGTGCTGGGGAAAAACATCTTTGCTGTCTTTCCGGAACTCTCCGAGCGTTGGTTTCACCATAAAGCACAATCTGTTTTCGTTCTCCAAAATGCGGCGTTCACCACATGGGAGCAACGCCCTTACCTTTTCCGCTTCCCTCATTACCGCCCCATCACCGGCACCGCCGAGTACATGTACCAAAACAGCACTATCATCCCGTTAATTGACACTAAGGGACGCGTCGAGCACATCTGTCTGATTATCTATGACGTTACTGATACTGCCGTTAACAAGCTGGCCCAGCAAACCGCAAACCGACAACTTCAGGAGCTTAGCCGGATTGATCATCTGACCGGCTTGTACAATCGGGGATACTGGGAAAGTCGGCTGATTCAGGAGTTCAAACGCTTCGATCGCTATGAATTACCATGCAGCCTGATAATGCTGGATATCGATCACTTCAAACGGGTGAACGACACTTATGGGCATACCGTAGGGGACGATGTTATTCGCCAGGTCAGTCGAGCCATGCGCGCCCAGATACGGGATCTTGATATCGCGGGCCGTTATGGTGGAGAGGAATTTGGCATTATTTTGACGGGTACCAATGCCGAGGGTGCCTGTGTGTTTGCTGAGCGGCTTCGGCAAACAGTAGAAAACATGGTGGTTTACGCGGAAGGCCAGCAGGTTCAGTTCACCATTAGCCTGGGTATTAGCCAACTGACAGACCACGTAGAGGATTATCGCGCCTGGATCGAGAAAGCAGACCATGCGCTATACAACTCAAAGGAAGGCGGGCGTAATCGCTTTACCGTTATCTAATCCCGGAAGTAAAAAGCCCATCTTGCGATGGGCTTTTTTGTTTTAACGCTTGATGCTCGCATTCTCGCGAAGTAAATCCTGATAGCTCGCGTATTCGCCTTGGCCAGTCATATTCTTCAATTGTGCTGCGATAGCCGTTTTCTGCTCTTCGGGCAACTCCTGCCCACCCAGATTGACTGCGGTCAATGAAATCACCGCGTAATCCCCGGTCGAAGTTCGGGTTGAAGCCGTTACCGGGGTATCGCCCTGTGGTTTCGCCAAGCTGAAAGCCTGACGCAAAATATCCCGGTCTACATTGACATCATTCCGTTCCGCATCTTCAGCGGTTTTCACTTCATAGCCAGCGTCAGCCACAGCTGACTCAAGGGTCTGCCCTGCTGCCACTGCAGATTCAATTTCCTCGGCGCGAGCGGCCAATAAGGTTTGAATCTTATTGTTGCGAACAATCGTTGTAATCTGCTCTTTCACTTCTTCAAGAGGCTTGATATAGCTTTGCTTGTGCTCGGTCTTTTTCAGCACAACCACACGATTGGGCGCAAGCTCAATCACATCACTACTGTTGTTTTCCACCAGTACTTCATCAGAAAACGCTGCCGTAACAAACTGCGTTTCTGCGGTTATGCCCTCACCGGCACCTCGACCAAACAGACCTGTGTTCTTGTTTTCCAGCCCCAATTCCTCGGCAACCTCGGCAAGGTTCTCCGCGTTATAGGAGAGATCGCGCAACCGCTCAAGCAAATTGACAAACTGATTTTCAGCTTCAGCTCGCTTGAGTTGATCTACAATACGATTGCGCTCTTCTTCAAATGTCGGTGGCTCGGAACCACGTTCAGACACTAATTTAATGAAGTGTGTCCCCGCATCCGTTTTCACTGGGGCAGAGATCGCACCCACCTCTAATGCTGCCAATGCGCTTTCGAACTCTTCAGGAAAAGCTTCACCGCTGGTAAAGCCCAGATCACCGCCCTGATCACGGGTGCCGAGATCGTCAGAGTATGTTTTTGCCAGCTCCGCAAAGTCCTCACCAGCCGCTAATTTTTCCCTGACTTCAGCTATTTTGGCTTCATCATTATCTTCTATGAGGATGTGAGCCGCTTCCCGCTCCGTGCGTGCTTCAAATGCGGCAACATTTTGCTCAAACTGCTGACGGGCCTGCTCTTCAGTAATTTCAATTCCGTTCATCAAATCTGCGACGTTAAGATCGATGTAGTCAACGGCAACCTGTTCCGGATGAGTAAACGATTGGGTATTGGACTGGTAATATGCGTCGATTTCGGCATCAGAGACGTCAACACTCTCACCAATCTTTGCCGCAGGAATTACCGCATAGCTAAAATCGCGCGTCTGAAAACTCAAGGCAATAATCATTTCCAGCTCGGCTGGAGTAACAAAACTGCTCTCAATAACACCAGCGGTTAATTGGTTCACCAGCGAATCTTCCGCCAGGGCTTTTTTGTAATTTGCTGGAGTAAAACCTACCGTGCGCAGCAGCTGCTGATATACATTCGGATCGAATACGCCGTTGCTGCCCTGAAATTGCGGAGTAGATAAAATTTGTTGATTTACAAAACTGTCACCAACGGTCATACCTGATTCTTCCGCTTTTTGCGTCAGCACTTTTCGCTGAATCAGGTTTTCTATTACTGGTTGACGAATATTTTCATCACTCAGGAAGTCCGGCGGAAGAGAATCACCATATTGCGCAGCCATTTGTCGTCTGTAATTGGCACTGGCGCGAACGATATCTACCTCGGTAATGTCTTCGCCATTAACACTCACCACGCCTTTAGTCGCCGGGTCAAAATTGAATAACGACTCCGAACCGGATACCGCAAATATAATAACCAGGAACCCAATTAACATTCCCGCTATAACCCCTTTGGAGTTATCCCGAAGACTTTGCAACATGATGTGATCTACTCCTGACTTTCCAGCGATCTATTCTAATATTCAGGGGAAACAACCTACGCCCGATATTATCGTTATTAATGAAAAAAGCCCTGCTTCAATAAAAAAGGCGCACCGATGGATGCGCCTTTTTTACAACACCAGCACTGTTAGTTAGTTTCAACAGTACCTGATATTCGGCTTAATTGACGGCGTCTTTCAAAGCTTTACCTGCTTTAAAGCCCGGCACCTTGGCAGCGGCAATCTTGATCTCGGCGCCAGTTTGCGGATTGCGACCAGTACGTGCTGCACGCTCTTTTACAGAGAAAGTACCAAAACCCACAAGAACTACAGAGTCACCGTTTTTCAGGGCACCAGTAATGCTGTCAACGACTGCGTCCAACGCACGACCAGCTGCCGCTTTAGGAATATCCGCAGACGCGGCAATGGCTTCAATCAGCTCAGTTTTATTCACACTTAACCCCTTTTGATTTATTTGTTTCAGAAATACGTTAGTACAGGCAAATTGTTATCTTGGACATCTACCCTGCACTACCGGTGCAGCAAATGAACTGCGATTTATACCAACTGACACCATAAGGGTCAAGGAGACATTGTTGCTTTATAGCACAGAATAACTCAATTGCCTGTATTTTGGTCAATCGGGTTATTCAGCCAGCATCCATGCGGGTTGTAGCGGTTTCACCGATCCCGAATTGTTACTTGTAGAAACCGATGTAACCGCACAAGAAACACTCAATTAATGCGTACTGATACGATTGGCGTTATCGTCTTTTTGAGCCTGCTTTTGCAAAGCCTGATATTCTTCATCAGACAATGGCGTCGGCATATGCTGTAACGCAATTTGCAAAACATCGTCAATCCATTGCACTGGCTTGATAGTTAAATCCTCCTTGATATTATCTGGAATTTCCTTGAGATCGCGCTCATTTTCAGCAGGAATAATTACTGTTTTGATGCCGCCACGATGAGCCGCCAATAATTTTTCCTTCAAACCGCCAATACGTAAAACTTCACCGCGCAGGGTAATTTCGCCAGTCATGGCTACATCTGCTCTTACCGGAATACCCGTCAGCACAGAAACCAATGCAGTACACATCGCGATACCGGCACTGGGACCATCTTTTGGTGTAGCGCCTTCAGGTACGTGTATATGAATATCCACTTTCTCATGATAATCCGGCGCAACACCCAGGCTTTGAGCTCTGGATCTGACGACGGTTAACGCAGCCTGAATAGACTCCTGCATCACATCACCAAGCGAACCCGTCTTAATCATTCTGCCTTTACCAGCTACGGCCGATGATTCGATGGTTAATAATTCACCACCAACCTGCGTCCAGGCAAGACCGGTAACCTGGCCGATTTGGTCCTTGTTTTCTGCGCGGCCAAAATCAAACTTCCGCACACCCAACAGGTTCTCCAAAGAATCCGGCCCGATAACATCAACCTTAACGCTTTTTTTCTTCACATGACTGGTGACAACTTTTCGGCATAACTTGGCGATTTCTCTTTCAAGTCCCCGCACCCCTGCTTCACGCGTGTAGTAACGGACGATGTCCCGAATGGCGTCAGGCTTGATATTGATTTCACTTTCTTTCAGGCCATTAGCTTCCATTTGCTTGGGAATCAAATAGCGCAGGGCAATATTAAGTTTTTCATCCTCGGTGTAACCGGGAATGCGGATGACCTCCATCCGATCCAACAATGGACCAGGAATATTCATGGAGTTGGATGTGCAGACAAACATGACGTCTGACAAATCGTAATCAACTTCAAGATAATGGTCATTAAAATGATTGTTCTGTTCGGGATCGAGCACCTCCAGGAGAGCCGAGGCAGGGTCACCACGATTATCCATTCCCATCTTGTCAACTTCGTCGAGCAAAAACAGTGGGTTCTTAACTCCAACTTTGGCCATCTTCTGAATCAGCTTACCGGGCAGTGAACCGATGTAGGTGCGGCGATGACCACGAATTTCTGCCTCATCACGAACCCCACCCAACGCCATCCGCACGAATTCGCGATTCGTTGCTCGCGCAATTGATTCACCAAGCGATGTTTTACCCACACCCGGTGGTCCAACCAGACATAAAATAGGTCCTTTGATTTTCTTCACCCGCTGCTGAACAGCGAGATACTCAAGAATACGTTCTTTGACTTCTTCCAGGCCGAAGTGATCTTTTTCCAGCACCTCTTCAGCACGCGCAAGGTCATGGCGAACCTTGCTACGCTTTTTCCAAGGCACCTTCAACATCCAGTCGATGTATGCACGCAAAACAGACGCCTCTGCCGACATCGGCGACATCATTTTCAATTTACCTAATTCGGCTCGTGCCTTTTCTTCAACTTCTTTCGGCATACCCACTGCGTGAATCTTTTTCTCAAGCTCATCAATCTCGTTAACCTCTTCGCCGAGATCGCCAAGCTCTTTTTGAATGGCTTTCATTTGCTCATTCAAATAATATTCGCGCTGACTTTTTTCCATTTGTTTTTTAACGCGACCACGAATTTTTTTTTCAACTTCAATCACGTCAACTTCAGCATCCATTAAGTTCAATAGATGCTCAATGCGCTCACGCACACTCGCCATTTCAAGAATGGTTTGTTTCTGGGGAAGCTCAAGCGCCATATGTGCGGCAACGGTATCTGCCAGGCGACCCGGATCATCAATACCTGACAACGATGTAATGACTTCTGCGGGCACTTTTTTGCTGAGGTTTACATATTTCTCGAACTGATCAATTGTGGAGCGGATTAGAATATCCGCTTCTTTACCGGATAACTCTTCTTCAGCCATAGGCACAATACGAGCGCGAAAAAATGTATCGAGGTCGTCGACAGCTTCAATGTTTGCACGCTCTACCCCTTCCACCAGTACTTTGACTGTTCCATCGGGCAGCTTGAGTAACTGTAAGATAGAAGCAATAGTTCCTATGGAATACACATCCTCAGCAGTAGGATCATCTACCGAAGGGTTTCTTTGGGCGACCAAAAGTACTTGTTTGTCGCTCACCATGGCGCGCTCTAGCGCCTCTATGGATTTCCCGCGGCCGACAAACAATGGGGTAACCATATGCGGGTAAACCACAACATCCCGCAGGGGCAACAACGGCAACTCATTGGCATTGGAAACGGAAATATCTGATTGACTCATCAGGAATCCCTCATACTAGGAAAGACGCTGCACAGAGGGTGCAGTCATGTCTTAAGATTGGGGGCTATTTGCAAGAAATACAAGTTTGACTGGCTAAAAAAACGAAAAGAGCGCCGACTGGGCGCCCTTCTGCTAACTACAGCTGGTTTATGAAACAAGTGAGGGAAATTAATCCTCTTTAGCAACCTTAGCTGGCTTCTCAAGGTTTTCATATACCAGAATCGGCTCAGACTCACCTTTGATTACTGATTCGTCTACAACCACTTTTACTACATGCTCTTCAGATGGAATGCGGTACATGGTGTCAAGCAAAACAGACTCCATAATAGAACGAAGTCCGCGAGCACCGGTTTTACGTTCCATTGCGCGTAATGCGACTGCATCCAACGCATCCGGACGAAAATCAATGGCCACACCTTCCATATCGAACAACCGTGCATACTGCTTCGTCAGTGCATTTCTCGGCTCAGTTAAAATTCGCACTAAAGCCTCTTTATCCAGCTCATCAAGAGTAGCAATAACCGGTAAACGTCCAACAAACTCTGGAATCAAACCGTAACGCACCAAGTCTTCCGGCTCCAAATCGTGCAGAGTTTCGCCAAAGTTACGTTTGTCATCTTTGCTCTTTACTTCTGCGCTGAAGCCAATACCACCTTTCTCGGAACGCTCACGAATTACTTTGTCCAGACCAGCGAATGCACCGCCACAAATAAACAAAATATTCGACGTATCAACCTGCAAGAATTCCTGCTGTGGATGCTTACGGCCACCTTGCGGTGGAACTGAGGCAATGGTGCCTTCAATTAATTTAAGTAGTGCTTGCTGCACACCTTCACCGGAAACATCTCGCGTTATCGATGGGTTGTCAGATTTGCGGGAAATCTTGTCAATTTCGTCGATGTACACAATGCCTTGCTGCGCTTTTTCTACATCATAGTCACATTTTTGCAGCAATTTCTGAATGATGTTTTCTACGTCTTCGCCGACATATCCCGCCTCAGTCAAGGTGGTAGCATCAGCAATAGTAAAGGGTACATCCAGCAAACGAGCCAAGGTTTCAGCCAGCAAGGTTTTACCGCTGCCTGTCGGGCCAACCAGCAAAATATTGCTTTTGCCCAGCTCTACAGGCTCCTTGTCTTTGGTTTTATCGCCAACCCTGAGACGCTTGTAATGATTGTATACCGCTACTGCCAATACTTTTTTGGCCTTTTGCTGGCCAATAACGTACTGATCCAGAATGGCAGAAATTTCGTGAGGCTTCGGCAGCTTGTCTGAACTGCCTTCGATACTGCTCTCTTGTATTTCTTCGCGAATAATGTCGTTGCATAAATCAACACATTCATCACAAATGAATACCGAGGGCCCTGCAATTAATTTGCGAACCTCATGCTGACTTTTGCCACAAAACGAGCAATACAAGAGTTTCCCGTTTTTGTCGCCAGCGTCACTGGTGTGATCGGTCATTGAAACCACTCCGTCAAGTATTTCAGGATAACTATGCGTGCTTTACCCTGGATTTCAAGCTCTGCAGTTCTTTTATAACTCACTGCATGGATTTATTTGGTAATTATGCGCTTTTCAATTACTGCATCAACCAAACCGTATTCCTGGGATTGCGTTGCTGACATAAAATTGTCGCGCTCGGTATCTTTTTCAATTTTTTCTACCGGCTGTCCCGTATGGTGGGCCATCAGCTCGTTTAGACGTCCGCGGATCTTTAAAATTTCTTGGGCATGAATATGAATATCAGATGCCTGACCTTGCGCGCCCCCGCTAGGCTGATGAATCATCACGCGGGAATTCGGTAAACAGTAACGCTTACCCTTGGCACCAGCAGTCAACAAGAACGCTCCCATACTACAGGCTTGGCCAATGCACATGGTGCTTACATCCGGTTTAATAAACTGCATGGTGTCATAAATCGACATCCCCGCCGTTACCGAACCGCCGGGTGAATTAATGTATAAATGAATATCTTTGTCGGGGTTTTCGGCTTCCAGAAACAGCAACTGAGCCACAACCAGATTAGCCATATAATCTTCGACCGGCCCTACCAGAAAGATCACCCGCTCTTTCAATAAGCGTGAATAAATATCGTATGAGCGCTCACCGCGCGCCGTTTGCTCTACAACGATTGGCACCAGGCCACTGTTGATAATGGATGGGGCTGATTTGGAATAATCGTACGACATGTGCCTTCTTTTATCCTTGTGCCAGGGAAAGAAACAACTCAGATCAACCGCTTGCAGACCTGATATGACATTAGGGAGCTTAACCTGTGATGCGATTATATGCCAGTATCAAGCGCATTTGGGGAGAGAATTTGGGAGGAAGGAAGCCGCAAAACCAGCGTTTTGCGGCTTTTTTGAGCACTTATTGCTGCGGGCTACTGGACTTGATTACTTCGTCATAGCTCGATTGTTGCTCGGTGACTTTCGCCTGGGAAAGTATATAGTCAACGACCTGATCTTCAAGGACAGCAGACTCAACACCCGCCATTAACTCGCGATTACTATTGTAGTATTCAACGACTTCCTGGGGCTCCTGATAAGTTGAAGCAATATCCTCAATCATCGCTTTTACACGTTTGGCATCCGGCTTCAATTTTGCTGATTTAACGATTTCACCTACGATCAACCCCAAGGTTACACGGCGCTCAGCTTCCTCTTGGAACATGGTATCCGGCAGCAACGACTTGACATCAAAATTCTGCTTTTGGCCACCAAATCGCTGTAACATCTGTTCTCTTAATACATTGATCTCGTTCGCCACAAGCGCTTTAGGAACATCAGTGGAGTGGGACGCAATCAACGCATCCATCACCTGCCCTTTGACTTTAGCCTTGATCGCATTGCCAAGCTCACGCTCCATATTGGCTTTGACTTCTTTGCGGAATTGTTTTTCGCCGCCTTTTTCAACGCCAAACTTTTGGAAGAATGCCTTGTTCAACTCCGGCAGTACACTTTCGGTTACCTTGTGCACTTTGATAGCAAATTCCGCGTTGGCGCCCTTCAACTCTTCAGACTGGTAGTCTTCCGGGAAAGTCACCTTGATGACCTTTTCTTCCCCGGCTTTCATTCCAAGGATACCGTCCTCAAAACCCGGAATCATTGATTTGGAGCCCAATACCAGATCCTGACCTTCAGCTTTACCACCGGCAAACTCTACACCGTCTTTGGTGCCCACAAAGTCAATATTTACTTTGTCGCCATCAGCGGCAGCACGATCCACTTCAGTCCAGGTAGCCTGATGCTTACGCAGGACTTCAATCATATTATCAATGTCCGCCTCCGTGACTTCTGCTGCAATACGAGTGAGCTCGTAAGCGCTCAGATCACTCAAGGCAACTGTGGGGTATACCTCAAAAGTGGCAATGTATTCCAAATCCTTGCCTGCCGCCATTTGCTTGGGCTGGATATTAGGTTGACCGGCAGGTTTAACATTTTCTTTTTGTACGGCCTCGTAAAAAGAGCGGCTGATAACCTCACCCACAACCTCTTGACGCACACCGGCACCATAGCGGCGTTTAACTTCAGACAACGGCACCTTGCCTTTGCGGAAACCATTGATGCGCACATTGCGGGCAGCCTCTTTCAGGCGCTTTTCTACTTCGCTTTCTACTTGCTCAGCAGGCACGCCAATCGTCAGACGGCGCTCCAGACCAGAAGTCGTTTCAAGTGAAACCTGCATATTATCCTCGTGATATAACAAAGATTATTCAAATGGGAGTGGGGCTGCGGGAAGCAACTCGCTCATAACCTGCTCAAAATGGTGCGGTCGGAGAGACTCGAACTCTCACACCTTGCGGCGCCAGAACCTAAACCTGGTGTGTCTACCAATTCCACCACGACCGCATATGCCAAAACTTGATAAAGGTACTTGGCGATATAAAAAGCGCTAACCCTTTGATTTCTATCATTAAAATAAGAGATCAAACCGGCTCATGGGCGCGAAGGGTGCTGATTGTGCCACAGTCATTGATGGCGATCAACAGAAGGCTGCGGTTTGCCCCTTTCAAGCTTGATGAGCTTAATATTCGCTACTTGTTTCACGTTGACGAGCGACCATCGCGCTGAATGACGCCGCCCATGACTGAATTACATCCAGATCCACCTCTTGTGTCTCGTCAACAACATCTATTACTTTTACCGCGATAAGATTTTCCTGCTCTTCCTCTTTGCCTCGGTGCTCTGGTTCAGCTTTTGGTGTTGCCCATAAACTCTGATAATAGCGCTGTAATTGGCCGAGCCAGGACGCGTTGTCACCAACGAGCAACTGTAGCTCCAATGCTTCCGCAGGCTCTTTATCCATTGCGCTCAGCGCCGCCCACAAATTGGCGCAATCATTTACCGTTGCAACCTCCTTAACCTGGTACGTTTCAGCCACTTCCCGTAAGTAATGATTGAAACCACACATCAGATGAAAGACTGCAGCATCAAGCAGTGCTTGCTGTTGCAGTTTCTTAGTTGCGATGGCACCCCCTTCCGGAAAAGCCGCCTCTTTTAAGGTGGCACGGGCGTAAGCCAACTTTTGGTTTACAAGCGAAAGGCTGGAATTAGCCATAAACAGACCTTTATAAATAGCTGTGGCGCATTCGGGATGCGCCACATGACCGGAGACTTAAGAACATCGCAGAACTTATTTCGAGGGAACCCACTTTCCATTTTGGTAAAACGCCTTCCAGCCGGTAGCCTTCCCGTTAATCTCGGTTTGAACATATTGCTCTTTGGTCTTGCGGCTAAAGCGAATCACCGTTTTATTGCCATCAGGGTCCTTCACAGGTGCAGATAATAAGAAGCGATACTTGGGATCAATCTGATCCTTGTGGGGAAGCAGTTCAGCCACCAAGGGTGCTCGCGTCTCACGGTTCTTGGGGAATTGACTGGCGGCCAAAAACAATCCAGATGCGCCATCGCGCAACACATAGTGATCATCAACCTTTTCACACTTCAATTCTGGCATGGCGATTGGGTCGACTTTTGGTGGCGCCGCTTCACCGCTTTTTAGCAATTTGCGGGTATTTTTACACTCGCTATTGGTACAGCCAAAATACTTTCCGAATCGGCCGGTCTTGAGCTGCATCTCGCTACCGCACTTATCACATTCCAGCGTTGGGCCTTCATAACCCTTTAACTTATATGTTCCCTGCTCTATCTCATAGCCAGGACAGTCCGGATTATTTCCGCAGATGTGGATCTTGCGATGCTCATCAAGCAGGTAACTATCCATCGCGGAGTTACACAGTTTGCAGCGATGTTTGGCGCGCAGCTGTTTGGACTCGGCTTCTTCATCGGCATCGGCATCGATAACTTCGTGCCCTGAGACCAGATTCATGGTGTTCTTGCAACGCTCTTTAGGCGGTAGGTTATAGCCGGAGCATCCCAGGAAAACACCGGTGCTGCCCGTGCGAATTTGCATGTGGCGGCCACACAAATCACATTTCACATCGGTATCGGTCGGATCATTGGCACGCATACCCTTGCTTTTGCTATGGGCCTGCCGCAATTTATTGGTAAATCCAGCGTAGAATTCATCCAACAATTTACGCCAATCTTTACCGCCTTGTGCCACGACATCGAGTGATTCTTCCATGTTCGCCGTAAAGCTGTAGTCCATCAGATCATCAAAGCTCTCAACCAGGCGCTCCGTAACAATATCGCCCATTTTCTCGGCGTAAAAACGTCGATTCTCCAGACGCACATAACCGCGGTCCTGGATAGTTGAGATAATCGAGGCGTAGGTGGACGGACGACCAATACCACGCTTTTCCAATTCTTTCACCAAGCTCGCTTCGCTGTAGCGCGCGGGCGGTTTGGTGAAGTGCTGCGCCGGATTTAATTTAATCAACGGCAACACCTGCCCCACTTTCATATCTGGCAGAACGACGTCTTCATCTTTTTTAGCCAGTTGGGGTAAGACTTTGGTAAAACCATCAAAACGAATCACGCGGCCACGAGTGCGCAACTCATAGTCGGCAGCATTAACTACCACAGTGGTGCTTGTATATTCCGCCGGGCTCATTTGGCAGGCAACAAACTGTTGCCAAATCAGGGAGTACAGGCGTTCTGCATCGCGCTCCATACCGCTGAGATGGTTCGGCAACACAGAAACACTGGATGGGCGAATGGCTTCGTGAGCCTCCTGGGCTCCCTCTTTGCTGGAATAGGCGACCGGATTATCCGGCAGGTAACGCTTTCCATACTGATCCAGAATATAAGCGCGGCAAGATTCCACGGCTTCCTGGCTCAGGTTGGTTGAATCAGTACGCATGTAGGTGATGTAACCCGCTTCGTACAGTCGCTGGGCCATCATCATGGTTTTCTTTACACCATAGCCCAGGCGAGTGCTGGCTGCCTGCTGAAGTGTTGAGGTAATAAAAGGCGCAGAGGGTTTTGATTGGGTCGGTTTATCTTCACGACTGACCACTTCATAGCTGGCGTGTTGCAATGCCTTAACGGCCGCCATTGCGTCCGCTTCGTTTAGCGGCTTGAATGCTTCATCTTTATGCTTTTTGACTTCGAAGGCAGCTTGGGCTTTATCGGCTTTGAGGTCGGCAAATACAGTCCAATATTCTTCCGGGATAAACGCACGGATTTCCCGCTCACGCTCCACCACCAAGCGCACCGCTACGGACTGGACTCTACCGGCTGACAACCCACGCGCCACCTTTTCCCACAACAAGGGTGAAACCATGTAGCCCACAACGCGATCAAGGAAACGACGCGCTTGTTGGGCGTCCACTCGATCCTGATCTATCGGGCCCGGGCTTTTAAATGCATTTTGAATGGCGGACTTGGTAATCTCGTTGAACACTACACGACGATAGCGATCACTATCGCCACCGATAGCTTCGCGCAAATGCCAGGCAATCGCCTCTCCCTCGCGATCCAAGTCGGTTGCGAGATAAACCTGATCGGCTTTTTCGGCCAGTTTTTTTAATTCATCGACAACTTTCTCTTTACCGGGCAGGATTTCATAGTGAGCGGCCCAGTTATTCTCCGGGTCAATCCCCATACGATTGATGAGCTGTTGTTTGCTCTTTTGCTCCTGGTAGGCCGCTTTCTCTTCCGCAGACATTTTACGTGTGGCGGCAGCTTGCTTGGCCCGCTCTTTGGTATCCACAGGCTTTGATGTTCCGCTGGTCGGCAGATCACGAATGTGGCCGATGCTGGATTTGACGATAAAATCCCCACCAAGGTATTTATTGATTGTTTTAGCTTTGGCTGGTGATTCGACAATAACTAAGGATTTGCCCATAGCGTTCTTCTATAAATTCCAATAAGTGGTCTGGCGACTGCGCCAACGGCGGCGTATATTTCAACAATCCCTTGAGGCAAGTGTCATAAGACGGGCTAAAATGCCGACAAGGTGCGCATATATAAGTCTTGAATCTATCAGGGTCAAGGGGCTGTTCTGCGACTGGCTCGGTAAAAATGGTTATTACATGCTGGAACCGAGCATACGACTCCATCTTTGAGCGCCAACACAGAATAAAGCTAACCAATTGTTTTAATTGATTTTTTTAGAAGAAAATTTTACTTTATCGCCTTCCTTGCACACCGTTATGCAAGACACGGGTAATTTTTTAGCAAATATCACCGACTATTGATGATGACTCTTCTTTTTATACTCATTTTGGTTATTCTCGCAGCACTGGGTCTGGTCAGTTTCATCAACCAGATGCAGAAACGGGAGCGGACTCGCCGACTTCAGCAACGCCAAATGCGGTTACAGGTTGAGCTTCTGGAGGAAGTGGTCGACTGTTTATCGCAAACCCTGCCCAACCGACAAATTGCCAAACACGTCAACGATGAAATCCTTGATCATTTACAACGAATCCTGCAATTGGAGCGGCGCAACACCACCCACATTGAAACCAACATCAAATATGCCGAAACCCGTGGAAACGAGCTCGTTAATTTGCGATCCCGCCCCCACACCAGTTACCTCAAGGAGAGTGATGTCCAAATTGTTCAGGCCCAATCGCATTTGAATAAAGCCGCCCATGTGCTGCGCCATCAACATGTGTTAGGCCGGGTAAGTGATGAGGAACTGGATGTATATCTCAATGAACTCAACTGGGCGCATTTGATGGTCAGCGCCGTGTCATTTATCGGACAGGGGTATAAAGCCAGCAGCAGGGGCGACATATTTTCGGCCCAAGCCTATTATAAGAAAGCGCAATACTTATTGATTGAATCCAACCATCCGGACCCCAAACGGATGCGTATGATCCGGGAGCTGGGTGAAACTATCGCCGGTACCCGAAAAGTACTGAGTGAAGATCTGGTCCCTGAAGAGGCGGCCTTACTGTAATCGTGAAACTTAATGGGAACGGCGAGCCGCCTGTAATTGCTGCAACAAAGGCAGCAAGGTTTCGAGGCGGCTAATGCCCCCGCTTTCAGACCAATAGAAACCATGCCCCTGAACATTCCCCTCAACCGCACGAACAGAAGCAGGTAATTGCGGCAGAATGGCTCCAAGCGCCACCTGTTCCTTTGGCGAAGCACGACCGTTAGCATGCCATTGCCAGTTACCCATAAAGTGGGCTTCATGTGCATAAGGCGTGCGCATCAATAGCCATTCCGGACGAATTTCCTCCTCTGAAGGAGCCTCATCCGGGAGTGAATACACCGGCATGGCTGATGGTGTGTCAATATCAGTGTTTTGCCGCGGCAACGAGATAATCCGCACACGTAACCCCAGCTCCATTGCCCTGCGGCGTAATTGCTCCTGGCCCCGTTGCGCTGCGTTAGGCTGTAGCATCATAATCGGACCCAGTACCATCGCCACGACAGCAATCACAACAATAATTACCCAAAGATTCATTACATTCCTACCTGTTCGTTCTGTTAAAAGTCGAGTGTATTCAGGGTCTGGCCACGCTTACCAAATGGGACTAGTATTAGGAAACATCGCGTGCCTTGGGCTATTTCGACCGCACAATAATTAATCAAAGGTTTTACACGGGACAGCAATTATGACGCCGCTCTATCGCCACATCATTGTCGGTTTGGATTTATCAGAAGAATCGCCGCAGGTTTTATCCAAAGCCGTCGCCCTGGCCAAAGCCTGCGAAGCACAGTTAAGTGTGGCTCACGTTATTGAGCCGATTACCTTTGCATATGGCGGTGATATGCCGGTGGATTTATCGGAAGTTCAGGAACAATTGCAACTCAAGGCAGAACAGGAATTACAACGCTTGGCCAGCCAGGCCAATTTCCCGATCCAACAGGAGCATGTATTGGTCGGCCAACCAGCCACCGAGCTGCATTACCTCGCCAATCAACAGGAGGCCGATTTGATTATCGTGGGCAGCCATGGGCGCAAGGGTTTTGCACTTTTGCTCGGTTCTACCTGCAACAGCGTTTTACACGGTGCCATGTGCGATGTTCTCGCAGTTCGGGTAAACCCTCCTGACGATAAAAAATCCGCATAAAACGGTATCTACCAGAATTTAAGAGCCTTAATTCGCCTGCTGCATATCCTCCAGCTCAGCCCAGCGTTCGAAACATTGCTCCAGCTCCGCTTCGATACGGGCTAATTCCTGCATTTTTGCCTCAACAATTGCGGCTTCCTGGGCAAAAAAATCAGGAGCCGACACTTCCGTCTGCACCTCAGTTTGTTGCTGCTCAAGTTGCTCAATCCTGCCGGGCAATTCATCAAATTCCCGCTGCAACTTATAACTGAGCTTTTTGTTGCGCGGCGCAGGTTTTGGTTCTGACTGACTCGGAATCGCTTCCTGTTTGGCAGGTTGTGATGATGGTACTTCATCAGCAGGCAAATCCGGCTCGGTCCATTTCCCCCCCTGACGAATCCAGTCATCGTAACCGCCGACATACTCCAGCACATTGCCCCGCCCTTCGAAGGCGATGACACTGGTAACAATATTATTTAAAAATGCACGATCATGGCTCACCAGCAAGACGGTTCCATCGTAATCATTGAGGATATCCTCCAGCAGCTCCAGGGTTTCCACATCCAGATCATTTGTGGGTTCGTCGAGCACCAAAAGGTTGGCCGACTTGCTGAACAACTTTGCCAATAAAACGCGATTTCGCTCGCCACCGGACAATGCGCGCAAGGGTGTCCGTGCACGCTCACCGGTAAATAGGAAATCACTCAAATACGAGATGATATGAACATTTTTTTTATTTTTACCATCATCCACTTCGATAAATTCTCGCCCCTCGGCAATGTTATCGACGGCATTTTTATCCAGATCCAGTTGATCGCGTAATTGATCAAAGTAGGCAATATTCAGGTTGGTTCCCAAGCGTACCTGACCGCGCTGCGGTTGCAACTCGCCGAGGATCAGTTTTAACAGCGTACTTTTGCCGACGCCGTTAGCACCGACCAAGCCAATGCGATCACCGCGCATGATGGTGCTGGAAAAATCCCGCACAATAATTTTGTCGCCCCAAGCATAATAAACACCCGTTAACTCGGCAACCAATTTTCCCGACGCTTCGCCACTGGTCAGTGAAAAATTGGCTTTACCGATGAGTTCACGCCGCTCAGAGCGAACATTACGCAACTCTTTCAGCGCACGCACCCGCCCTTCATTTCGAGTACGACGGGCCTTGATTCCCTGGCGAATCCAGACTTCCTCCTGAGCCAACTTTTTATCGAACAGGGCGTTATGACGCGCTTCTTCAGCCAGCGCTTGTTCGCGGTACACCAGATAACTCTCATAATCACCGGCCCAATAGCGCAGGTGCCCGCGATCCAGTTCTGCAATATGCGTAGCGAGAGTTTGCAACAAGGAGCGGTCATGGGTAATAAAGACCAAGGCACCTTTAAAATTAAGCAGCTGCTTTTCCAGCCAATCGATAGCGGCAATGTCCAGATGGTTGGTCGGTTCGTCGAGTAATAACACATCCGGCTCGCCCACCAGGGCTTTGGCAAGCGCAACGCGGCGACGCCATCCGCCGGACAATTCGCGCATAAAGCGCTCTGCCGGCAAGTCAAGGCGGGATAGCACCGTCTCAACCTGCTGTTGCAAATTCCAGCCATCCCGCGCTTCGATTTGTTGTTGCAGCGCGGCCATTTTTGCCATCCCGGCATCGGAGATTTCCGCTGCGTGAGCCAAGTGGCGATATTCCGCCAGCAATTCACCCATCCCCTGAAATTGCGCAGCAACCACATCAAATACTTGACGGTCGTCTGCCTCCGGCAGATCTTGCTCCAGCCGCGCAATGCGCACGCCGCTTTGCCGGATGATATCGCCTTTATCCAGGTCAACCTCTCCGTCGATCACTTTCAGCAAACTGGATTTACCCGCACCGTTACGTCCAATCAAACACAACCGTTGGCCGCGCTCAATCGTGAGGTCAATCTGATCCAGCAATACTTGCAAGCCGTAACTCAGATACGCTTTTTCCAATTTAATCAACGACATAAGAAAATCATTCATCCACTATTACAAAATGCCAAAAGAGCCTTGGCTGACGAGGGTCCGCATGATACCGCTTTTATCTCCAACAACGCAGACTAAATTGCGTTGTAGGTATAGGCATAATGGTGACTGAAGCAAGCCAGAAAATGGAACCGGACCCAGGTTGAAACGTCGAACCAAACGAATACTTAACGATGCCGGTTACCGTCAGATAACTATAAAAACGGGTGAATAGGTGACAGTATTTTCTTACTTTATATCAATATGTTAGAAAATTTATCTCTATAGAAGATGAAGTTTACTCCGGCCACTGGCGAATCCGATAATCCACTGTTATTCTCAATGTATTCGCTATAAATGAGGCTGTCCGATAAAGCCAGAATTTTTCAAACCGCGTTAAGGCGTACCCGAGGTTTTCAATGCGCGCATGGTTGTTGTTTGCACTCCGCCCCATTTCTGCTGGAGTGTTTGGTAGTTTTCTAATGGTCTCCAGTGCTGTCGGCGTGGAAAAAGAACCTGTCGTTGCGCCTTCACCGGCCGCAAGCGAAGCGGTTGCAAGCGAAACAACTATTGCCACATTGGTTCAGGTTGATCGCACTGAGCAACGCAAGAATTACGCCGCAGCAAAAACAGCATTGAATCGCCGGCAAGTACAAACGTATAAAAAATTGATTGCCACCCTGGAAGACTATCCGCTCCTTCCCTACCTTGAGTATCAGGATATTGGCAACCGTCTGAATACTTTACCCAAAGCAGATGTCGCCGCTTTTTTATCTGAATATCCTGATTCCTATCTGAGTGATCGCTTATTGCACCGTTGGTTAAGAACCTTGGCGAGCCGCCAGCAATGGCAGGATTACAACACGTTTTACAATGCCGAACTGAATGACGCGGAACTAGCATGCAACAGCCTGCGTGCACGTTTGGAAACGGGCGATGAAACAGCCTATGAGGATGTAGCCCCGCTATGGAACATCGCTGAATCGCAATCCAAAGCATGCGATCCGGTATTCACTCGCTGGATAACCGCCGGCAAACTGACGCCTGCACTCTTGTGGGAGAGACACAGCAAGGCTGTGCAAGCAGGCAATACCGGCCTTGCCGGTTATCTGTCGCGCCAAATGGCGGAACCGCAGAAAAAGCTCGCCTTGCTCTTTCAGGAAGTCCGCCTGAATCCGCGTATCCTGGCGCAAACCTCACGTTTCAGTACCCAATCCTCAGAAATGCAGGAGATCATCCTTTATGGCTTGCAACGTCTTGCCTTACAAGATGCGTCCAAAGCGCTGACCCTGTGGCAAGGCTATGATGCGCAACAATTGTTTGAAGATAGCAAGCGGCTGGAAACCCAATACCACATCGCCACACGCCTGCTGCGCCAGGACAACCAGGATGCAGCAGAGAGTTTGCTGTCCTCGATATCCCAGATTACCAGTACTGACCTGACCGAAGCTTTGATTCGCGATTCCTTGCGCAAGCAAGACTGGGAAAAGGCTTATAACTGGTTGACCCGGTTACCCGTCGAAGCCCAGCAGACCGAACGCTGGTTGTATTGGCGTGCACGCATCATGGAAGAACTTGATATTAAGGAAGTCGATGGTCAAAGCGTTCAGTCGCTGTATAACCGCGTTGCGGCCACACGCAGTTTCTATGGTTTTTTATCCGCCGATAAACTGGGATATGAATACCGCCTGGTCGATAAGCCGATGTTAATTTCCCCGGAACTACAATCTCAGGTTGAACAGGCCGCGGGCGTTCAGCGGGCACGCGAGCTTTATATCCTGGGTGATATTTATGGTGCGAGCCGCGAGTGGTTTCACACTACGCGTCGCATGAAAACCGACGAGATCGTGGCAGCAGGTCGCCTGGCAGATCGTTGGGGCTGGCATCGTCAGGGTATCCAGGCAATGATTGACGCAGAGTATTGGGACGACCTGCAAGTTCGCTTCCCGCTTGCCTACCAGGAGCACGTGGCGACTGCCGCGAAAGCAACCTCGGTGAACCCGCTGCTTTTACTCGCCATTGCACGGCAGGAAAGTGCCTTCAGCCCGGATGCCCGTTCTCCAGCGGGCGCTTTGGGTCTGATGCAGCTGATGCCTGCAACGGCACTGCATACCGCAAAGCGAGCAGGCATCGCCTACTCCAACAAACACGATTTATTAAAGCCGGAAAAAAATATTGCGCTGGGTAGTCGTTACCTCAACCAATTATTGAACCAGTTCAATGGCAACCGCATCCTTGCGGCAGCAGCTTACAATGCCGGACCAACCCGCGTTAAACAATGGCTCAGTAAGGAGGACGCAAAGTTACCTTACGACGTCTGGATTGAAACGATTCCGTTCCATGAAACCCGAGGTTACGTGCAAAACGTGTTGTCATTTTCAGTCATCTACGGCTACCGGACTGGTGAAAAACAACCTTTTATTACACCGCTGGAAGCCAATAATTCGTTATAACTTTCGCACGAAAACGCAAGGCTCGACTTTGGCAAACAAAGCGGGCCTGTTATTTTTTTTGCGCGCTGCCCAACCGCCAAGACGGTTTACTATTGGCAACAAGGTGTGCAACCCACCTACTCTATCCAGCACGCAATCGGTGCAACTGATACCTGAAAAATCGGAACGAGGCCATACTCGCCCTGACCTGAGTTTTCATTTAGCCATATAAGTCATACAATGAAGGGCAGCTAGTTCAACATCATTGATGCCACCAGACTCGCATGGTTGATCAACGGTAAGGATTTCATAGTAGTCTATGTCCGAGTTATTGCCTTTGCTGGCGCGCCAGCCGATCTTCAATCGCAAGATGCAAGTGGTTGCATATGAGCTGCTATGCCGAAGTTGTGATTTGAATGAATACACAGCAGATGGCGGCGACATGGCCAGCTCACAAGTTCTGCTGCATACCTTTACCGAATTATCCATCCACAGTGTCGTCGGTCATCATCAGGCCTTCATTAATTTCACCCGCACCTTGCTTCTGACCCCACCGCCATTCGACCGACGGCAACTGGTTGTGGAAGTGCTTGAAGGTCAACAAATTGATGCACAAATGTTGCACAGTCTGCGCAGTCTGCGCGAGCAGGGTTACACCATTGCACTGGATGACTTTGAGCTGACCGATGAAACGCGAGACCTCATTCCCTATGCGGACATTATTAAACTGGATGTCCTGCAATTGTCGCCCGACCAAATCCGCGAACATATCGATTACCTCAAGCCCTTCGGCCTTACGTTGCTAGCGGAAAAAGTAGAAACCTACGAGATGCTCGAATACTGCAAGGATGCGGGATTTGATTTATTCCAGGGCTATTTTCTCGCGCGCCCCAAAGTGATCAAGGGACGCAAGATCACCGAAAATAAACAAGCAGTACTGCAATTACTGTCTGTTTTACACGACCCGGATGTCCCACTGGAACAGGTAGAACAGTTGGTTGCACGCGACCCCATGTTAAGCTACAAACTCTTGCGTTTGGTCAACTCCGCCGCCTTCGCCCTGCCACGCACAATTGAATCACTGCGCCAGGCCATTACCTTGCTGGGATTAAACATCATCAAGAATTGGGTAAATTTGCTGGCGATGGCGAATCTCGGCGATAAACCGATGGAACTAAGTATTGCCGCGCTGACGCGCGCCCGAATGTGCGAAATTATTGCCGCGACCATGAGCGGTAAAAAACGTCAGGATACTTTTTTTACTGTAGGTTTATTGTCGACCTTGGATGCATTTATGGATGCCCCCCTGGAAATTTTACTCAGCAATATTTCCTTAAGTGAACAATTGAACGAAGCCTTGTTACAACATTTGGGAGATGAAGGAAAAGTGCTCGATATCGTTGAGCATTATGAGCGCGCAGAATGGGATAAAATTGATTGGGATTATCTCGGCTCGCGCAATATCTCTCCGGATACACTATCCCATATTTATCTGGATGCGCTGACCTGGGTTACCACCACCATGGAAACCATGGGCTTTAATCCACGTTAACCCTGACTATGCTCGGCAATAAAATCCCGCGCTTGCTCCGCAACAAAAGGCCAGGATAATTCCGCAGCCGCCCCTTCAAATGCAACAACCGGGATGCGAATACCATACCGTTCAATGAGCGCATCTGACTCTGCAATATCAACTTCCTGCAAACGCAATCCGAACTCTGTCAGCAATGGCCACAACACGGTCTTGGCGGTGTCGCACAGGTGACAGCCCGCCGTGGTATAAAGAATAAGAGGTGACATAAAAAAACCTGCTACAAAAAAAGAATTGTAACAGGTTTTATTTATTCAGCACCTGGCAGGACTCAGGACCATCAAACAGGCTTCATACTGTGTAGCACCTGTTCAACAAAATCGCGGAAACGTTGAGCGGGAGATGACGTTTCATTTTCATCCGTTGCTACAATCTTTTCGCTTAAATCCAGCAACAAGGTTTCCGGCTCAGAAAAATTATTTGCCGTCTCCAAAGCATTCAACAAGTCACGAACAAATTTGCCGACGGGCAAGAGATGCTCACCAGGATTTTCCCCGATAGGTGCATCATTAAATTGTTGATAGGCCGTGCTCACCCGCTGTACTTCAACTTGGGTTAAATTCAGCGAGAAAGCCGTGATGTGTTGCTGATCATACCCCAGCGCCAAAGCCTGATTAAAAGCCTCGTCAAGATTGCCGTTGAAGAACTCACCGGCCAGCTTATTAATTTGCCCCAACAGTTCTTCAATGGCCTGCATCTCATCATCATTTAAATCGCCCTGGATTGACCAGCTGGATTCACGGGTAGAGCTGTAGGATGCACTCATCGTCTCAGCCAAGGTATAGCTCTCACTATTGCCCGCAACACCTCGCGCATATTGACCACTAAACGCTTGGGCACTGCTGGCAGAAATGGTGACTTTATCACCTTCGGCTGTCGTTAATTGAAAACTGAAACTGCTGGCACTGGCGTATTGATAGCTGCTACTGGCCAAGGCTGCATAAGCTTGCTGGCGCGTCGCCTGTGGGGTGGTCTCAGGTGTAGTTGTGGGTTCGTTTTTTACCAGCCCGCCAAGGAATTTTTCTCTGAGGGCATCAACACCGGTCAACACCAGATTGTAGGTTTTGCCAATATCTTGTTCAACGTCCGGCGATAGCATACTCAGCGCTTTCAGCTTTTCACTGGCTTCTGCAAAACCTTTCTTGAAACCCGCCAGTCCCGCTTCCAGGCGCGACGCCAGTTGCTCCTGGGTAGCACCTTCGGCGACATCCATCTGTAGACGACGCTCGATAAAGCCCAGGATATTACCCGCGACTTTTTCTGCCGTCAGTGGTTCAAGGGCCGCAAATTGACCCACTGCGCCCTGCTTGGCCTGTAATTTTTCATAGCCCATGGTCAGTGTGCGCTCAAAGAGCGCAAGCGCGTCTTGCCGGGAGGTGGCGGAAGAAACAGCAGGATCTCGGGAAATACCGGATTGCAAACGGGTATTGTCTGATCGGTTACCATCCGTCGTTTGAGCATGACTGCTCAAACGAAACGGTGACTGGGAAAGCGGTGGAATTTGCATTGAACCCCCATAACAGCTTAATCAACGTCGATTACTGAGGGTTATCGGCCAAAGTTTAATCAACTTTAGCCGCTTTTTTAACGGCGGGTGAAATAAAGTGCGGCAACCACTACCACGGCAATAATCACCAATAACGCCAGCCCCATCCGACCATGTCTGGGCGTATCTTCCTCGCGAGGCTGGGAAGGTCGCGCGTGAATTGAACGTTGACCGGCCGCTTTCACATCACCAGCAACATGTGCAGATTGGCGGGGTTTGGCGATAGGTTTGGTTTTCGGGATCGGCGTTGCATCCGGCACTTTTGATGCCGGCGAACGCACCGTGGTTTTGGCCAGGTCATCAGTCGTAGGGCCTATTACACCAAAACTGAGAGTATCAAAGCGAAGCTCGTCGCCGCGCTTTACCCTCGCCTCTGTTACTTGTTTTCCATTCACAAAGGTGCCGTTGGCGGACCCCAGATCTTTGACATAAAGGAGTCCGTCCAGCACTTGCAATTGTGCGTGTCGGCGGGACAAGTGTGCAGCGGCAAGACTGATGTCGCATTCGGTAGCGCGCCCCACGATGGTCATTTCCTTGATAGGAAAAACACGATTAGCCAGCGCGGTGTGATTAGCTTTCAATGCCCAACCGGTTGTCTTGGGTGTTGGTGTTCGTAGTTGGGTGACATTACCAGCTTCGACTACCGCTTCCTTGGGTTCGCGTTTGGGATCAATTACCTGAAGCTCTACTGCTCCAAGCGTGATCACATCATCCGGTTTCAATGTGCAAATACTGGAGACTTCCTCGTCATTCACCTTGACCGGTTTTTCAGGCACCAGATTTTTCAAGGTAAGTTGTTCGTGCTCGACCAGAACTTCAATGTGACTATCGGCAACGTCTGCATCATCGACAACCAGATCATTGGTTATAAGCCGACCAATGGATACCTTTGGTTCTACTAACCATACCGCATTATATTTATTGTTTTTGAAGCGGATTTTTAGCATATAAGGTTCCTTATTTAGAGAGCACCGGGTCTAGAGAGCACCAGGCCTAAAGAGCACCGGGTTAATTCGGAGGGCACCGCGGATAATGCTATAGCATGCGCCGCATTTCAACTGTGAATCACTTGGATAGATTACTAAGGCAACCAAAGTTGAAACACACCACCACCCAAAGGGCCCTGATTGGCCAGTTGAATGTAACCCTGCTGCTCGCGGGAGCGATGCAAAGCCGCAACACGATGCGCAAACAATAACCCAAGGTTAGTGCTACCGGAAGAAAATGATACGCCGGCATTTATCTCATGCGGTGCAGCTAACATACTGGCGGGATAACCCTGACCATCATCGGCTATGGCTATGCAGAGTTTATTGTCGATAATCTTGGCAGAAACCAGCAAAGTACTGCGACAGTAGCGCGCACAGTTCACCAGAATATTATTTATCACACCACCGATCAGCTCCCCGTCAAAATACCAACTCAAATCTTCGTCGCAATCCAGCTGCAAATGAATACCCCGTGTACGAAATAGCATATCGTTACGAGCCAGCTGTTCTTCAAGTACATCAATGACATGGTGCTCATCTATCTGCACTAACAGGTGTTCATGCTGCATCCGGTAAAGCGACAAGAGTTGAACCAACTCACTGTTGATTCGCGCGGCCTCATATTCCAGTACGGCATAGGTTCTGGTCTGTTCCGCATCTTGTGGTGGAGACTTTTCCATCATGGTCGCAAGCGTGTTCAGCAGCATCCCCAGGGAGTTCTTCATATCGTGAACACTGGACGCCAGCACAAAGGCGAAATCCAGAGGCGTGTCTTTGGCAGAGGTCATATCGTTATCATCAATCATATAAAACGCTCACAAAAATGGATCAACGTCGACGGTTGTTATCGAGGTTGCGCAACATGTCCTGCAATTGGCGAAAGCGTCGATATTGGTCATGGGTCGGCACGATTTTATCGTCGATCTGCGCCAGGGTATCGATTGCCAGATCCATGGAAGCGGCGTCAACATCCAGCTTTAATTTATCCACCAACGCTTGCACCAGATTTAAACGAATACCGATGTGGTTTGGGAAAGTTTGCAATGCATCTTTAAAGCATTGAATCGCCGCGTCATAGTCTTGAGACTCGTAACAAGCAATACCCTTTTTATTTATAGATGCCACCAGGGAGCGGTTTTTCTCACTGGCGGGCTCTTCCAGCAACGCATCCAGTTTTTCCAGGTCTCGCTCCGAACCTTTATAGCGTTCCAACAAGCTACGAGTCAGTTCATCCGCCATATTTTTTTGGCCGGTAGCGGTATAGGCCCGAACCAATTCCACCTCAGTATCAATGGGCAAGGCCTCAATGTTCGCACTCAAATTACGCGCATTTTGTAATAGCTCTTCTGCTTTCTTCGCTTCGCCATTGGATGCAAGCAGTTGCGATTCAATCAGTTGTGTTTCAACTTTTTCTTCGGGCGTTTTGCTGAAACGTTGTTCCAGTTCCGCCATCGTTTTCAGCGCCTCACGCAATAAGGGTTTGGCCAGTATTTTATCTTCACGGAATAACGCCAGCGTTGCCCGCGCAAAGCCCGTGTGATTCTCCAATCGATCATAATAAGAGTTTTCACCGAGGCGCACGGTTCGTCGATACGCGTTGGCTGCTGTTTCAGCATCATTATTCATCATGGCGATATCGCCCAATTGTTGTTGCCGCAAGATTGACAGAGGCGATATTTCCACGGCCTGCTGTAATACGTCCTGCAAGCGTTTATGCAGAGGCTGTTCGCGATAAATCTCAGCTTGAAGATCGTATGCTTTCATGCATAAGGGATTGGTACTCATCACGTCTTCAAGCCACTGCTGGGCGCTCACCAGATCGCCTTGCAATTTTTTAACCCGCGCCATCCCCACTTGCGCCCAATCCAGTTGTCGCACGTCCAGCACATCCCGATAAACTGTCTCGGCTTTCTCATAGTGGCCAGTGAGGATATAGAGCTGCCCCAGAAATTTTTGACACTGATTGGCATAGCGCCCACTGTCTTTGATCTCACGCAGGCACAAGGCTTCGGCAATCTCCCATCGTTCATCATCCATTGCCTGCATAATCGGCAACATGCGCGCACGCTGTGCAAACAAACGACCCAGGCGTTGCTGCAAGGCTTTGGTGGTGATGGGTTTGGTGAGATAGGCATCTGGCTCGTAATCATAGGCGGCCATGATGATACTTTTACTCGACTCCGCCGAAATCAATACAAATAAGGCATAACGGTTAAGGTGGCCATTCTCGCGCAAATCTTCCAAAACCTGCTGGCCGGTTTTCCCCTTGCCCAGGTTATGATCACACAGAATCAGATCGTAGGATTTATTCTTGCAGTGACGCAGGGCATCGGCACCATTAACGGCGCTGTCAATGAACTGAATACCGATGTCCTGCAACATATTACTGACAGTCACACGAAAGCTATCGAAGTCGTCTACTATCAAGGCGTGTAGCTTATGGTATTCCGCCTCAGCCATAGGGAGCCTCTCTCCAATCCAAAAAAGCTATTGTTGGAGCATAGTCCAATTTATCCGGGAGAAAAGTGCCAGAGCAAGAAAAATTGAGAATCAGGAAGGATAAGGTGTGCGACGGCGCGACTCGAATATACAGTTTCCATTACCTCGCTTGGCACTGTGTTTTGCATCGGCCAGAAGCAAGGAAACCTGATGGTGCGTCATACATGCCAGCGGATCGGGTTGAACACAACCTATTGCAAGCGTCAGTGGACCAAAACGCTGGCGGTTACCTTCGCGATCATGGCTCCAGTATTCACTCTGCGGTGTGGGCAGAACGGTGTGATAGACATCCGTAAACGACGCCAGAATATCTTCGCATCGCGCGCGCCAGTCCTCACTGCGAAATACAACGATGAAATCGTCACCGCCTACATGACCAACAAAATCTTTTTCCGTATCCACATTCGCCATCAGCAACTGCCCCAGTTTCACAATGACTTCATCACCATAACTATAACCAAAAGTGTCATTAAATGGCTTGAATTGATTGATATCGCAATAGGCCACCACAAATTCCGTGTAGCTGTTAAGCAGGTAATCAATCCATTCATACAGCGGGACATTACCCGGCAATTGCGTTAACGGATTACTGTGGCGCGCAGCGCGCAATTTTTCTTCCGTGATACAGCGCAAAAGATTCCGCACTGTACCTACCCCACGATATAACCCTTGCTCGCTGATAATAAAATCTACACTCAGGTTTTGCTGGGGATCTTCTGTGATCAGTTGGCCTGCTACTTTAAGTTCAGTATCAATTTCCAACGTCAGGGACAGTGGGCTGACAAACTCGGTAATCAATTTCGTGGAGTGCAACTCATGACCGTAGCGCTGCGCGAAGATATTCAATAATTCCACACGACTGACCATACCGATCGGTTGATTGCCGGCAACAACGGGGACACAGGTCAGGCGCACATCCGCGCGAAACATCTTGACGACGTCCGCCGCTGGCGTGCCGGGCGAAACGACTACCGAGTCAGCCAGTATGTCGCCCACGGTGCGGTGAAAAAAATCCGGATGACGGGGAAAGCGTTCGCGCTGAAAACCGGATAATACCGGGGGAGCCTGGCGCATTGGCTCTGCCATGGGCCGCGCCAGATAATAACCTTGCGCATACTCCACGCCCATCGCGATCAAGGTGCGCAATTCGGCAGCAGTCTCTATGCCTTCTGCGATCACTTTATTGCCCATGCGATGGGCAATATCGAGCATCGCACGAACAAATTCCCGCTTCACCGCATCCTGATCGATTCCGCTGATAAAGTGGCGATCAATCTTCACATAATCGGGTCGCAACTCACTCCATACCCGCAGGCCCGCGTAACCGGCTCCCAGATCATCCAGTGCCACTGCAAACCCTTGCCGCTTGAAATGGTCCGATGCGGAACGCAACAATTCGAACTCATCCAACGGCTGGTTCTCTGTCAATTCAAATACCAAGCGTTCTGCGTTTAAACCGACACGTTGGAGGATTTCCCGGGTTACACCATCGCGGTAATTACTGTCAGTGAAACTCAGGGGCGACATATTGAGAAATAACTTCCCGGGCAAACCCAGGCTCACGAACTGGTGACAGGATGCTTCGCGACACGCATATTCCAGGCTCGCCAGATGACGAGCCGAGCGCGCCGCAGCAAAGAGTTGATCAGGTGTATGCAGCGGGCTATTTTCCGGGCCGCGAATCAAGGCTTCATAGCCAAGAATTCGAAGGCTGTCGAGCGCAAAAATTGGCTGAAATAATGGCGTCAGCAAACGTAAATCAATCAAGCGCTGCAATTCTCTGTGCAGGTCCGGTTGCGCGGGAGAAAGAGCGTTTACAGAGGGAAGGGATTGGCGTGTATTCATCGCAATATCATCGTTTTGAATTGTGACGTTTTGATGAAATTGCATCGATACCAGGGCCGTTTTTACACAAACTTAACTACTCTGCCTGCCGCCAGAGCGTTACAATGCGCCCCCATTTATCAAACCGACAACACCTATGTCCGACCATAAACCCGACAACATTTATGCAAATCCCCTGGGCCAATCAGGGCCGTTTGTTTTTGATGAAACCGTCGTCAATGTTTTTCCGGATATGATCAAACGTTCAGTTCCGGGGTATGCCACCATCATCAATATGATTGGCAACCTGGCCGAGCGCTATGTTCAGGCGGACAGTGTCTGCTATGACCTCGGCTGCTCTCTGGGCGCAGCGACCCTGGCGATGCGTCATCGCATTCGGGCCGCCAATACCCGAATCCTCGGTGTTGATAATTCAGCCGCGATGATTGAACGCTGCCAACAAGTTATTGCCGCCGACAGCGGGGAAATTTCTGTAGAGCTGGTCTGTGGCGATGTGCAAGACATCAATATTGAGCGCGCCTCCATGGCGGTTCTGAATTTCACCTTACAGTTCATTCCGGTTGACCAGCGCCTGGCTGTACTAACGGCCATTTACGAGGGCTTATTGCCTGGCGGCGTATTGATATTGTCTGAAAAGGTTGCCTTTGAAGACCAGCCTCATCATGAACTGATGATCGAATTGCACCACAATTTCAAACGCAGCAACGGTTACAGCGATCTGGAGATTGCCCGTAAGCGCTCCGCAATTGAAAATGTGCTGATTCCCGAAACCCTGGCGACCCATCGCCAACGTCTGCGAGAGGCAGGTTTTGGCAGCGTGGATGTCTGGTTTCAATGTTTTAATTTCGCCTCCATGATTGCAATCAAACCATGATGGATTACCACGCTCTGCTCGCCGCCTTACCCCACACGCCCCTCGCCCCCTGGCTGCCCGATTTGCCGGCTCAAATTGCTGCAGGCCTGAGCGAACAACGCTACGGTGATCTGCCGGGCTGGAAACAGGCATTGATGCAAATGCCATCAGTTAAAGCGTCGCAGATCGATTTGCAGCGTGGCGTCGTCATCGGTAACACGGATGATTGTGATGAAACCACTCGCGCACAGCTGCGCGCGGCCCTCGAACAACTCATTCCCTGGCGCAAAGGGCCCTACCATGTCCATGGGATTCACATCGATACCGAATGGCGCTCGGACTGGAAGTGGGATCGGGTTTTACCGCATCTAACGCCGTTGAAGGATCGACTGATTCTGGATGTGGGCTGCGGCAACGGTTATCACTGTTGGCGTATGTTGGGCGCAGGCGCTTCACGGGTTGTTGGTATTGATCCCTCTCCGCGCTTCGTCGTGCAGTTCCATATGATCAAACAGCTGATTGACGCGCAGGCTCCGGTGGATGTGTTACCGGTAGGTATAGAAGACCTGCCTCCCAAACTTCAGGCGTTTGATACGGTGTTTTCCATGGGTGTGTTTTACCATCGGCGCTCGCCTATGGATCATCTGCGCGAACTGAAAGAAGCCTTACGTCCCGGCGGACAATTGGTGTTGGAAACGCTGGTTATTGAAGGAGAGATGGGCGAGGTGCTGGTGCCCGAAGGCCGTTACGCGATGATGAATAATGTCTGGTTCTTGCCCAGTTGCGCCACGCTGGTGTCCTGGCTGCGCAAGATGGGTTTTGCGAATCCGCGGGTGGCGGATGTCTGCCCTACCACTGCGGATGAACAACGCTCCACCCACTGGATGCGCTTCCATTCCCTGCCGGAATTTCTCGATCCTGAGAACCCGGCGTTAACGGCGGAGGGCCATCCGGCGCCGATTCGCGCCGTATTTCTGGCGGAAGCGCCCTGATTGATCAATCGTCCAGGGCTTGCAAGGGTGTATCCAAGCCAAACTCGGCGTGAACCTGGGCGCACCAGCGATTAAGGCGCTCTGCGGTCAGTTGTTCCTGCTGGTCTTCATCCAATGCGAGGCCGACAAACATGCCCGCACCGGGAATCTCGGCTTTGGATGCGTCAAATTCATAGCCTTCCGTGGGCCAGTGCCCGACGATGACCGGGCCGGACTGGATAATGACATCGTGCAGCATGCCCATGGCATCGAGAAAGTAGTCGCCGTAGCCAAACTGATCACCCAAGCCGAACAGGGCTACCGTCTTGCCAGCAAAATCCACGGCGGCGATGTCATCCCAGAATTCTTCCCAGTCTGATTGAATCTGGCCAAAATCCCAGGTGGGGATGCCAAGGATGATCCGGTCGTACTCGGCAAATTCCAGTTGGGTAACATCGGCAATATCCATCACATCCACCATATCTTCGCCGAAGCGTTTCTGGATACGGTAGGCAACACGCTCGGTATTACCTTCGTCACTGCCGAAAAACAGACCTATCTTGCCCACATTCACCTCGGGATTGCCGGAATATAAAGGAATCGAGTCGGCGGGCCGCTAGAGCCCGCCAAAAAGAGTGCGGATTTTCCCAACATTGTTTGTTGGGTGCAAGGGTCAAACTTCGTGATAAATACTACAAGGGTGCTTCGTAGTTCGTTTGTCATTAGGCTCTATGTTTCGAAAACACATGCATACCTCCCTGTAGCTCCCTCAATTCATCCCTGAATTGAGGGTTTCGAAACATAGAGCCTAACGCCAAACTTGCGTTGTGCTAATGTCAATTCAGATAACAGAAGGAAGCGGATCAGGCCCGGGTATCAGCCGCTTTTTCGCGCCAGTGTTCTTTACGCTTTGATTTCATCTGCTCCATTTTTTCTTTCTGTTCCGGTGTCAGGATGCTGAGCAGAAACTGTTTGTCCTTGGCCCGCGCGATCACTTGTTGTGCATTCAGGTCGCCCAGTTTATCCGCCAGTATGGCTACTTCTGCTTCATCCGCGTTGTTGGCAACCGCCTGATGTAATGCTCGCTGCGCTTCACGAACTTGCTGGCGCTGTTCACGATAGTTTGCGCGTTGCTCATCTTTATGTGCGGCTAATGTCTGTTTTTGTTCGTCGGTGAGTTCCAGCATTCTGGCCATGTGTTCAAATGGGCGGTCTCCTTTCATGTGTTGATGAAAGCTGTGTTTGCCTTTGCAATCTTTACCTGGGTCTGCGGTCTCTTCCGCCAGGGCGTAACTGCCCAAAGAAACCACCGCCAGGGTGGTAATACCAGTGATAAGATGACGCCAATTTTTCATCGTATTCATAATTGAATCTCCGAGGGTTAGTCGATCAGACTTGCTCTCTTGGCAACGCGACCTATCATTCAAGTAATACCCACTCAGGTCAGTTACCAACAGGTTTTTACGACGAGAGCCTGATGAAATGCTCTTGTTGTCGTTGGAGCCAGTATCTCTGATGCAATGTTAAGAAGGGTTAAACAATTCACAATAACCATGACACTTTGCGTGGCGCTGTAGCACACTTACTTCCACAGTATCTGATCAGATGGACTACCCATGAATAAATTGCTTTTGATCGATGACGATAAAGAACTCTGCCAATTACTGAATGAATATCTCTCCACTGAAGGCTTCGTCGTCGACATGGTGCACGATGGACAGCAAGCCGTAGACCTTCCCAACCACAATCAGTACGCCGCTATCGTTCTCGATGTCATGCTGCCCATCCGCAATGGTTTTGATGTGCTCAAACAATTGCGTCAGAAATGCCAGACGCCGGTACTGATGCTCACGGCTAAAGGCGACACGATTGATCGGGTGATCGGTCTGGAGATCGGTGCTGATGATTATCTGCCCAAACCCTGCGACCCGCGCGAGCTGGTTGCACGCATCCGCGCAGTATTGCGTCGGGCTACGCCAAACCAGGCTGCGCAACAGGCGGTGGAGCGGATCAGCTCAGACAAATTGACCCTTCATCTGGGCAGTCGCAGTGTGACCTGGGAAGACACTGATGTGCCTCTGACCGGTACAGAATTCAGTGTGTTGGAGTTATTGGTGCGCAGTGCGGGGCAAGTGATCAGTAAAGATGAAATGACGGAACAGGCATTGAATCGCAAACTGACCCCTTATGATCGCAGTATTGATGTACACGTCAGCAATATCCGCAAAAAACTAACCGCCGTCGGTGCCCACAAGGATTTGATTATCAATGTTCGCGGTGCAGGTTATATGCTTACATTGAACGATACCGAATAACCCTTCATGACCCGCCTGTATCTCAAGATATTTATCACCTTCTGGTTGATTACCGCCCTGATTATTGTGGCCACTAACGTCGTCGTGCATTGGTTCGACATGACACCGGACCGCATGCAACGCTCAATTGATCGCGACGAAGAGCCGGCCAAACGCCTGCTGTTTCAAATGACCGGTGCGGCGATCAATCGCAATACCAAACAGGTGATGCAGGACATGCGTAGCATGCCCGCATGGTCCACCCGTTTTTTCTATGTGGTGGACAAAGACAACCGCGATCTGCTGGATCGCCCCCTGCCTCCCGGCGTATTGGTTTTGTTGCCCAAACTCACCAGTCGTCATCCCTACGATAAAGTCCAGGATCGCAATCGCAAATTATTCGGTCGCTACATCACGCTTAACGATGGCAATAGCGTGAAGTTGATCACCATCTCCCCAGGCCGAGATGACGGCTCGGATCGCGACATCCTGTGGGAAATGTTTATCGAGAATATCTGGCCGTTGTTGCTGGTCTCAATACTGATCAGCGGCAGCGCCTGCTTCTTCCTCGCACGCCATTTCACGCGCAGCCTGAATACCTTGCAGAAAGCAACACAACAAATTGCGCGCGGTGATTTAAGTGTGCGGGTCGGCAAGCAATTCTCCGGGCGCAATGATGAAATTGCCGCGCTGGGCCGCGATTTTGACCACATGACCGAGCGCCTTGAAAAAGCCATGCTCGAACAAAAGCGTCTGATTAAAGATGTTTCCCACGAGTTGCGCTCGCCGTTGGCCCGCCTGCAAATCGCCCTGGGTCTCGCCCAGCAACGCAGTAATGGTAGCGTCGATAAGGAACTCGCGCGGATTAAACAAGCGGCAGATTATTTGAATAATGTGATTTCTGACATCCTCGCCCTGCCCGTGCTGGATAACGGTGAATGGGAGTTGGACGACGCGCTGGATATTCAGGTTCTCCTGGAAACCCTGCTGGAAAATTACCGTCAGGATGCCGAAGACAAGCACATTGATCTGAAGTTGAGCTCCACCGTCGACGAAGCACTGGTGCAAACCCACGGCAATATGTTGATCGGTGTGTTCGAGAATATCCTGCGCAACGCGCTGCATTACACCCCCCAGGGGGGCAGTATTACCCTGGATCTGCACTATCTGGACAGCGACCAACAATACATCGTCCACACTTGTGATAGTGGCCCCGGCGTACCGGAAAATGCCCTGGAGGATATCTTCGAGCCATTCTTCCGCACGGATCAGGCCAGGGACCGCGAAAGCGGTGGCTATGGCTTGGGTCTGGCTATTGCCCAGCGGACCGTTGCCCTGCACAAAGGCAAGATCAGCGCCCGCAATCTTATCAATGGCGGCTTGTGCGTCAGCGTGCAAATCCCCGCCGAGAAAAAAACCTAACCGCCCTAGCCAGTAGCCAGTAGCCAGTAGCCAGTAGCCAAACTTTTGACGAGCGGCAAATTCTTGCCGCCAATCAATGATTTATACGCCACAATCCCGTCGCAATCAGCTCACAAATAAAATTAATATAACCGTTTAATTGATTGATTTTATTAGCATTTTAATAGCTACAACGAAGCTGGCATACTTTTCGCTCACAACTCAATAAGCAAAGCCAGATCATTGGCGAAACCTGCCTGTAGCATCCTCAAGTATTTACTAAACGGATTGCTTGCGCAGCAACAAGAGTTGAATAACAGGTAAAGCATATGCGGGATATGACCATGGTGAAAAACGCACGGAGCGAAACTGCTCAGGGCGAATATTCTGCTGCCCCGTCCGCAATACCTCACCTTTCAGCGCCGGAGCTGCTTGAAGCGCGCAACAAACTTATGCAGGGATTACAAATCAATCAGGAGCCGCGCGAGATTATTGCTGTGTTCTTTTCTCACCTGGAAAACATTCTGGGTGCACAAGGGCTGCGTTATCACTTCAACCATGATGAAACACTGAAACTGGGTCGCGAGGCCGTTCATCATTGCGACTATCGATTAAATGTCGCCGAAAGTTATTTGGGTGAGGTTGTCCTTAGCCGCAGCAAACGTTTTGCGGATGAGGAACTTGCTTTGCTTGAGAGTCTTTTGGCTCATTTGGTGTATCCCTTACGCAATGCACTCCGTTACCAGGACGCCATCGCTTTAGCCCTGCAAGATCCATTGACCGGACTGGGAAATCGCATTGCCCTGGATAAAGCCTTGCGCCAGGAACTGCAACTGGCCGAGCGCTATGACCAGGATCTGTCATTATTGATGATTGATATCGATCACTTCAAATTGATCAACGACAAACATGGCCACAGTCGCGGCGACCAGGTGCTGCGAGAAGTTGCGAGTAGAATTCAAACTGTATGTCGGGAATCAGATATCACCTTTCGTTACGGCGGTGAAGAATTTGTTGTACTGCTGAGGAAAACCGGCGCCAGCGGTGCGTTGATTATCGCGGAAAGACTGCGGCGTGAAATTGCTAAATTGCGCTTCGGTGAGGAAAAAGACAGCTTTGCCACCACCGTGAGTATCGGTGTAGGAAGCCGGGGACGCGATAAAGAAAAAATCGATGCAATATTTGAGCGAGCAGACAAGGCGCTTTACTACGCTAAAGCCAACGGTCGCAATTGCATCATGAATTTGCAGGCGGCGAGCTGATCCAGCCCGCCCCACACTTCAAAAACATCAATAAAAAGCATGCAATATTGCGAACCGGCCGTGCAATCGGGGCCGGCGCTATTCAGTAAAAATTGCTCAGGTCAGTAAAAAATTATTCAGGCTGTTTTTTACGAGGCGGAACAACGGGCCGGCGCGGCGCCGAAGCGGCCCGCAAGCGTTTTTCATGGCGTTGGAGCTTGATGGCTTCGTCTCGTGTCGGCGGGGTGGGCTTGCCCAAACTGCCTTTATCAAAACCGGCCGTAAGGCACAAGTCGTAAATTTCCTTTTCAGTTAACTCCATCCACTGCCCGACGCGCACATGGGAAGGAATAAAAATATTGCCGTATCGCACGCGCTTGAGTCGGCTGACTTTAACGCCCTGGGATTCCCACAAACGCCGCACTTCACGATTGCGTCCTTCCATCACGACACAATAGAACCAGCGGTTGCGCGACTCGCCCGCACCCTCAACGATATCGGTAAAACGTGCAACGCCATCTTCCAGCAACACGCCTTCCAGCAAACGCTCTTTCATCTCGTCATCCACCGTTCCCTGAATGCGCACCAGGTATTCGCGGTCGATCACTGATGAAGGGTGCATCAGCTTATTGGCCAACTCACCGTCGTTGGTAAACAGCAGTAAGCCGCTGGTGTTGAAGTCGAGTCGTCCTACGGAGATCCAACGCTCGCCTTTAATGGGTGGCAGGCTGTCATAAACCGTGCGGCGCCCTTCCGGGTCTGAGCGCGAGCAAATCTCGCCCTCCGGTTTGTTGTAAAGAATAACGCGGCGGCGGGACATGTCGGTCCGGGTGGCGACCCGTTGACCATTAAAAAATATCTTGTCGGCGGGGGTGACCCGATCACCCAGTTTGGCAATCTGATCATTCACCTTGACCGCCCCGCCCTCGATCGCACGCTCCATCTCGCGTCGGGAACCCAGCCCTGCACGAGCCAATACCTTCTGAAGCTTCTCATCGCCGGCATTGCCAGTCGCCGCGCCACTGGCAGCCCCATGATCGACAGACACGGACTTGTCAGTTGAACGAGGTTTTGCAGATTTTGCTTTACCGGCACCAACCGGCGGTTGAGGGCGTGTTTTCTTGCTGTTTACGGGTCGATCGGACGCTGCCGGTTTACCTGATTTGCGCGGCTTGTCGGATGGATCTTGATGGGGATTTTTTACCATAGGCTAGTGCAACAAGATTAGTCGTTGCGAGGCTCCTCGTCCTCATTCGCGGCGTCTGCCGCAGGGTTGGTGTCTGTTGTGTCGCTCAGCGTCGCCTTGTCATCGACAAGGTCCTGGGGCGAGTCTTCAATCACTTCAAAGGCATCTTCACCTTCGACAAACTCTTCGAGACTGTCTTCGGTTGCGGCGTCTTCAGTAGCAGCGTCAGGGTTATCCGGGATAGGCGCATCGGTATCCGGCTCACCTAATCCTTCCTCATCGCCACCCAGATTGAGCACGGGGTTCATTTCATCCAGATCGCGAATTTCGCTTAAGGATGGCAGGTCTTCCAGGCTTTTCAGGTTGAAGTAATCGAGAAACTGGCGTGTGGTGGCATAAAGTGATGGCCGCCCCGGCACATCGCGATGGCCGACGACCTTGACCCACTCACGCTCCATCAATGTTTTCATGATGTGCGAACTCACCGCGACACCACGAATTTCCTCAATATCACCACGGGTAATCGGTTGACGATAGGCAATCAACGACAGGGTTTCCAGCAGCGCACGGGAGTATTTTTGCGGTTTCTCTTCCCACATACGATTGACCCAGGGAGCAAGCCCCTCACGCACCTGGAAACGCCAACCGGACGCGACTTCTTTCAGCTCGAAGCCGCGCTCCTCACAAGCGGTTTCTATCGCCTGCAAAGCAGCCAATACCTCTTCTTTGGTGGGTGCGACTTTTTCATCAAATAATTCCAGCAGCCGCGCCACGGTCAGCGGCTGACCTGCTGCGAGCAGCGCACCTTCGATAATCTTGCGCAATTGTTCCTGGTCAACGGAGAGCGAATGGGGGTTGACGGCGGGGCTGTCTTCCTCGCTACCTTCATCCACGTCCTCATCACGATCTTCTTCGCGACCGCTCTCTTCCAGGTTTTCATTGTCCGGCTCGAATTCGTCGAGTTCCGATGTAATTTCGTCAGTATTTTCTATGGTCATGACATGCGAGCTTTTACGTGTATTGGTCCAAAAGATTCACTCTGTACAATTTCTACCAGCGATTCCTTGATTAATTCCATCACCGCCAGGAAGGTCACCACAACCCCCAGGCGCCCTTCTTCAATCCTGAACAGACTGACAAAAGGAACAAAATGGTTGTGCGCCAGTTTATCCAGTACCTGGGCCATACGTTCACGGGTGGAGAGTTTTTCACGTGATACATGGTGACTTTCAAACATATCGGCACGCCGCAGCACCTCGGACAGTGCCAGTAGGAGTTCCTGCAATTCAACATCCGGCTCCGGGCGCGTAAGGTTACGGTCCGGTGCCTGGGCGGTAGCCTGATAGACATCGCGTCCGATGCGCGGCAACTTATCTACATCTTCAGCAGCCTGTTTGAAGCGCTCATATTCCTGCAAACGGCGAATCAATGAAGCGCGGGGATCTTCACCCTCTTCCTCTTCTTCCGCCGAACGCGGCAGCAACATGCGCGATTTAATTTCCGCCAACATCGCTGCCATCACCAGATATTCGGCAGCCAATTCAAACTGGTGCGCTTCCATGAGGTCCACATAGGCCATGTATTGACTGGTGATTTCAGAGACATTGATATCGAGGATATCGATGTTCTGGCGCCGGATCAGATAGAGCAGTAAATCCAATGGCCCCTCGAAGGCTTCGAGGAAAACCTCAAGAGCATCCGGCGGGATGTAGAGATCCTGAGGTAACTGGGTATAGGCCTTGCCGTGAACCATGGCAAAAGGCATTTCAGCCTGACTGGGGCGATGAGGAGTTCCGTGGCTATCTCCCGGTTGCGCTTCGGGCGCAGGCGGCGTGGAAGACGAATCGGTCGTCACTTCGCCAGCCTCGTCGAGGGTATCGCTGATAGGATTATTCACAAAGAGAGATCCACATTAACCACGGAAGCGCCCGAAACGACAAAAAACTACACACCCCGGGCGGATTGAGGGGGGCATTATAGCCATTATTACGCAGTGGTGACAGCACCGCGGGAAATCCCTAACAAGCATTTAAAATCAATTAATTAGCAGCGAAATCTGAGAAATCACCTTTACCCTGGCGAATCAGTTCCGGTGTATCCCCGGTCAGGTCGATGACGGTGGTGGGCTCTATGCCGCAATAGCCGCCATCAATAACCAGTTCAACGTGATGCTCCAGCGTATCGCGAATGTCGTAAGGGTCGCTCAGGGGAAATTCATCCCCGGGCAGGAGCAGGCTGCTGGTCATCAGAGGTTCGCCCAGCTCTTCCATCAAGGCCAGCGCAATCTTGTTGTCGGGAACACGCAATCCGATGGTTTTGCGTTTAGGGTGCATCAAACGACGTGGCACTTCGGCGGTGCCCTCCAGAATGAAGGTATAAGGTCCGGGCGTATGGTTTTTCAATAACCGAAAAACCCGATTATCAACACGGGCATAAGTCGCCAGCTCTGAAAGGTCGCGGCACATCAGGGTGAAGTTGTGATGTTTATCGAGTTGACGCATAGCACGGATGCGATCCAGCGCCATCTTGTCGCCAATGTGGCAGCCCACCGCGTAGGCAGAATCCGTCGGATAGGCAACCAACCCACCTTTACGGATAATATCTACCGCCTGAGTGATCAGGCGGGCTTGCGGGTTATCAGGGTGAATCTGAAAAAACTGCGCCACAGTTACTCCTTACATTTCTTCTTGTCTATTGTGTTTGCCGGCTGCTTGACGCAGCTTACGCTTGAAATCCCAACAGCTGCCATACCGGGCGGCAACGCGTGGGTAATACACCGAAATTGCCCAATTCCTGCCAGGGTTGGTCGGGCATATGAAAATCACTGCCGCAAGATGCATAAAGTTGATTCGCTTCAGCGATACGCGCTAGATCCTCTGCGACGCCGGCAGCCTGTTGACCGCTGATAACTTCCAACGCATCGCCCCCAGCAGCGGCAAAGTCACCGATCAGCGCGCACATCTTGGTTCGCGTCAGATCATATTTGCAGGGGTGCGCTAACACCGCAACCCCTGCCGCAGCGTGAATCCATTCAATAACAGTGGACATCACAGGCCACTGATATTTCACATCGGCAGGCTTTCCGGCACCGAGATATTTCTTGAATGCCGCATTCATATTAGCTACAGCACCGATATTCACTAACCATTGGGCAAAATGAGGGCGCCCCACCAACGCATCACCAGCCAAGGTTTGCGCGCCCTCCAGCGCATCGGAAAAGCCGGCTTTTTGCAGGCGTTCTGCAATCGCCAGCGCGCGTTGGGTACGGGCATCCTGTTGAGCGGTAATGGCATCTCGTAATGAGGAACTTGCAGTATCTACACCCAGTCCCACAATATGCGCGCCATTCCGGCCCCACTGGCTGGAAAATTCGATTCCATTGATAAGCTGCACACCTTGTTGACTGGCCGCTTGCCGGGCGCTCGCCAAACCGGCTATGGTATCGTGATCTGTCAACGCCAGTACGTCGACGCCTTTCGCTTTAGCCCTCGACAACAAGGCATCAGGGCTTAAAATACCGTCCGACTGATTACTGTGACAGTGAAGATCAAAAATCAAACCGAATTCCTTACACGTCTAGTGGTACACAGGGATGGAAGCAGGAGGCGGATCAGGTCAATAACAAGGGACAAAGCTTGTTATGACGCAACCTATTATGACACCGGTAATGACAATGACTGAAACCGTTTCTGACAACAAAGTGGAAAATACCGTGAATTCCGACAACTCTTCTCCAAATACCACGGGTTCGCCGGATAAAACCAACGCGCGCAAACCGAAAAAAGAAAACCTGCTGTTCAATATTCTGTTGAATATTGTGATTCCCACCTTGATCCTGATGAAACTCAGCGGCGAACAGCATTTGGGGACACAGTGGGCCGTGGTGGTTGCGCTCGCCTTTCCGATTACTTACGGTTTGCGCGACTTTTTCATCAATCGCAAATTTAATATTTTCTCAGCGCTGGGTTTTATCAGCGTGCTGCTTACCGGCGGCATCAGCCTGCTGCAACTGGACCCGCAATATATTGCGATCAAGGAAGCCGCCATCCCCGGCCTGATCGGCCTTGTGACATTGATTTCGATTAAAACACCCTATCCTCTCGTCAAAACCTTTCTCTACAACGACACCGTTCTGAAGGTCGACAAGATTGCGGCGGCGCTCAAGCAAAACGGCACCGAAGCAGCCTTCGAAAAAACCTTGAAAAACGCTTCCTTTCTGGTCGCCGGTTCGTTCTTTTTATCATCCGCACTGAACTATATCCTGGCGAAGATGTTGGTGGTCAGTGCGCCAGGCACCGAAGCCTTCAATGCGGAGCTGGGCAAGATGACAGCGCTCAGCTTTCCAGTTATTGCACTGCCGGTCACCATCTTCATGATGGGAGCAATGTATTACCTGTTCCGCAATATTCATCGGCTTACCCAACTGACGCTCGAAGACATTATCAACGATGGCAGCGCCAACTGACTCTTTTCGGCCAACTAATTTTTTATGTAAGGAACAACCATGCTTTACGCCATCATCAGCGAAGACGTTACCGACAGTTTGGCTTTACGCAAAAGTGCGCGCCCGGATCACCTTGCGCGCCTGCAAGCACTTAAAGATGCCGGGCGTCTTGTACTGGCTGGACCACACCCCTTGATCGATTCCGATAACCCCGGCGATGCCGGCTTTAGTGGCAGTTTGATTGTGGCTGAATTTCCATCCTTACAGGATGCCGAAGCCTGGGCCGCCGCCGACCCCTATGTAGCAGCCGGGGTTTACCAAAAGGTTATCGTCAAGCCGTTTAAAAAAGTTTTGCCATAACACATCATCTTCACCTCGCTGACAACAGGAACTGAATCGCCGTGAAAAAAAACCTGCTTATTCCGCCATCAATGCGCCTGGCTTTGATTTGCTCACTGATCTCGGTGGTGGTTTCACTGAATGTGTTTGCGCAAGCCAATGTGCGCTACATTTCTGACGTGATGTATGTGCCGCTACGTGCCGGCATGAGTAACAACACGGAAGTCGTAAAGGCGGCGCTGACCAGCGGAACACGTTTGCGTCTGGTTCGCGAAGAACAGGACGCGAGCAATGACGCCTGGGCATTGGTGGAGACAACCGATGGGGTACAAGGTTGGATTCGTACCCAGCACCTGATTAATGAACCGACAGCGGCCATTAAGCTTGAGCGGGTCAATGCCCAATTGGCTAAAGCCTCATCCTCGGCGAAAGAAGCTCTGGAACGCCAAAAAGCACACGATCAATTACAGGTCGAACATGAAACCTTGCAGCAGGAATATCAAGCGCTAATAGAGAACACAGAGAGCCTGCGTCAAACCTCCGCTGCGGCAGTGGATCTGGAGCAAGAAAACCAGCGTATCCACGAAAATAATCAGTTGTTACAAACGCGAGTGGATGTATTGCAAGCGGAGAACGAGCAATTGCGCGATGCTGAGCGCTACAACCAGTGGGTATATGGTGCGGGCTTGTTAATTTGTGGGGTCATTTTGTCTTTCCTGTTACAAGCGCTGGGCAAACGCAAGCGGCAGTCAGAATGGCGTTGATGTGAGATGTGGAGATTACTAATGAGTTACAAGGTTATGCAAAAAACAATGGCAATTTTGCTGCTAAGTCTGGTGTCTTCACTGGTGGCTGCACAACAAAACCCTCAGGTGTCTTTAAAAACCGATCTGGGCACTATTGTGATAGAACTTTATCCGAAGGAAGCGCCGATCACCGTGGCAAATTTCCTTGCGTACGTCGACAGTAAATTTTATGACGGCACCATCTTTCATCGCGTCATTCCCGGTTTTGTGGTTCAGGGCGGCGGTATGAATTTTGAATTTGCGGGGAAAGCCACCCGCGATCCAATAAAGAATGAATCCAATAACGGTTTAAAGAACGACTATAAAACCCTGTCAATGGCCCGCACTAACGATCCCGACAGCGCCACCTCGCAATTTTTTATTAACCTGCGAGCCAATCCTTCATTGGATGCCAAAGAAAATAAACCCGGTTACGCCGTTTTCGGTAAGGTCGTGGAAGGCATGGATGTTGTAGAAAAAATTGTGGCTGAGCCACGCGGGATGTTCCGCGCTTTTCCCGACGCGCCCAATTATGCAGTGCGCATCCTCAGCGCTACGCGCCTGGACAAAAGCAATCAAAGTGCAACAGGTCAAACGGAAAGGAAAGACCCACTGAAAAACAACAATGTCAGTGACGCGCTGGTGCCACGCTCATGAGCCGCACAGCATTAAGCGTTAACCTGAATAAGATTGCCTTAATTCGTAACTCTCGTCCGGGCAATTACCCCGACCTGGTGAGTCATGCCGAGATCTGTCTCGCCGCTGGTGCTGACGGCCTGACGGTTCACCCGCGCCCGGACCAACGACACATTCGTCCCGGCGATGTCTATGTGTTGTCAGAACTGGTACGCGACAAAGGCACCATCGAATTTAATATCGAAGGTAATCCTTACGCGGAATCGATGGGAAGCTTTCCTGGCTTTATTAAATTGGTGCGTGATACGCGACCACACCAATGCACGCTGGTACCCGATAACAATGATCAATTAACTTCAGATCACGGTTTTGATTTGCATAGGTCCGGCGCGCAATTGCGCCCTTTGATCCGGGAATTGCAGGACATCGGGGTACGTGTCAGCCTGTTTATGGACCCGGACATCGACCAAATCAGTTTGGCCAAGGATATAGGTGCAGACCGTATCGAGTTGTACACCGGCCCTTATGCCGAAGCATTCAAGCATCAAGATGCTGAATTCGACGTGCTTTTCAAACGCTATTTTGATGCCGCTGTTCACGCACAAAAAATCGGTATCGGCCTGAATGCCGGACATGACCTGAATCTGCAAAACCTGCCCATGTTTCGAATGGTCCCTGACTTGCTGGAAGTGTCTATCGGCCACGCATTAACTGTCGACGCCATCGCGATGGGATTGGACAAAGCCGTGCGTGCCTACAAAACATTATGTGAGGACGTATAACAAAGACTTGAATTACGGCGGAAATGTACGCGGTTGTGGTCTAAGCTTTTAACTGAGTACTCAGTGGAGGATCACGCAATGCCATCCATTCTTGTCAAAGATTATATGCAGCATAATGCGCACGCCATTCTCGTCTCCGCCAATGTAGAACAAGTCGTTGATCACCTGCTCACCAACAACCTCACCGGCGCGCCGGTTATTGATGCAAACCGGCAAGTTGTTGGCTTCGTGTCAGAACAGGATTGCATAAAGGAGATGCTTAATAGCGCGTTTTTCTGTGATGAGCCGCCCCCCGTCACCAGCATCATGCGCAAGGATGTTCTGACCGTCACACCGGACACGTCAATTCTTGAAATAGCTGAAACCATGTTGTTGAACAAACCTAAAAACTACCCGGTGGTAGTCAATGGCAAACTGGTGGGTCTTATCAATCGACGATTAATTTTGCACGCGTTAATGCACAACGATGAAGCGCGCTATGTGCGGTATTGATTAACCTGTTTTAAAATAAGAATCGCTGCAAGAACAAAAGCGCTGCTGAATCTTTCACGTCACACACCCTGATCGGGATATAATCCGCATCCCGATCACTTACACCCCTATAGCCTCCATGAACAAAACCGATAGCGAAACCTACCGCGACAAAAAACGTTTTTTTGAAAATCTGCTCACCGTATACGGCCGCAAGCCTGTGCTTGAAGCCTTACAAGACCCAGCGGTAGGCATTTATCGTCTGCATTTGGCAGACAGCAATAAGTCGGCAGATATTCTTGATGACATCATCGCTATAGCGCAGGAAAAAGGCGCTGAGATTGTTTATCACTCGCGCGCAGCGCTATCGCGTATATCCAAAAATGCGAAACAGGATCAGGGCGTAGCAGCTGATCTGGAACTGCGCGGCTACAAAACCTACGAAGCATTTATCAAGGAAAGCCCATCAACGTCTTTCACCTTACTGGCACTGGACGGCGTCAATAACCCGCAGAATCTGGGCATGATTATCCGCTCAGCCTGCGCGGGAAATATCAATGGCATTTTATTGCCACAAAAAGGCAGTGCGCAGATTGACCCACTGGTCATCAAAGCCAGTGCCGGCACCTTGTTTCGTGCGCCGATATTGCGTTGTAATAGCCTGGCAAGTGCGCTCAAGGATTTTCAACAACGCGGCGTGGATATCTGTTGCCTCTCATCCCATGCGTCTGAGACCCTGAAAGACTTTCACCCGAAGAGCGCGTGTATTTATGTATTAGGCAATGAGACTGAAGGTGTATCGCAAGAGGTTGAAAAACTCTGCAACCAGCGCGTGCGCATTCCGATGAATAACGGCGTGGAATCCCTGAATGTTGCCGTGACGGCAGCATTGATTGCTTTTCGCTAATGAGAATGCGATCCCCGGAAAACAAAACGCCATGACAACCGCCGGCTGCCATGGCGTTTTTTTATGCGCCTGTATTAAAGCTTATAACCATCCTCTTCGTGCAAGCTGATATCGAGCCCCACCATCTCTTCTTCTTTGGTTACTCGTAAACCAGCGGTCAATACACCCGTGATCTTCAGCAAAATATAGGTGACCACAGCGGTATAAACAAAAGTGACGATCACGCCGATAAACTGAACGCCCAATTGTTCACCGATGCTGTTAATTCCTTCCGCAAAACCTTGGCCGCTGAATACACCCAGTTCGGTAGAAGCAAATATGCCAGCCAGGATAGTCCCCAGAACACCGCCGACACCGTGGACTGGAAACACATCGAGCGAATCGTCGATCTTCCACACACGCTTGATCAATTGCGTCATAAAGAAACACACCACACCGGCACACAAACCGATAATCAAAGCACCGCCCGGGCCAACATAACCCGAGGCCGGGGTGATGGTTCCCAAACCAGCGACCATGCCGGTCACAATACCCAGGACGCTGGGCTTACGGAATTTGATCCATTCGATGGTCATCCAGGCCAGGGAGCCGGCCGCTGCGGAGATATGTGTGACCAGCATCGCCATGGTGGCATTGCCATTCGCTGCCAGTGCACTGCCCGCGTTAAAACCAAACCAACCGACCCAGAGCATGCCTGCGCCAGTGACGGTCATGGTCATGTTATGCGGTGGCATGGGCGTCGTCGGAAAGCCGCTGCGATTACCCATAACCAGCGCTGCCACCAGGGCGGCGACACCAGCAGTAATATGCACCACCGTACCACCGGCAAAATCCAGCAGCCCCATATTGAATAGCCAGCCATTACCGCTCCACACCCAATGGCATACCGGTACATACACGGCGAATAACCAGAGCGCGGAAAACAGCAACATGGAAGAAAACTTCATGCGCTCGGCAAAGGCGCCCACGATCAATGCCGGCGTAATAATGGCAAAGGTCATTTGAAAGGTGGCGAATAGACTCTCGGGAATGTCGCCCCACAAGGCATCCTCACCGACCGAAGCCAGAAATACTTTGCTGAAGTCACCGATATAAGCGTTGCCATCACCGAAACTGAGGCTATAGCCGGCAATCATCCACAACAACGACATCAAGCAGGCGATGGCAAAACATTGCATTAATACAGATAACACGTTTCTGACCCGCACCAGACCACCGTAAAACAATGACAGGCCGGGCAAGGTCATGAATAACACCAGAGCGGTGGCAGTGAGTATCCAGGCCGTGTTGGCCCCGTCAACGCCGTCCAGAGCCCAGGCGGCGGGAGCAGCCATGAGGATGGCGGCGAGGGTTGAGAAAGAGAAAAGCGCACGGGCGACGTTTTTCATGATCACTCCTTATAGTTGTATGCTCATCTGCTAGCAGCGAGCTGTAAGATCACCATAAATGCCCCACTTTGAATCACCAACGATAGCGATAAGGTTGAATAACCTGACAAGTTGTCAACAAATGGGTTTTATCGATTGATATTTTGGTTAAACGAGGTGCAAACCTCATAATTCCGCAACAGTTTTGTGCAGATAATTCGGCTCAGCAAGAATTACGCCAAATCAATAATTTATTTAAATTCAAAGACTTGCAAGATACGAGGATGAATAACGGCCCCAGGATCGCACCAAAATAAGACAGCTATCCATATGAATGCACAATAAAAATGCACATCAATAATAAGAAGCACAATATATGCGCAAGCAAGTGTGCATGCGCCCTGTTGATGCCCATTATGGTGAATCAGGAGGAAAGGCCGGGTCGAACCACAAAACGTGTAACGGCACGCTTAAGATCAACCAATGCAGCTTGATTGCCCGCATAGCTGGCCCATTCGTAAAGTTCGGTGATGGTATACAAAGGTGTCGATAAATCTGGTCGCTGCTGCGACACCCGCTGCGCAAAATCTCGCGGTGCTTCGCCCGGCTGCCGGGAGAACCCGGAACGGGCCAACTTATTACAAAAGCGTTGATAGTAACGATCTGCTGGATAATGGTACCGCTTGCGCTGCCCCCACAACAGAAACAGCATAATGGCACCGATGATCAGTGCACCCGCCACCAAAACAAACAACGCAATGCGCCAGATATCCATACCACCGAGCAAGCGCTCAAGGAATGCGCCCTGTGTTTCAGCGTTGTATCCCAGAACCCAGCGGCTCCAGAGATAATTAAAACCCTCCCACCGCAAGCGCAGGGTATTGAGTAGCGAAATCCCGCTCACGAAGGAATTGTCGAGTAGTTGGATATCTTCTTCCTCTAATGAAAAATCTACCCCCTGCTCTATGCGTTCAGGCGCCACGGCTGCCGTCGGATCAATCCTGACCCAGCCGCGTCCCGGCAACCATACCTCGCTCCAGGCATGCGCCTCACGCTGACGCACGGCGTAATAATTCTCCAGGGGATTGTATTCACCGCCTTGGTACCCCACGACAACTCGAGCGGGTATACCGGCGGCGCGCATAAAGAATACAAAACTACTGGCAAAGTGTTCGCAAAAACCCTTCTGAGTCTGCCAAAGAAACTCATCCACACTTTCCTGGCCAAGGATGGGAGGCTGAAGGGTATAACGAAAGCTGGCATTGTAATGCTGTAGTAACCGCTCAATCAGAGCTTCCGCCGAACCTGCCTCCCGTTGCCATTGTTCGGCAATTTCCCGGGTACGCGGGTTACTACCACCAGGTAATTGCAGCGCTTGCCGTCGTTGCCAATCCTCCAATTGATCCGCTTGGTAGCTGAAAGCCAAAGACGATGTGATGCGATACTGGATACGTTGGGTAATAGGCCTTTTGCGTTGCAGGTTTAGTTCTTGGGTTAATCCCGCCTCACTGTCCCATTGCTGAGGTGCCGTCAAGGAAAGCAACCAGGGTTGCTGTGTTGGCTCGATAATGACTTGATAACGATACTCTCTCCCCTCATACCGCAGCTCATCGCGCCAATCAGCCCGCTCCTGTTCCTGCCAGTTAATGTTGGCGCGGGATATCTGAGCGTTCGACTGCGACCAGCGGCGCCCGTCGAAATGGGAGAATACCAGTCCTCGCCAATACAGCTCGGACTGGGGTGGCACATCACCATCAAAGGTCGCACGGAATACCAATTCAGCCGAGCGGCTGAGCTGGCTGATATCACCAGGAGACATGGTATCGCTCATGCCGGTTTTAGCAGCACTCGAATTCACGGGCACTGCCCACAAAGGACCAACCCGCGGAGCAATTAAAAACAACAACAGCATTAAGGGTATTGCCTGCAAAACCAGCATGCCGGTCAAACGCAATGTGCGCCAAAAGCGGTGTTGGTCCAGGGATTGATGTGAAGCAAGCAAAGTAGCGGAAAGTACCGTCAGGGAAAGCAGCCCATAAAGCGCGGCAAAGACATTGGAAAAGAACAGAAACTGGGTGGCGATGACAAAGTAGCCCAGGTGACACAGGAGCAATAAATCACCGCGTTTGCGCATTTCGATAAGCTTCAGAATAAATCCTACGATCAGCAGCCCGACCATGGTCTGCACCCCGAAGCTGCCACGGTAGACAAGATATATACCTGCACTGCTGCTGGCCACCAACACCAGTTTTACCGCCCAACCGGGAAACCCCCAGGCGCCACGAAAGATCTGCCAGCGCCAGAACACCACAAACAACCACACACCCCAAATCCACAAGGGAACATGCACCACATGGGGTGCGAGGATGACGGCCTGGGCCAGTAACAACCAGGCAAGGCTGTTGCGCGGTATCTGGTCAGCTTCACGCATAGCCTCGACCTCCCGCATCCGGATCATCAACTTCGAACAACGCCAGTGCGCGCAGAACCCGATCCTGATGTGCACTTCCTACGCCCAACTCAATCGTCGTATCGGGCAAACGCAGGCCGAATTCGGTGTGGGTCTTTGCCAGTTCCAGGGCCCAATAACACAGTTGCGACAAACGGGTTTCCGTGTCCAACCCCGGCAAACCATCCCAATCCAACCAGACTTGTTGATTTTGATAACCCACATAATCTTTCAGGTGTAAGCCGGCGCCGCGCGCAAATTGTTTCCAGGCCACATGAGCTAAAGGCGCGCCCGCCTGATAACGCTGAAAACCCTGAAAGTCTTCACTGTTTTCTCTGGACAGATAATCACCCTGTTGCGAATTAGCCGGCTTCATGGGCGGTGCGGCAGAAGCCAGAGGCGCAGGATACACCAGCGCTTTAGCATCCAGTTGAATCCATGACCAGGCACGGATCAGCCCCAGGGGATAATGGCTCTTAACCGACAAGCGCCCAGGTTCAAACCAGCCACGCCGGTGGGTTTTAGCAGAGAGGTTTAGCCGCTGCTCTCCAGCCTTGGGAACATCCACAGCGATGGAGACATTCTCGTCGAGGCTGAGTTGGATGTTTTCATGATCGGTGCGCGGAGCTGCCTCCAGTAAAACATCAAAACGCACGTAATCACCGGCAAACACTGGCTGGCTACCGATAGCCGTAAAACGCAGTCCAGCCAAATTACGAAATGCATGAACCACTGAGACAATCATCATGCTCATCAATAGAAATGCTGCCGCCAGGATAAGATTATTTTCGTAGTTGGTACCCAATAGCCACATCAATCCCAACACAAAGATAAACAGCAAGCCTTGGCGGCCAGGAAAGACATAAATGGATTTGTGTTGCAGGGTTACAGCAGGTGCCTTGGGTGCACGCCGCGCCACCCATTGCCAAAACTTGTTGCGCAGCGAATTAACCAAAGAATGCTTGGTGTCCATGGCGCCTCGTCAGAAATGTTTCGGTAGTTTAACTGGCAACGACATCAATGGTATTGAGCAATTTGATAACCAATGTGTGTTCTCCCTGATCCCGAGCAGAAGACGCCGGCGCAATGCGATGCGTAACCACCGCCGGCAGCAGCGCCTGAATATCTTCGGGAATCACATAAGCACGACCATGCATAAATGCCCAGGTTTTCGCCGCGCGCAACAATGCCATGGCGCCACGCGGTGAAAGTCCGTAAGAAAAATCCGCGGATACACGAGTGTAATGAATCAGGCGCTGAAGATAATCAAGCAGGTTATCCGAGGTTTTAATTTTCTGCGTGGCTTGCTTGATGTCCTGCAACTGCGCCGGAGTGATACATACTTTTAAATCTTTTAAATGTTGTCGCGGATCGCCGCCCAGAAATAATTGTTTTTCCGCCGTCGCATCCGGATACCCCAAACTGATACGCATGAGGAAACGATCCAATTGCGACTCCGGCAAAGGATAAGTGCCCATTTGGGATTGCGGGTTTTGGGTAGCAATAACAAAGAAAGGTTTGGGCAAGACACGGGTTTCCCCTTCGATAGTCACCTGCCCTTCTTCCATCGCTTCCAGCAGCGCGCTTTGAGTTTTTGGCGTCGTACGATTAATCTCATCGGCCAGCAATACCTGGGTAAATACTGGACCAGGATGAAAAGTAAATTGGCCTTCTTTGGGATCAAAAACAGAAACACCGAGAATATCGGCGGGCAACATATCACTGGTGAATTGAATACGTTGGTGGGAAAGGCCGAGGACTTTGGCAAGAGCCTGGGACAGACTGGTCTTACCCATCCCCGGCAGGTCTTCAATCAATAAATGGCCGTCGGACAACAAACAGGTTAAGGCGAGTTTGATTTTATCTTCCTTGCCAAGCAATACGCGACCAACTTCAGAAACAATAACTTCTATAAAATCCCGCATAAGTCCTGGGTGCCTTTATTGTTGATCATTACAAGGAAGCCAACCCTCGCGCGAGATCCGCCTGTAAATCAGCAATATCTTCGAGGCCAACGGCAACACGGATTAAATTTTCCGTGATACCTGCTTCCGCTTTTTGCTCGGGACTCAAGCGCCCATGGGTTGTGGTGGCCGGATGCACTATCGTCGTTTTGGTATCACCCAGGTTGGCCGTCAATGACATAATGCGTGTTGCATCAATGACCTTCCACGCTGCTTCGCGATCACCTTTCACTCGAAACGATAGCACACCACCGTAAGCAGACTGCTGCTTGGTGGCAAGTTCGTAGCCATTGTGTGAAGGCAGTCCCGCATAAAAAACTTTTTCAACCTGCGGCTGCGCATCCAACCATTGCGCCAGTGCCAATGCATTGCGCGAATGTGCTTCCATCCGCAAGCGCAAGGTTTCCAAGCCCTTAAGAAATACCCAGGCATTGAATGGGCTCATGGTCGGCCCGGCACTGCGAATAAAACCGAGCACCTCATCAACCCATTTTTTTGGGCCTGCCACTACACCGCCGAGACACCGCCCCTGGCCATCAATATATTTGGTGGCGGAATGAACGATTAAATCTGCTCCGAATTCCAGCGGGCGCTGCAACGCCGGCGTACAAAAACAATTATCCACGACCAGTAACGCATCATGCTGATGGGTTATATCAGCAAGACGCTGGATATCGATCACATCACACAATGGATTAGACGGCGTTTCAACAAAAACCAATTTGGTTTTGGGGGTGAAAGCAGCTTGCCATGCAGTGTAGTCAACAGGATTTACGAAAGTGGTCGTGACACCGAATTTTTGCAAATATTTACTTAGCAATACCGTTGTCGTACCGAATACACTGCGAGAACAGACAATGTGATCGCCGGATTGCAGCAACGCAATACAGGTGCTCAAAATTGCCGCCATACCTGACGATGTACCTACAGCAGCTTCCGCTCCTTCCAGTGCAGCAATACGCTGTTCAAAGTTTCTTACCGTCGGATTGGTGTAGCGTGAATACACATTGCCGGGCTGCTCGCCGGAAAAACGTTGAGCAGCTTCACTTGCGCTACCGAAAACGTAACTTGATGTGAGAAACAAGGCTTCGCTGTGTTCGCCTTCTTGAGTGCGCACCTGACCGGCGCGGACTGCCAAGGTATCCAGCGCTGCATGATCCAGATAATTGTCAAACTCATCCATTGGTATATTCCCGCTGATCTTTGCTAACTATTGGCTACACCATTGTGCAAACCGATGACAGTATCTTCCGGCTTGAAAGTTTTTTTACCGGTTTTGGTTTTGGCATTGTCATTGCGTACTGCCGCCAACATATCGAGATATTCCTGCGTAACCTTTCCGGTAATGTACTCGCCGGTAAACACTGAGCAATCAAAATTGGTGACACGGCTGTTACCTTCCGAAGACGCGGCAATCAAATCTTCCAGATCCTGGTAAATCAACCAGTCAGCCCCGATTTCGCGACACACCTCTTCATGGGTGCGACCGTGTGCAATCAATTCGGAAGCCGTAGGCATGTCGATGCCATACACATTCGGATAGATGACCGCTGGTGAAGCGGAAGCAAAATAAACTTTCTTGGCACCAGCGTCGCGCGACATTTGAATAATTTGCTGACAGGTTGTACCGCGCACGATGGAGTCATCCACCAGCAACACATTTTTTCCTTTAAATTCGAGGTCAATAGGATTCAATTTCTGACGCACAGATTTTTTACGCTGCTGTTGGCCCGGCATAATGAATGTGCGGCCGATGTAACGGTTCTTCACCAGGCCTTCGCGGAATTTTACACCCAGTTTTTGCGCCAATGCCTGGCCCGCCACGCGGCTGCTGTCAGGAATCGGGATCACAACATCAATGTCGTGATCGGGACGCTCGCGCAGTATTTTCTCCGCCAGTTTTTCACCCTGACGCAAGCGGGCCTTATAGACCGAAATACCATCAATGATGGAATCGGGTCGAGCAAAATAAACATGCTCAAAAATACAGGGATTTAAACTGGGGTTTTCTCCGCATTGGCGACGATGCAGTTGCCCGTCCTCAGTGATATAGATGGCCTCACCCGGAGCAACATCATCCATCAACTCAAAGCCCAATACGTTAAGTGCGACGCTTTCCGAAGCCACCATATATTCTGTGCCCTCTTCTGTTTCACGCTTGCCGTATACGAGAGGGCGGATTCCAAAGGGATCGCGGAAAGCGACCAGACCATAACGCGCAATCAAGGAAACTATTGCGTAGCCGCCACTGACGCGACGGTGTACGCCAGACACAGCGGCAAAAATATCATCAGCGGTGGGCGTTAATTTTCCTTGCAATTGCAGTTCGTGTGCAAACACGTTCAAGAGAACTTCAGAATCTGAGTCGGTATTCACATGGCGTAAATCGGTCTTGAATAATTCTTCACTCAGTTGAGCCGCATTGGTGAGGTTGCCGTTGTGAGCCAGGGCAACGCCATAGGGTGAGTTTACATAGAAAGGCTGAGCAAGAGCCGGGCCGGAGCTGCCTGCGGTAGGATAACGGACGTGGCCAATCCCCATGTTACCCACCAGCCGTTGCATGTGACGCGTCCTGAACACATCCTGCACCAAACCATTTGCTTTTTGTTGCGCCAGTCTACCGTCCTGACAAGTCACAATCCCTGCGGCATCCTGCCCCCTGTGTTGCAATATGGTTAACGCGTCGTATAACTGCAAATTCACATCGCGTTTACCCACAATACCAACAATGCCGCACATAATTGCCTCACCTTTAAAAAATGTGTATTGCTACTTGCCGAACAAACCTGAAAACATTTGCGAGACGTCTGTGGCCGCAGAGCGAGCCCAGTCTTCAAATGATAAAAAATAGGGAATCAATCGTGATTCGTGCCACCAGCCATCTTCTTCAACGGGAATCAATGAGGGCAAGAAAATCAGTAATGCCATCACGATAATAAAACCACGGGCCAAACCGAACACCATGCCTAAAGTGCGGTCGGTGCCGGATAGACCGGTAATCCGCACCAACTCTCCAATCAGATAATTCACCATTGCACCGACCAATAAAGTCGCAATAAATAAAATGGCAAACGCGACAACCTCGCGGACTGAGGGAGTAGTAATTGAATCCGTTAACAGGACAGCCAGACGTTCGCTGAAGAATAGCGCAATAATGACTGCCAGAACCCAGGTGGCGAGAGAAAGGGCTTCCTTGACGAAACCCCGCTTGATACTGATCAAACTGGATAGAACCAAGATAACGACAATGGTCCAATCTGCCCAATTCATGCGCCAGGAATCTCCGGTTGATCAAGGAGGCGCATTTTAGCAGACCGGTCCTGCATCAGATACCCCGAAAACAAGGGAATAATGGTGGCCCGCCTCACCCACTTCAAGGCTTGAATCGCAGCACCATAGCATTCACTTTCAGGCGCTTGTCGACTTCGGCTTTTACTTTCAGGGCTTCCGCTTTATCCAGTTTTGGACCGATGAAAACCCGGGTTACCGAGCCATTTGCGGTAGTAACCGTCCGCACATAGGCCTTATGGCCTTCTGCCTGCAACTCATCGCGTAATTTGCTGGCAGCCTCTTTATTGCTAAGGCTCGCGACCTGTACCACCCAGGCTTCCGGAATTCCGTCAGCTTCCAATGGTAGTTCAGGAACCTCATCGGTGGTATCGGCAGGCTTGCTTTCAGCAGATGCCGTGGATGGGCTGGTCTCGTCGATTTCAGTCTTCGGTTCAGGCTCCGGAGGTAAAAACATGGTCTCCGGTTCTGGTGCAGGGGAAACTTCAGTCTGCTGCGGCGTTTCAAACGTGACGTGCGGCGAGGAGGGCTCAGTGGGAATTTGTGTGCGGGTTTCAACCTGGTGCCCTTGCTGCTCTTTAAAAAAGCCAGGCAAGAAGATCACACCGATAGCAGCCAGGACCACCGCGCCAACCAATCTTTGTTTCAAGGCATCTTTCACCGGTGACTCCCGCTCTCTGGCTCTAAAGGCTGCAAAACGGCCAGCGCAGCAGCCACAGTATAGAAAGAACCGAAGACGACGATTCGATCTTCAGCTTGTGCAACAGTCAGCGCTTGCGCAATACACTCTGCCACTGTACCACGACCGACAACAGGCACGGTCAGTTGTTGCAGGTCCTGCGCCAATTGGTCAGGCGTAGCGGCGCGCGGCAACCATGAGAGATCTGCCAGATACCAGGCGTTGATTAAATGCGTAAGATTTCCCAGGCTATTCGAGCGATCCTTGTCTGCCATCATCGCCACAATACCAATAATGCGTCCCGAGAAATCCTGGGCTTGCAGGCGCCGCGCAAGGTACTGCGTAGCGGCAGGATTGTGCGCAACATCCAGAATAAAATGCTGATTGAGATGGCGCAGTTGTTGAAAGCGCCCGGGAAGCTGTAAATTCTCCAGCACAGAGGCGCAGTCAATTTTACTGAGATCAATTCCGAGCAGATTCACCACTTGCAATGCAGCGGCAAGACTCGGCAAGGGCAACACAGGTAATGGCATCTGCTCCATAACAACGCGTTGATCTGCGGGGTCGAGCCCCCACCAATCCCATCGCATATGCCCTTGAGTAAAAGCAAAACTCTCACCCACACCGTGCCACACAGCAGATACATGTTGCGCTGTGTCCAGCACCGTCTTTGGTGGCACAGGATCAGCGCAAACAACCGGCCGATGCGGACGCATAATGCCCGCTTTTTCCTGTCCGATACTTTCTCGATCATTACCCAACCAGTCCTGGTGATCGAGATCGATACTGGTAATGACAGCAACATCGGCATCAATAATATTGACGGCATCTAGCCGGCCGCCTAGTCCGACCTCCAGCACTATGGCATCCACCTGGTGACAGCGGAATATCTCCAATGCAGCGAGAGTGCCAAACTCAAAATAGGTCAGACTGACAGCGTTACAAGCGAGATAAATCTTTTCGAATGCGTCACAAACCTCTGCCTCAGTGGCATTTACGCCATCAATACAGATGCGTTCGCAATAGTGCAGCAGATGGGGAGATGTATAAACGCCAACTTTTTTCCCTGCGGCGCGCAACAGTGCAGCCGTAGCCGCCACACATGAACCCTTGCCGTTAGTGCCGCCAACCGTGACAACCCTTGCGGAGGGATTCAACAACTGCAATCGTTGAGCGACAACGCGGATGCGCTCCAGCCCCAGGTCGATCTCCTGGGGATGGCAGGTTTCCAGCCACCCCAACCAGTCATTAAGTGATGAAAATTGCATCGAAGCGCAGGGCGAAAAGTTTAAACCGCTGCGCGACGGGTAAATTTCGCCAGCAAGGCAGCAACTTTATCGCGCATGTCACGACGGTGAATGATCATGTCGATAGCTCCATGCTCCAGCAAAAATTCACTGCGCTGGAAACCTTTAGGTAACTTCTGGCGAATGGTTTGCTCGATAATATTTGGACCAGCAAAACCGGCGCGCGCACCCGGCTCAGCGGCATTGATATCACCCAAAAGCGCCAGACTGGCTGACACACCGCCATATACCGGATCTGTCATGATCGAAATATAAGGCGTTCCCTGCATCTTCAAGCGCTCAATCACCGCGCTGGTTTTGGCCATCTGCATCAGAGAAATCAACGCCTCTTGCATGCGAGCGCCGCCCGTAGCGGAGAAACAGATCAACGGAATATTTTCTTCAAGGGCCACTTTGGCAGCGCGGGTAAAACGTTCACCTACCACATATCCCATCGAACCACCGTGGAACGCAAACTCAAAAGCCACTGCTACCACCGGCATACCCTTCAACTCACCCTTCATGGCAATCAAGGCATCTTTTTCGCCCGTAGTTTTCTGGGCTGAGGTTAAACGCTCTTTATATTTTTTGATGTCTTTAAATTTCAGACGGTCAATAGGCTCAACTTCCGTCGCCAATTCCTTACGATTATCTTCATCAAGGAATACATTCAGGCGCGCTCGTGCGCCCATGCGTTTGTGGTGATCGCACTTGGGACAAACATCGAGATTTTTTTCCAGTTCGGGCTTGTAAAGCACTGCATCGCACTTCACACATTTCTCCCACAAACCTTCAGGGACTTTGGTACTGCGCTTGCCTTCCGAGCGCACCACGTTAGGGATAATCTTGTCTAACCAACTCATCGGTTATCTTCTCTCGTTACAGTTTTCGACATTAAAAATCAGTTTTAGCGCGCATCAAGTGCCCGACGGATGCCGCCAACAATATCACCGACTGCCTGAGCAATCGCATCCTGGCCTTGGTCAGCCATACTGCCCATTTTTTCCACCAACACACTACCAACGACTACACCATCCGCGAGGGAGGCAATCGCCTTGGCTGTTTCAGGATCTTTGATGCCAAAACCGACACAAACCGGCAGATCGGTAAGCTTACCAAACTCATCCAGTTTGGCTTTTACCGCACCGACATCCAAGTGACCGGCACCGGTAACACCTTTGAGAGATACATAGTAGAGAAAACCACTGGCGTGGCTGGCAATTTTGCGCGCCCGCTCCAGGGTTGTTGTCGGTGCCAACAGGAAGATGTTATCGAGGCCCGCAGCATCCAAGGCATCCTTCAATACCACGACTTCCTCAGGAGGCAAGTCTACCGTCAACAAACCATCGACGCCTGCTTCGGCTGCAGCCTTGGCGAAAGCTTCGTAGCCAAAACGCTCTACCGGATTGGCGTATCCCATCAATACCAGAGGCGTGTGGTTATTGGTTTTACGAAACTCACTCACCACTTCCAGGGTATTTCTCAAACTGATGTTATGGGCGAGCGCCCGCTCATGTCCTTTCTGGATAACTGGCCCTTCGGCCATCGGATCGGAAAAGGGAACACCCAGCTCGATGACATCAACCCCTTGCTCCACCAGTTTATGCATAGCGGGCAAAGTGGCTGCCGGATAAGGATCGCCATTAACAATATAAGCTACCAATGCTTTACGATTATTGGCCTTAGCTTGACTCAAGACTTGCGAGATTCGACTCATCAATTGAAATTCCTAGACGACTGATAGTGCCCGATGGCGGTTAAACGGTGATTCCATCGATTTCGGCAACAGTGAGAATATCCTTGTCACCCCGGCCGGAAAGATTGGCAATGATAATTTGATCTTTGCCCATGGTAGGTGCAAGTTTCTCCACATAAGCCAAGGCGTGACTGGACTCCAGCGCTGGCATAATGCCCTCAGTCCGCGTTATTTTGCGGAAAGCAGCGAGCGCTTCATCATCATTAATTGCCACATAGTTTACGCGACCAATGTCCTTTAACCAGGAGTGTTCCGGACCTACACCAGGATAATCAAGACCAGCAGATACAGAATGCGTCTCGATAATTTGACCGTTTTCATCTTCCATCAGATACGTGCGGTTGCCATGCAGGACACCGGGAATACCTTTGTTTAAAGGAGCTGCGTGTTTGCCCGTTTCGATACCCAGACCCCCGGCTTCCACGCCGTACATCGCCACCGATTCATCGGTCAGGAATGGATGGAACAAACCAATGGCATTTGAACCACCACCGACACACGCCACCAGGGCATCAGGTAATTTCCCAGCTTGCGCCAGAGATTGTTCACGCGCCTCACGGCCGATTACCGCCTGGAAATCACGCACCAGTTGAGGGTAAGGATGAGGACCCGCGACGGTGCCAATGATATAGAACGTGTCATCCACATTCGTAGCCCAGTCACGCATCGCTTCGTTCATGGCATCTTTTAATGTGCGTGAGCCCGACGTGACGGGAAATACTTCCGCACCAAGTAACTTCATTCGATAGACGTTCAAAGACTGACGTTTGACATCTTCTGCGCCCATATACACTCGGCATTTCAAGCCAAGCCGAGCCGCGACTGTGGCGGTAGCGACGCCGTGCTGCCCTGCCCCGGTCTCGGCGATAACCCGGCCTTTACCGGTAAATTTGGCCAGAAGCGCCTGTCCGATTGTGTTATTAACCTTGTGCGCACCGGTGTGATTAAGATCTTCACGTTTCAAAAATATTTGCGCGCCACCCAGTTCCCGGGTCCAGCGCTCCGCGAAGTACAGCGGAGAAGGTCGGCCTACATAATGGGCCAGATCTTTGTCAAATTCGGCTTGAAAGTCAGGATCATCCTTCAGACGGGTGTAAATAGTGTTTAACTCATCCAGCGCGTATATAAGGGTTTCCGAAACAAAGCGGCCACCATAGGGACCAAAATGACCTTCGGCGTTGGGAAATGCGCTGTAATCAATTACGGAAGACTGCTTGATATCACTCACCGTTTCTTCACCTGTTCGAGCCATGACTGGCATTGATAATAAATTCTCTTACCTTGGCAGCATCTTTCTTACCGGGGGCTGATTCAACACCGCCGCTTACGTCCACCCCATAAACCTTCGTGGTATGAATGGCGTCAGCAACGTTGGCTGCAGTCAATCCACCTGCCAGGACAATGGCTTTATCGGGATTCTTCGGAACCCGCTGCCAATCAAAGGTTTCACCGGTGCCTCCGGGAACTCCGGGGCGGTATGCATCCAGAAGAATTGCTGCCGCTGAAGGGTAGCCCGCTATTGCCGATGTAATATCCAGGGCCGGACGCATACGAATAGCTTTCATGTAAGGTCGACCAAAAGACTCACAATAGGCAGATGTCTCATCGCCATGAAACTGCAATACATGCAATGACACTCGACTCAACACCTCACTCACATAAGCCGGTTCCGCATTAACAAATAAGCCGACAGTTGTAACAAATGGCCCAACGGAACGGGCTATTTCCTGAGCGAGGTCAACATCGATGGCTCGCGGGCTAGGCTCATAAAACACCAGACCAATTGCATCGGCTCCCGCTTCTTGCGCAGCCAATGCATCAGTTACCGAGGTAATACCACAAATTTTTATTCGGGCTCGTGCCACTGTCCAAACCGTTAAGAAAATAAAGCGCCGATACTAACAGAAAACTACCTCAAAAACTGTACCTTGCCGGTTTTTGGCGTCATCACCGATCGATTCTATGGTGCTATAAAACCACCCACCGGTTCGGCTAAAAATAAAGGGCCCGGCGATATTTCGGGCAATGCAAAATGCTCTGGATAACCAACTGACACCAGATACAAGCCAAAGGGCCTTGCGGTTACACCGCCAGCACTGCGATTTTTTGCAGCGAGTACTTCCGCCACCCATGAAGGTGGTACATCGCCGACACCGACCGCAATCAATACGCCCACAATGTTACGCACCATATGATGTAGAAATGCGTTGGCCTGCACCTCCAATACGATCAAATCACCGCGGCGGACGATATGCAGATGATTAATTTTTCGCACTGGGCTGCGCGCCTGGCATTGCGAAGCCCGGAATGATGTAAAGTCATGCTCGCCCACCAAACAAGCGGCACCTTCCCGCATACGGTCCACATCAAGCCGACGGTTTGACCAGGTCACCCGATCATGGGTCAGACTGGAATAGCTCTCTCGATCCGATAGCAGGTAACGGTATGTACGCGCATGTGCGCTGAAACGTGCGTGGAATTGAGGGGCAACATTTTTTGCCCAGCGCACGGCCACACTGGGCGGAAGATGAGCGCGTGTACCCAGTGCCCAGGCACGCTCCGGGCGCTGTGCCAATGTATCAAAATGAACAATTTGCGCAGTGGCATGAACACCTGCATCCGTACGTCCTGCGCATACCAGGGTAACAGGCTCAGCAGCTATGGTTGATAGAGCCACCTCCAACGCTTGCTGCACTGTACTGACACCATTAGGTTGTGTCTGAAACCCATGAAATTCAGCGCCGTTGTATTCAACCGCCATCGCCACCCGTTGCATACCCTCAGGCCAAATAGTGTCAGCCACCACTTCGCCATTGCGGGTATAAACTTTACTGGTAGGGACGTAATTCTCACTCATGTGCGCAATTTCATTAAGAAAGCTAACAGCCACAAATAACAAAGCCTCATGCACCGAAGTGCACAAGGCTTTATTGGCACATCAACAAATCAGGCGTCTATTCGGCCAAGTAAACCTTCAGCTTCTTCGCGCTGCTGGGCATTACCTTCCTGAACAACTTCGGAAAGGATGTCACGCGCACCGTCAGTGTCACCCATATCAATGTAAGCACGCGCCAGATCGAGTTTGGTTGCTGCCTCATCAGTATCGGCAAGGAAGTCCAGCTCGGCATCCATATCAGCCTCAGACATAGTACCAAGCTCGGGCATATCTTCAGCCTCCTCATCCGGAAGTTCAGATAAGGCCTGCTCAAACATATCATCGTCAGCATCAGGCAAATCAGTCGTTGTCAGTGAAGGCTGTTCATCTTCCAGCTGAGCATCGAGATCCGCAAATGCCTTGTCATCGGTCTCACCAAACTCGGCGTCAAGACCTTCCATTTCATGGTCCAGACTTTCCATTTCATGATCCAGCGCTTCCAGATCCAGATCGCTCATGTCCATGTCTGGATTAAAGTCGTCGGTATTATCATCATCTAACGCACGTACTGGCTTTTCTTCCTGCTCTGGCGCGGCTTCGCCAAACGCAATTTCATCTTCTGTGTCTTCTGCCAGTTCAGTTTCTTCAAAGTCGAAACTGAAGTCATCATCCTCCACCGCAGTAGATGTTGGCGATGCCGCTGTTTCTTTGAGCGGAGGCTCGTCATCTAATTCGAACGAAAGCTCTCCCAGGTCATCATCGAAAGAACTGGTTTCTTCTTTCTTTACTTCTGTTTCATCGGTGGCAACAGAGAAGTCATCATCAAGGTCCAGAGTAAACTCATCTTCACCCGCAACCGCATCAGTATCCTGAGGCTCTTCAAATGAGAGGTCGTATCGGGTATTAGCCGTACCTACATCAGACTCTCTTGACAGAGTTTCACCCAATGACAAAGGCTCTGACGACTCTTCTTCCAAATCCAGATCAAAACTGAAATCATCATCGGTGGTAGATGCCGAGGCTTGCTGGGTATCCGCCGGCTCGCCGTACAAATCATCGTCCAGGCCGAAATCAACAGTGTCATCACTGGAAGATAAATCAATGCCATCCTGTGCCGACAGATCGAGGCCCGAATCAAACTCGCCCGCGCCGGGGATGCTTTCGCGCAACTCAGCAGCTCGCTGCAGCTCTGCATGGCTCGCATCACCCAATAAACTGGCATAGTGTTGATCAAACTTGTCGACGTTTTCTGTCTGGGAGTAAACCTCCAGCAACTTCATTCGAATGGGCACTGAAGAGGGCTCTCTTGAGAGAGCTGTCAATAGCATCTCTTCTGCCTGATCGAACTTGCCGTAGGCTATATAGATATCAGCTTCCGCAACCGCATCGCCTGTCTCGGCCTCGGCCGGAAGATCATCTTCATCAAACAGCGGCATCTCATCTTCCGCTTCGCCAGGATAATCTTCCTGATACTCTTCGTTGTATGCTTCTTCATCAGCCGGAGGCATGCTGAAGAAATCGTCTTCTTGTGCAGTTTCCTCTTCCATCGCTTGTTCATTGCGACGGCGGATCAGTGCATAGGCAGCCAACAATAACACCAGCAAACCCGCGCCAATCCAGATAGCGTTATCCACGATGTGATCAACAATGGTGGGCTTGGGTGCGGATTGCACCACACGATTAGGGTTTACCGGTGCAGGCTTCGCTTGTTCGGGCTCCACTACCTGCGGCGCAGGCGTTTCAGCCGGCTCACTTTCAACTGGCGCCTCAAGCTCAGACTCTATGGCAGGCTCTGGCGTTACAACATCACCAGCTACTGGTTCATCCGGTTGCACTTCTTCGGGCTGAATTGCATCCGGCGTTGTAGTTTCAGTTGCCTCGCCCTGCGTTGCGGCTTGTTGACTAGCCGCCAACTGCATCGCGCGAAGCTGCTCATTACTGACATCGACCAAACGCTCCATCGTGTCGATTTGCTCTTCCAGATCCTGAATCCGTGAATTCAGATCGGAATTCTCCATACGCGCTTTGTCGAGTTCTTCCAAAGTAGCAGCCAGTTCATTTTCCAAACCACGGCTGTCGCCCGCATTACTGCCGCTACCCTGTCCGCTGCCATCATAATCGCTGCCGGGTGATGCGAGTCGAACCTGCCCGCTCACATCCTGGGACTCGCGACGCGTAGACACTTCGCGACGCGACGCATTCAACTGAGCCCCCATGGCATTTCCAGACCATTCCTGGTTCTGCATTGCAACCTCAGCAACAGCATCACCACGAGACATGGAGCGAATTTCATCGGCCGAAGGCAAGCGCAATACTTGCCCTTTACGCAGCAAATTGATATTGCCGTTAATAAATGCGTCGGGGTTCAATCGCTGGATAGCCAGCATGGTCTGGTGTACTGACAATCCGCGCTCCGGACGAACATCCAAAGCGATCTGCCACAAGGTTTCATTACTGCCAACAGGCCCATAGGAGTCAGCCCCGGAACGGCGACCACCCGAAGGAGCTTCAGGCTCTGGGCGAGGCGTTGTTTGGGAATAATCGGATGAGCTGGAACGCGTCGGCGTCTGTACCGTGGGGCTGGTACGCGGTTGCGTCATGGGCTGGGGATACGATGTAGCAGATTCAACAGGCGTTGAGGGCGTATCGGCAAATGTCGGCAAGTCCATCAGCAAGGTGTACTCGCGCAACAGCCGACCACTGGGCCAACGGGCCTCTACCAGGAAATTGAGATAGGGTTCACGCACGGGATTGCGTGTTGAAACACGAACAACGGCACCGCCAGGTTCATTTAATAAGACCTGAAATTCGAGCTCCGTGTAGAAGTAGAGGCGATCAACACCATTGCGCTCAAAATCGGCTGGAGAACCAAGTGCTACGATGACTTGATCCGCACCGAGATCGCGAACATCCAGCAATTTGATTTCAGCATCCAGCGGCTGATTCAGAGCTGAATTTAGTTTGATTTCTCCCAACCCCAAGGCACTGGCGTAATTTGCCAAAAACGCTATGGCAAATCCACAGACCCCAACCAGCTTTCGAAGATGCATAGGACTATCCTTTTATTATCTCCCCCCTGGTTTCAAGCACCTGACAGGGATGGCAACATTTTGTCGGTCAAAAATATCGGGTACTTAAACCTGGACATTGTATGCAGAGGTTATAAAACCTCGAATAAATCTTCACTATCTTTCGTAAGTATTCATTATAAATAGCTTTTTATCAACACTTCAGCCCTTAACAAGCAGCCAAGCTGGCAGATTTTTAAACGTTTTTGGGCATATTCCACAAAATTAAGCGGTAGATTTTACCGCCCGCCGGGTGAAATTAACGCTCCGACTAAAAAAACGCCTCGATTCTGGTATAAGAATCGAGGCGTTGATTCTGCACGCATTAGCTCTTTATCAGGCTTCCTTAAGTATGCGCAACATCCGGCGCAAAGGTTCTGCTGCGCCCCACAACAGTTGATCCCCGACGGTAAAAGCTGACAGATACTGCGGCCCCATATTCATCTTGCGCAAGCGCCCTACCGGTATTGACAATGTGCCGGTTACGGCTGTCGGAGTCAGATCACGCAAACTCGCATCGCGCTCGTTTGGTACAACTTTAGCCCATTGATTCGCTTCTGCCAGCATCGCTTCGATATCAGCAACTGGAACATCTTTGTTTAGCTTGATCGTCAATGCTTGACTGTGGCAACGCATTGCACCAATACGAACGCAGAGACCATCCACCGGAATGGGGTTTTCACTACGACCCAAAATCTTGTTAGTCTCGACCTGCCCTTTCCATTCTTCTTTGCTTTGGCGGCTTTCCAATTGCTTATCGATGTAGGGCAAAAGGCTGCCAGCCAATGGGTGCCCGAAGTTATCACGAGGAAAGTCAGCGCTACGCATGGTTTCAGCCACCTGACGATCTATCTCCAGAATTGCCGAAGCCGGATCGGCCAATTTATCAGCGACCGAAGCATGGATAGTGCCCATCTGGCTGATCAGCTCTCGCATATTTTGCGCACCCGCACCTGAAGCCGCCTGGTAAGTCATCGAAGAAACCCAATCCACCAAGCCAGCGCGAAACAAACCACCCAAGCCCATTAACATAAGACTGACAGTACAGTTTCCACCGATGTAATTCTTAACGCCCTTGGCGATACCATTCTTGATGACATCCAGGTTTACCGGATCGAGGACAATCAGAGAATCCTTATCCATACGAAGGCTGGATGCAGCATCAATCCAATACCCGTTCCAACCTTCACTGCGCAGCTTGGGAAATACATCATTAGTGTAATCGCCCCCCTGGCAGGTGATGATAACGTCCAGTTGTTTCAGGTCAGCAATAGAAAAAGCATCCTTGAGCGCTGGCAGGCCACTGGCCACTGCCGGCGCTGCACCACCCACATTGGATGTGGTGAAAAAAATCGGCTCGATATCAGCAAAATCATTTTCCGCTTGCATGCGATCCATTAACACAGACCCCACCATGCCACGCCAACCTACAAAACCTACTCTCATGACTGTTCTCTCTGATTTACTATTAACTTGTTAATAATTTCTTTGCTTCATTTAGCGACTTAATGCCGCAACGACCGCATCACCCATCTGCGCCGTAGACACACGGGTTTTACCCTCCGTATAGATATCCGCCGTACGCAGACCGTCATCGAGCACCTGCCCTACGGCAACCTCTATAGCATCCGCCACTTCCGGCATTGATAACGAATAGCGCAGCATCATGGATACCGACAGAATAGTTGCCAAGGGATTAGCAATCCCCTGCCCGGCAATATCCGGCGCAGAACCATGGCAAGGTTCATACATACCGCGACCGTCTTTATCCAGTGAGGCCGATGGTAACATACCTATGGAGCCGGTGAGCATCGCCGCCGCGTCGGACAGAATGTCACCAAACATGTTTCCAGTGACGATGACGTCGAATTGTTTGGGTGCACGCACCAGTTGCATAGCTGCATTGTCGACATACATGTGCGACAGCTCAACATCGGGATATTCCGGTGCCAAAGAGTCCATGACTTCACGCCAGAGCATGGTAGCTTCCAACACATTGGCCTTGTCTACCGAACAGACCTTGCGATTACGCTTGCGCGCCATCTCGAATGCTGTTCTCCCGATACGCAGGATTTCACTTTCCGAATATTTATAGGTGTTATAACCCTCGCGCTCGCCATTTTCCAATACGCGAATACCGCGCGGCTCACCGAAGTAAATACCGCCCGCCAGCTCACGCACAATCAAAATATCCAATCCTGATACCACTTCAGGTTTCAGCGAGGATGCATCAACCAATTGTGGATAAAGCAGCGCGGGACGCAGGTTGGCATACAAGCCTAATTGCGAGCGAATCTTCAGCAACCCTTTCTCGGGACGGATAGCGCGATCAAGCTTGTCCCATTTGGGGCCACCGACTGCACCCAGCAATATTGCATCCGCCTGACGCGCTCTATCCAGTGTTGAGTCGGCCAGCGGAACGCCGTGAACATCAATAGCACAGCCACCCATCAGTTCATTTTCAAATGTCAGGCCCAGCTTGTATTTGGCGTTAACACAGTCCATTACCTTGCGCGCCTCGGCAACAATCTCCGGACCAATGCCATCACCCTCAAGTATTAAAATATGCTTACCCAAATCCCTACTCCCCTAAATATTCAATTTCCGTGTGGATAGCACCACACACGCATAAAAATATAGGCGCGAATGCCAATGGCACCGCGCCTTGATAAACCGGCGGATTATTTAACTGCATCAAACAGCCAAGGCGCCTCTGCCCGTCGCTTTGTTTCATAGGCACGAATGGCATCAGCATGTTCGAGCGTCAAACCGATGTCATCCAGGCCATTTAATAAGCAATGTTTGCGGAACTCATCAACGTCAAACGCAAACGTTTCTCCTGATGGGGTTTGCACGGTCTGCGCAGCAAGATCAATGGTTAACTGGTAACCTTCCGCTGCATACATTTCCTTAAATAATTGATCGACAATTTCATCGCTTAACACAATCGGCAACAAGCCATTTTTAAAGCAGTTGTTATAAAAAATATCCGCAAAGCTTGGCGCAATCACGCTGCGAAAGCCGTAGTCATCCAATGCCCAAGGAGCATGCTCACGGCTGGAACCGCAGCCAAAATTTTCACGCGATAATAAGATTGTTGCACCTTGATAGCGGGGGAAATTTAACGGAAACTCTTTATTCAAGGGACGGCCCGTACATTCCTGGTCCGGCTTTCCCTCGTCCAGATAACGTAACTCATCAAATAAGTTTTTGCCGAAACCCGTGCGTTTGATGGACTTCAAAAACTGCTTCGGGATGATCATGTCCGTGTCGACATTCGCGCGGTCCATCGGCGCCGCGATACCGGTAATTACTGTAAAACTTTTCATTATGCGTTCCCCCATTCGCGTACATCGACGAAATGACCGGCAATGGCTGCCGCTGCGGCCATTGCCGGACTCACCAGATGCGTGCGCCCACCATAACCCTGCCGCCCTTCAAAATTGCGATTGGACGTCGATGCGCAATGTTCACCAGCCCCCAACTTATCAGCGTTCATCGCCAGACACATGGAGCACCCGGGCTCGCGCCATTCGAGACCCGCCTCAATAAAAATATGATGCAAGCCTTCCGCCTCAGCTTGAGCTTTCACCGTACCGGAACCTGGCACAACAATAGCTTCCTTAACACTCGCAGCTTTGTTACGCCCTTTGACTACAGCCGCAGCAGCGCGGATATCTTCGATGCGAGAGTTGGTGCAAGAACCGATAAACACACGATCAACATAGATGGATGTCATCGGTTGATTTGCTTGTAAGCCCATATATTGCAACGCACGCAACATACCTTCGCGCTTCACCGGATCGGACTCGCTAGCGGGATCGGGAACCTTCTCATCCACCGCAACCACCATCTCCGGAGATGTACCCCAACTGACCTGAGGTTTGATGTCATCTCCACGCAATTCAACAACTGTATCGAAATGCGCGCCGTCATCGCTTCTAAAGTCACGCCAGGCAGCAACAGCCTTGTCCCACAAATCACCCGTGGGGGCGTAGGTCCGGCCTTTTACATAATCAATCGTGGTTTGGTCTACCGCCACCATACCGGCGCGAGCACCTGCTTCGATGGCCATGTTGCATACCGTCATGCGCCCTTCCATGCTCATATCGCGAAACACCTGACCGGCAAATTCCATCGCGTGGCCGTTGCCACCGGCAGTTCCGATTTTGGCGATAATTGCCAAGACCACATCTTTGGGCGTAACACCAGCCCCCAATTTTCCATCGACCGTGATCAACATGTTTTTCATTTTTTTGGCGACGAGACATTGAGTCGCCATCACATGTTCAACTTCGCTGGTGCCAATACCATGAGCCAAAGCGCCGAGGGCGCCATTGGTGGCCGTGTGGGAATCGCCGCAAACAATAGTCATCCCCGGCAAGCAGGCGCCGGTTTCCGGGCCGATCACATGCACAATGCCTTGGCGGCTGTCATTGATCTTAAACTCTACAATGCCGAATTCATCGCAGTTGTCGTCCAGGGTTTGCACCTGAATAAGGGACACCGGGTCCTGAATACCTTTCACGCCGAACGCGCGCTCTTTCTGTGTGGTTGGCACATTATGGTCAGGCGTTGCGAGGATGGAATCAATACGCCAGGGTTTGCGCCCGGCCATACGCAGTCCCTCGAATGCCTGGGGTGACGTCACTTCATGAACGATATGGCGGTCGATATAAATCAATGCCGAACCGTCATCGCGTTGCTGGACAAGGTGGGCATCCCAGAGCTTGTCATAAAGAGTTTTTGCGGCCATGGCTAACCTCTTGGGGCACGATTACTTGAATAAGGGTTACTTGAATCAGGCTCAAGCCTGTTTTTGTGAATGTGAGCGTTATTTTACGGACCACAAACCTATAAAACAAATTTATAATTTTTATAGATTGCATTCCAAATAAGAATAGATATAGTGACTGCCAATGGATACCCAACACCTACAGGCTTTTCTTGCCATTGCCGAAACCGGTTCGTTTTCTGCGGCCGCATTGCGCCTGCACCTAACGCAACCAGCGGTGAGCAAACGCATTGCTATTCTTGAAGAACAACTCCATACCACTCTGTTTGATCGCATCGGGCGCCAGGTGTCACTGACCCAGGCGGGATTGTCGCTACTGCCAACTGCGCGAAATATTCTCCAGGAGGTGGCCGCCGCCCAACGTGCCATTGCGGACTTGAAAGGCGATGTTCGCGGTCAATTAAGCATCGCGACAAGCCACCACATTGGCCTCCACCGTTTGCCGCCCTATCTACGTGATTACTCACGCAGCTACCCCGAGGTAAAACTGGACCTGCATTTTCTCGATTCTGAACAAGCTTTTCAGGAAATTATCCAAGGGCGCTTTGACTTGGCCATCATCACACTCGCCGAAGAAATGGATTCGCGCATTGCCGCCGATGTGATCTGGCGGGATCAGCTGCGTTTTGTTGCAGCACCGGCGCATCCGCTAGCCAAAGCAAAGACCTTAACATTGAAGGATTTGACGCCGTATCAAGCCATCATGCCGGATATGAATACCTACACCACACGTCTGATTCGAACCGTGTTTGATCGGCAGCAGCAAGTGCTGGATATCACCATGGTGACTAATCACCTCGACACCATCAAGATGATGGTGGCTATTGGATTGGGCTGGGGCGTTTTGCCGGAAACGATGATCGACGAAGAGCTGCAAATATTACCGGTACAACACCCGCCACTGACACGCCCTTTGGGCTGTATTTCCCACCGCCAACGCAGCCTGAATAATGCGGCGCGCGCATTTCTTGAACTGCTTAAGCGCGATGGATTACATAGTGTTTAAAGATGGCTACTCGTTCGCACGATGAATGACTATTCTTTTTTCAAAAAACCACACTGAGAAACACCGTGTGTTATGCCAAGTATTACCGCAAACTATGTATTTTCATCTACACTTTGTAACGATCAATTTATACACTTAGAGCCTGACATTTTCGTCGCGTTAACATCACCATCGAGGGACACATATCATGAAAAAACTGACTCTTGCCACAACCCTGGCGCTTCTCTCTCCTTTCGCAGCAGCCGATACTATTCTCGGTGTGTATGCGGGAGCTGGCCAATGGCAGGGAGAATACAGCGGTAACGCTGGCGACCCGAGCATTGATGTGAAATCCCTGGGCATGGATGAAGAAGACAACAACTACTATTACATTGCGCTAGAGCATCCGGTACCGATTATTCCGAACATCAAGCTGCAAAAAATGGATATTACCAGCGAACAAACCGCAACCATTGATCAAACTTTCACCATTGATGGCACTACCTTCGTCGCCGGCACTGAAGTCGCCTCTGACTTCGATCTCAGCCATATGGATATCGTGCTTTACTATGAATTGCTCGACAATTGGGTGAACCTGGACGTTGGTTTGAATATTCGTAAATTCGATGGTCACGTGACCGCCGTGAGCGAATTTACAGCTGAATCAGTGGAACTGGATGAAGCCATCCCGATGATTTATGCAAAAGCGCAATTCGATTTACCCCTGACCGGATTTTCTGTAGGCCTTGAAGGCAACGCGATCAATTATGAAGACAATCGCCTGACCGACTACAGCGCCAAATTGCAGTATATGTTTGATTCAGCATTGGATATCGGCCTGGAAGTTGGCTACCGTGAAATGTCATTGGAAGTTGATGAGGATGTAACGGCCGATATACAACTTAAGGGCCCTTACGCTGCACTGCTGTTCCACTTTTAATTACATCACGTGAACTAAAAATACCCCGGCAATGCCGGGGTATTTTTTTAGAACATCAATCGCGCAACTCAAAATTATCCGCATCCATATGCGCCGGAAATACTGTGCGATACTCCTGCAATCGCTGCGCGCTCAACTGCACAATAAAACAGCCGTTAGCTGTTTTTGCCTGAAGTAACTCAATACCATCAGGACCATAGACTGACGAGTCACCACCATAATGCTGTTGTTTTTCATCGACACCAATACGATTCACACCCGCGACGTAACTTAAATTTTCGATAGCTCGCGCCTGCAATAATCGATTCCAATGCAATTCCCGCGCACTCGGCCAGTTGGCAACATAAATCGCCAGATCATAGTCACCACGGTTACGCGACCACACCGGAAAGCGCAGGTCATAACACACAAGCGATAAAACTCGCCAACCCTTGACTTCAACCACCACGCGTTTATTTCCACTGGCGTAGCGAGTGTGTTCACCAGCCATGCGAAACAAATGGCGTTTATCATAATGAGTATGGCTACCATCAGGGCGCATCCAGACCATCCGATTAAAATAATTTTCACCGTCCTTAACAACCAGACTTCCGGTTATGACTGCACCCAGCGCGTTCGCTTGTCGCGCCATCCATTCGTATGCTCGCCCATCGACCGCTTCGGCATAGTTGCGCGCACCAGCACAAAAACCTGTAGTAAAAACCTCCGGCAAAATCACCAGATCACAACCGCTGGCAAGTTTGATTTCTTGCGCAAACACATCCAGATTATGTTGCGGATTATTGGGCAATATTTCGTGTTGAATTAATGCAATACGCAAATCATTCACAGCGATCTACCTCAAGAGTCAGATGATTCGATAACCGTATGCGCTTTGGGGAAGACGCCCAAATATGCAATCAAAAAAGCCAACAAAGCACACATGCCACACAGATAAAACGTCAGCTCGGCACTATAATCCCACAAGATGCCGCCCAACAATGCACCCAGAGCGCCTCCGGCACCAAAGCTAAGGGAGCTGTACAAGGCCTGCCCCTGGCTTTGGTGAGCACCACCAAAATAACGCCGCACCATTTCGATAGATACTGCATGAGCCACACCAAAGCTACCCGCGTGCAACAGCTGGGCAAAGACCAGCATCGGCCAATATTCTGCAAAGGCGGCAATCAACCACCAGCGAATACTCGTCACTAACAACACCCACAACAGTAAGGTGCGCAACGAAAAATGTCGCAGCAAGTGGTGCATCACGATGAACACCACTACCTCAGCCATCACACCCAGGGCCCATAACAACCCGGTAACACCACTGCTGTACTGGTGGTTATCAATCAGATACAGACTATAGAAAGTGTAGTAAGGCCCATGACTGAGCTGCAACAAAAAACTCATCAATAAAAAACATAGCATCGTCGGCTGACCGACAACTCGCCAAAAACCACCAGATTTATTATTCGATACCTGTGGCGCTATCGGTTTCAAACTGATGCTGGACAAGCCGATCAACAACAAAAAGGTAAAGATAAATACCGGCAAGTAGCGGACCGACAATATATCGAATAGCCAACCTAACAACATCACTGCCGCAATAAAACCCACGGACCCCCATAAGCGAATTTGCCCATAGCGATGGTGGTCTTTTGCGAGATAGCTCAGTGTGATCACTTCAAATTGTGGCAATACGGCATGCCAGAAAAACGTATAAGCACTCACCACCACGACCAACCACACAAATGACTGATCGACAAAAACACCGGCAAAGAATGCACAGGCAGCAAAACTACCGAGGCGAATAATCTGCAAACGCTTTTGCGTTCGGTCTGCCAACCAGCCCCAAAAGTTGGGAGCAATAATGCGCGTAGCCAGGATGATCGCACCGATAATGCCGACATCGCGCGAACTGTATCCCAGGGATTTCAGATACACGCCCCAATAGGGAACCATCGCACCAACGACGCAGAAATAAAAAAAATAGAAACTGGATAATCGCCAGTAGGGCAACGCCGGCGACGTAACAGGTGACAGGGAGTCAGACATAACAGTTGCGGACAACGCCGGGGAAACAGAAAAAAGATGATAGCGGCCGAACCAGAGTCGACCGCTATCGCACAGGATTATTTAACGCGCGCAGGAATTACCGGTACATCGTGTTTGACCGCACCGTTTTGACCGCGATGACGAAGCAGGTGATCCATCAACACCAACGCCAACATCGCTTCGGCAATGGGCGTCGCACGAATACCGACACAGGGATCATGGCGGCCTTTAGTGACCACCTCCACCGCATTGCCGTGCACATCCACACTGCGGCCGGGAATATGCAAACTGCTGGTGGGCTTGAGCGCAATGTTCGCCACAATATCCTGGCCCGAGGAAATGCCGCCGAGGATTCCGCCCGCGTTATTGGACAGAAAACCTTCCGGCGTCATCTCATCACGGTGCTTGCTGCCGCGTTGATCCACCACACCGAATCCTTCACCAATTTCTACACCTTTGACCGCATTGATGCTCATCAACGCGTGGGCAATTTCTGCATCGAGACGATCAAAGATCGGTTCGCCCAAACCCGGTGGAACACCCGTCGCCACCACAGTAATTTTGGCACCGATGGAGTCGCCCTCTTTATTGAGGACTTTCATAAACTCTTCCATCTCGGGCACTTTACTGGCATCAGGACAAAAGAAAGGATTTTGTTCAATCTGATCCCAATCCACGGTTTCAATTTTGATCGGACCTAACTGCGAAAGATAACCGCGCACTTCAATGCCCAATACATCCTTCAAATATTTTTTTGCAATAGCGCCCGCCGCTACACGCATCGCCGTCTCACGTGCAGACGAGCGACCGCCGCCGCGATAATCGCGCACACCGTATTTTTGCATGTAGGTGTAATCGGCATGGGCCGGCCGGAACTGGTCTTTGATATTGGAATAATCTTTGGAGCGCTGATCGGTGTTTTCAATGATCAACCCGATGGGTGTACCGGTAGTCTTGCCTTCAAACACACCGGAGAGAATCTTCACCTCATCCGCTTCGCGGCGCTGGGTGGTATAGCGGGATTGACCGGGCTTACGACGGTCCAGATCTATTTGAATATCCGCTTCGCTGAGTTCGAGCCCCGGCGGGCAACCGTCTACGATACAGCCCAATGCCAGGCCATGGCTCTCGCCGAAGGTGGTGACGGTAAATAATTTGCCATAACTGTTACCGGACATAATGCTCTCTTGCGTCAAAATAGATGTGGAAAACTCAGGAAGCCGGCGATTATACGTGAGTGACCGGCAGGCAGCACCCCTTCTCGGGAATCAGCATTAAAGCAACCCTTGCGCCGACGCCTCATGCAATTGCGCGGCCGTCAGCAGAAACACACCGTGGCCGCCACGCCTGAACTCCAGCCAGGTGAAAGGCAACTCGGGGAAAGCCTCTTCCAGCGCGACACAACTGTTGCCCACCTCGACGATCAATACGCCCTCTTCTGTTAAATGATCAAGCGCTTCCCGGAGCAGGCGGCGGGTAAAGTCGAGCCCATCCACACCGGACGCCAAGCCCAATGCCGGCTCGGCTCGGTATTCCGCCGGCATCTCGGCCAGGTCTTCGGCATCCACATAGGGCGGATTGCTGACGATCAAGTCGTAGCGCAACTCTGCCAATTCATTAAACAAATCCGATTCGATCGTACGCACGCGGTGGCCGACTTCATGGATATCGATATTACGTTGCGCCACCGCCAAAGCATCCACGGAGATATCGCTCAAATCCACGGCGGCTTCGGGAAAGACATAGGCACAAGCAATCCCGATGCAGCCACTGCCGGTACAAAGGTCGAGGATATATTCAGGTTCGCGCAGCAACCAGGGCGCAAATTGATCCTCAATCAGCTCGGCGATAGGCGACCGTGGCACCAGGACGCGCTCGTCAACTTTAAAGGGTAAACCGGCAAACCAGGCGGTGCCAGTGAGGTAGGCGGCAGGAATACGTTCATCCATACGCCGACGCAGCAGTGCAATAACATCCTTACGCTCGGCCAAGGCCAAGCGGGCATCAAGCACCTCGGGGTTCAAGGGCAACGACAGATGCAAGGCATGCAGCACCAGTTGCAAGGCTTCATCCCAGGCATTGTCAGTGCCATGGCCAAAGAATAGCCCTGCTGCATTGAATTGACTGGCACCCCAGCGGATGTAGTCGCGTATGCTGATTAAATCACTGCAGACATCGTGCTTTTGTCCAATACTCACATCTCTACCCTATGCTGTTTTGGTTAGCTCGGCATTCTACCGGGATATCGAAAACTTTAAATGAAAAAGCACCGCCGCCGGAGGGTACCAACCCGCCATATTGGCATAAAAAGTACTTTACGATTTTGCCGGCATCACGTAGGGTGAGCGCCCCCAGCGCGGCCCGGTTAGCGAAGCATATCGTTAGCCTTGCGGTCAGTTTCTGATGAGAGATCCGTCTGACGAGAGACGCCCTGATTATGGCGAGGACTACGGTTATGAAAGAACATTTTGCCCACATCATTGCCGGCATCGGTGAAGACCTGAACAGACCAGGGTTGGTTGACACCCCGGAACGTGCCGCCAAGGCCTTTCAATTCCTGACGCGCGGCTACAATCAAACCCTGGATGAGGTGGTAAACGGCGCCCTGTTTCCGTCCGAGTCCAGCGAAATGATTATGGTGAAGGATATCGAGCTGTATTCATTGTGCGAGCATCACCTGCTGCCTTTCATCGGCAAAGCCCATGTGGCTTATATACCAACCGGTAAAGTGCTCGGGCTATCCAAGGTAGCGCGAATCGTGGATATGTACGCGCGCCGCCTGCAAATCCAGGAACAACTCACTGTTCAGATCGCCGAGTCAGTGCAACAAATTACCGGCGCATCCGGTGTCGGGGTCATTATCGAGGCCAAGCACATGTGCATGATGATGCGCGGCGTGGAAAAACAAAATTCCTCCATGAAAACCTCGGCCATGCTCGGCTCTTTCCGCAGCAATCAGGCAACCCGGACCGAGTTCCTGTCACTGTTGCGCTAACCGCCCATAAACAAATGCCCACACAGGTGGGCATTTTCGGATATCTCATCCAGCAGCCGTATCAGTTGCTCAACTTTACCACTTCCACGCGCGCACTTAGATTGCCCCGCCCCGCCGGAGCAAGGCTACCCAAGCCGTGAGTGGTGATACGGCTCGCCGCAATACCTTCCTCGACCAACGCAGCCTTAAGTGATTCAGCATAACGGAGTGAATCATGCTGCTGATTGGCCGGTGCATTGCCTCGATAATCGTGGCCAACCAACGCAACCTTCCATTGTGCTTGTCGCTGCAACACTTTAACCAGCGTTTTGACATGCTCCGGTTTGATCAGCAGATGGGACTGCCCCGCCTCATCATCCGCAACTGCACCGGGGAAGACGTAAAACCCCTGGGTTTGAAACAAACGCAGCAGTGAGTCAGGATCAGTAGCAATACTTTCTGCCGGCGCTTTATCGCTTTGCAGGATATCAAGCTGCACCAACACGCGTTTGTTGCCACGCAAAACCGCGTAGAGAGAAACGTAATAGGGTGCTTTTTTCTCCTGTATTATTTCGTAGGCTGCATAGTGTTGGTGCTGATCCAGCCCGTACAACTGAATAACTTTAAAATGGTTGTTGGCCCAGCTGTTGCTCGGCCCACATTCACGACCATCACAACGGTATAACTCGCGTGCGCTCAATTTTTTTAATTGCCGGGCATAAAAATGAAAACCATCTTCCGCACTATGGGTTGATGGTAGTTCCAGCGTCATACGTGTCAGTTTGCCGCTGAGCCGTTGATGGTGATCAACACTCCACATACCTTCCGTTTTCTTGAAACTACCCAAAGCCAGGACGTAATCATCATCCTCAAGCTGACTGCGAAAGACAATTCGCGCATGCGGATATTCTTCAAGCCCCAGATCAGTCTCCGGCGTTTGGGCAACAACCCACCCGCCACTACATAGAAATAAAAGGATTACCCATGCACATAATTGACCGCGAGACGTTGGAGCAGATAAAAACAAGGAGTTTTCCTCACTAATTTTATAGGGGCGTTTTTTCAAAGAAACGATTCAATGAGGCCGCAACGGCATCAACCTCGCCTTCCATATGTAAGTGGTGTCCGCCAGGCATAACCTCAACATCAACCTGGGGAAATACCGACACTTCACGCTGAAACCCGGAGAACATTTTGGGGATACCGCCCTCCGCCAGAATCAATTTTATCGGTGCGGTAATACGTGCAATAAACGCCTGCACATGTTCACGAGTCAATTTGATGGCTGACGGAGCCAGTAAGCGTTGATCTGTACTCCATTGATAACCCCCCGGTACACCTTTGACACCGCGCTCGGTTAATGCGGCAGCGGCGGCATTACTCAAGGGAAACATTCCCCGCTCGCGGGCTTTGACCGCCGAAGATAAATCTTTGTAGAGGGATAAGGGCTTGCTGGCCTGAGTGCGCAAACCCAGGATCGAGCGCGCCAATTGTTCCGGCGCATCTTCCATTTTTGTAGGTTCGGGCAGAAGCCCCTCTATGAGCGCCAGCCGCGAAATCCGCTGAGGGAAAGTACCTGCCGCCAGCATACTGATAATGGCACCGCGCGAATGTCCCAACAGGGTAAATTGCTCCCACGCCAGTTGATCCGCGATAGCAAAGATTTCCGCAACATCCTCCCAAATATTGTAGGGAGCGCCGCCAGGACGATGTGAACTTTGCCCATGTCCAGCCATATCGACTGCAACCAGATGCACATCATGAAGACGGGGCGCCAACGCATAAAAGCTTGCGCTGTTATCCAACCAACCATGAAGCGCAAGGATGGGCTGCTTACCCGGCTCGCCCCATTCCTGGGCTGCAAACGTTAATCCATCAATCTCAAACGCCATTTCACGTGGCATGCTCAATCTCCATTAGCGACTCACAAAAAAGCGTGGCTGAAGAATCGGCAGTTATCAAGTCGATGAATGGCGTAACCAGCGCAACTTGCCCATGTCGGCAGCAATGATGTCAATGTCCACACACGCCAGTGAGGCCGTGGCCATATCATGGTAGCCGTTAGCGGTGCCGCAGAGCGTATCGAGAATTTTACTGACCAGAGGCTGGTGACTAACCAATAACAACCCCTGGCATTCACTGAGTTGCAACTGGTTAAAGAGCAATTGGGGATCGGCATCGGGGCTTAGCAGCTCTGTGGTGTAAGGCTCCATATCACCGATCAATTCACCGGCGATTTCAGCGGTCTGCTGAGCACGCACCAAGGGGCTGACCCAAATGTGAGTCAACTCGCCCAAATCTTCCAATGAAGATTTGATCATTCTGGCCACATCAGCACGCCCCTTATCGGTCAACTGGCGCACATCATCTGTGGTCGTTCGAGGTTCCGCTTCACCATGTCGCAGAATAAACAGCTCCATATCCACCTCCCGGGCTAATAGCGTTATGAATTGTCAGGTTGTGTATCGTTATCGTTTTTCTTTTGCGCAGCTTTGGCTCGTGTGCGAGCGCGCGGTTTTTCTGCGATGACCACCTCTACTACTGGCGGCTCCTCGTCAATTGTGGGCCAATCTGCAAAGGGGAAAGGTTTTTCTTCGCTACTGTAGGTGAGGAATTTCAATGTTTGATAGATATAAGTAGAAAGCGAATGTCCGAAGCGCCGCAGGTTGATATTGTCCTGCCCGGTAATTAACGAGAAGACGAACTGCAACACCACCAATACCCACATGATAATGCTGGCAACTTGCAATAATGCTGCGAAGAGCAACATAAACACCAGACGCAACCAATGCCTGGACGAAAGGAGATTTGACTTTAGTTCTTCATTATTCATGATCGTTTTCCTGCGTATTCCACATCATAATTTTGTTCGCCCAACATCAAACCACGCACGACGTCTGCAATTTTTTTCTGTTCAAACAAAATACCATGTAAGCCCGATACAAGCGGCATATAAACACCTAATTCATCCGCTTTTTGTTTTACCTGACGCAAAGTATTGACGCCTTCTGCAACCTGCCCCAAACCGGAAACCACTTCATCCAGTGGCTTACCCTGCCCCAACGCATAACCCACGCGATAATTACGACTCAAATCAGAAGTACATGTGAGAATTAAATCGCCCACACCGGCCAAGCCTAAAAATGTCATTGGATTAGCGCCCATAAGGCTGGCAAAACGCCCCATCTCGGCAAGGCTACGCGTCAACAACATCGCCTGGGTATTATTGCCTGCGCCAAGCGCCGCAGCCATACCACAAATAATTGCATAAATATTTTTTAGCGCCCCACCCAATTCCACACCATAGCGATCATTGTTTGCATAAACGCGAAAGGTCGCAGAACTCAAGGTCGATTGGACACAACTGATAACCGACTGATGTTCACTGGCGATAACACTGCCAGTTTGTTGTTGCTGCACAATTTCTTTAGCAAAATTAGGACCACTGAGCACACCGATCCGATGTGAAGGCAACTCTTGCTCAAGAATCTGGCTCATCAAGGTAAAGCCTTCAGGCTCAATACCTTTGGCGGTACTGATGATAATTGCCTCTGGTTTGAGATAAACCCGCATCTGACGGGTTACTGCGCGAAATGAATGACTGGGAATTGAAACAAATATCAAGTCACTGACGGAGACAGCCGCTTCAAGATCAGCGGTAATACTCAGGCTGTCATGCAAGCGATAGCCGGGAAGGTAACGCGTGTTTTCGCGCGCAGATTGATATTCCGCTGCCTGCTCCGGCGAACGCATCCATAAACTGACGACGTGTTGATTACAGGCAATGATATTGGCAATAGCTGTGCCAAAACTCCCGCCCCCCAGTACTGCAACCTTTAATTTTTCACTCATAGCATTCAAATCCAAACAACGGCGTCATTAATGACAGGAAAACTGTAGCAATTCTGGTGGAGAAAAGTGATACGCAAGAGTAACTGTAACTTTTTTGCACAATAAAATTCACATTTAATTTGTCCACATTTTCTGTGGATAACTTAGTGGATACATTTTGGGAAACCATCGCCAAGCCGCAAAATATCTGGCCTAACTACAAATTGTGCATTTTTTGACCTTATTTATTTTTCCCTTATAAATCAATAAATTACAAACATTTATCCGAGCAAAAACAGGTTTTAGTGCAGTCTTCAAACAACTTGATTAATTCCGCACCCAAGGTGTGCATAAAAGGTTAGTGGACATTAACCGCGAACCGACCGTAGCCACAAAACTTTCATAATACAAGAGCATAATCACGTTAATTTTTGCTGCGTTTTACAGCAAACAAATGGTTAGCAGAAATTAAAAAATGCCCGGTTATTACTCATCGGCCAAATCTGCGCACCAAAGGTGAATTGAAGGATTTCTTTATTCAGGACGCGCCAGTAAACCGTAGCGGCCATCAACGTATAGCAAGGGATTAACATCATCCTCACCCACTAATACCTGGTGAATCTTGCCCACAACAATGTGGTGAGTGCCGTATTCCATTACCTTATCCGCCTGACAGAAAAAAGCTGCCTGGGCGTCGGTTAAATACGGCACACCGTTTTCGTCTTGCTGCCAGGCGCCAATGCTGAAGCGATCCCGCCCCTGCTCACGCCCGGCACACAGATTGGAAAGGTCCTGCTGACCAGAGTTCAAAGCGTTAATCGCAAAATGAGTGCCCGGGGTTGACAGGTAATCGTGCTGCGAAACTGTCTTATTGATGCATACCAATAAAGAAGCGGGATTGTCCGATACGGATGTGACAGAAGATACGGTCATGGCAAACAACTCGCCATTTTCTGTGCGCGCTGACAAGATACATACGCCAGAGGCAAGCCGACGCATCCCCAACTTCATTGCAACGCCTACATTATTGTTTTGCATACAAACTCCCAACGGACTGACGCACTATTCTGACCACAGACCCGCGTTGAAACAAGAGCAAGGCGTCATTGCTGATCATTAAGCCAGCGAGACGCAGATAATCTGCTCAATAGATCCAGATTATTTCAACGACTTAATCCTTTTTCGTTGACGATCCCTGAGCGCATGGGTATCATGCGCACCTCTCGAAATCAGGTGCTCCTGGTTTCATTCGGAGTGTAGCGCAGTCCGGTAGCGCGTCTGCTTTGGGAGCAGAATGTCGGGGGTTCGAATCCCTCCACTCCGACCACTTTACCTAGCTATAACGGGAACCTGCCAGGGTTCGACTTCCAGTATGCGCCCGTAGCTCAGCTGGATAGAGCATCCGCCTTCTAAGCGGATGGTCGCAGGTTCGAGTCCTGCCGGGCGTACCATTTGTTTGAAGCATTGGTGTCATTACCAAATAGCTGGTGAGTGTGTTAAAAAGTTTGTCTGCAATGCTACGGTGGCTGTAGCTCAGTTGGTAGAGCCCTGGATTGTGATTCCAGTGGTCGTGGGTTCGAGCCCCATCAGCCACCCCACTCCCCGTCCGTTAAACACTCCTTGCTAACTCAAACGCCAAACTATTGGTGTTTTTCGATAATCCTTCCCAAACTGCATCGCACCCTTTTTCTCCCTAATAAATGCTTGATACTGCTTACAATACAGCCGTGGCCAAGTCGCTAATATGCCCACAAAGCCGGAAATGACGTCCAAACGCTAGTGCAGACGATTAGGAGTAAAGGATTACCTGTTTTCACCATGTAAGCACTGGGTTATACCGCATGACCAAATGGGGCTTTCATTTTCCGCCCACTGGCAGCACCTAAAAGATAAGTACAGAATGAAAACCAAACATGCCGATGGCAAAGCGGTGAACGTTTATTGGGTACTGGAAGCCGCTGATATTCCTAGCGGTCTTGCATTCGTCCAGGACAAACGAGAAAAGCAGCATTATCTGTTAACCGTGACAGAACAGATGACTGTGTATACGCTCGCAAAGAAACTAGCATGGGTTGCGGACAGGATGAGCAAAATTACCGATGCGAGGAAAGCATTATGATTGAATACAAATTTGAAGAAGAAAAAGATTTCATTCTTCACTACGCACGAAAGCTTGATCGTCCAATAGTAATTAAAGTCATTGAGGCTGGCCAAGCCGTATCATCAGAAGAAGCCGATGCACTGGCCAAATTTTTTTGGGATATGGTCGATGAAATTGTAAAAGACAAAAAGAAAGGGGAAGTTGTAGCAGGGCAATCAGACCTTGAGGCCTGGAACGAGTACGTTTTTGAAAGTATTCGGGCATACCTCAGAAATAGCGGATATGAATCGGAATGGGAAAAACACGCATAACCCACATTTGTATTAGCAACTTCCATCTTCGATGGACAGAAGTTTTCATAGTTCTGTCCCCAATAGGCAATAGACCTATAAATGACGCCACTCGCAAGGAAGCGGGCAACACCAATAACCCAGTAATCACTGCCATAGGAAAATTTAGCGCCACAATCAGAACGTGAGAATGGCAGTAAAATATGGAACGATTATGGCTGACAAAATTGTCAACGGAATCGAAACAAACAGGAGATTCCTAGTATAGCAGAGCCATATAGAACTGGTGTCGTCGACATCATGCAATAGATATGAGACACCTGGCATGTAAATAACTCGGTAAATATCCTCTAACTTCCCACAAAATTCATCTTTGAATTTGTACCAAGTGAAAAATTCTTGTCCAGTAAAACAGAAATCCGAATCTTGCTCCACCAAAAAGTATGCTCCACATTCAGCCGCGTAACTTGCCAAGTTCAAAGCATTCCAGTTTTCATCGTTCATAAAATCACGCAGCGTCTTATAAAATATCACTATAGCCTCTCGATCCTTGCAAATTCTTTCACTACCATCTGTGTTGCTCCAGCAGGTCATTCGCCCAACAAATGCAAACCTTACCGTTCTTCCTCAGGAAGATAATCGTAAGAATAACTGAGTCGCAATGTATTGTGAAAATTATGCTTCCAACTTCAAAAATTGTTGCGTTGGATACATTTTCTCAGCTGCTTGTCGAATCTCAACAAATTTTTTGCTTAAGCCGATATCGGCAGCAGCTGTATTTTCAATCATTATTTGCGCAGCATCTATTGCCCCTCTGAAAGCGTATTCAGGTAAAGCGCGCTGATACTCTTCCAATGAGCAGGAGCGACCTAAAAGGTCCGCTTTACGCATCTCTGGCTGCAACACATTAGAATAGAACTTATTACGCTCGTAGACAGACTTAAGTGTTTGAATAAATCCATCTTGCTCGATGCTAAGTTCAAGCAGCAAATCTGGAAATTTTGTTAGCACCAACGACAGCTCGCCCACATCTACCCGCGAACCATCATGGAAATTTTCCACAGCCCGCATACTGAATGCAATAGAAAAAAAGTGATCTTGTTTTTGTAGCGTAAAAACAATATTTTTTATGGTGTTTAGCTGCACTGCCAAATTTACTAACGCCTTATTTATCAAAGCTACGTTTTTTTCGGTTTTTGTGTCTTCCTCTTCTTTACGACGTCTAGCTTCAATTCTATCGCTAAATTTGAAAGCAAAAAAAGCGCCTGCAAATGCACCCGCTACGGCTGTAAAAAAATCGGAAAGGACGCTGGTCCATGCAGGCAGCACTGCTTCAACTATAGCTAAGCTCGCGAAATACCAAAGCACTAAAGCACCGATGGCGATAAGAATGCCCACAATAATAGGATCGTTTTTTTCTCTGGTCATTATTACCTTGTCCTCCATAAACTCGGCTCCCGAAAAACCCAATTAACACAGTATACCTAGATCTCGATAATTGGATCTAGCCGGAGCTTCAAGGTGACCCCCAGCTCCTTTTCACTACTGAAAGCACTACTTTGGTTCGGAGCTTGAGTATTCATCGGTGAACCATTATCGGTATAAGGATGCGTGTGTAATGAAGCGGTATTCGCCACATCCACCGCCTGAATTAAATCACTGAGGATCTGCAACACATTCACCGATTCACTACCCAGCCACACCTTGCCACCGCCCTGCATTTTTATCAGTTGTTTGGCCACCGCCAACGAATCAACGATATTGCCTATCCGCCGCTTCAAGTCGCATCCAATTTTATTGCTTTGATCGCTGGCGGTGGTGATGTTGAGGTTATCCACGGCGGTGATATTCGCAGTGCCGGCGCTTAACAGTTTGAGTGTGCCCAGGGCTTCAATCACTTTTGCACCTAGCACCTGTTCGGTGCTTTGTGATAGCTATGGCGCGTCGCAACATTCCACCCCTACCCTTTTTCTTTACCTCAAAAGCTCCCCATTTAACCGTGCCTGTGGGACAATGCCGCCCTGTTTTCCCTTATAAGATCAACTGTCTAAGGTAGCTTGAACCCATGTCTGCAATGGTCCTCGATGGCAAGGCGCTTGCCGAAAAAACCGAACAAGAACTTTCCCAGCGTGTTGCGGCGCTTAAAGCCAGCAGCAACGGTCAAACCCCTATCCTCGCCACCATTCTGGTGGGTGATGATCCCGCGTCGGCCACGTATGTGAAGATGAAGGGCAACGCCTGTAAGCGTATCGGGATGGATTCGTTGAAGGTGGAGATGTCCAGCCAGACGACCACCGAGGAGTTGCTGGCCAAGATTAACGAGTTGAACCAGAACCCCAATGTCCATGGCATTTTGTTGCAACACCCGGTGCCGGAACAGATTGATGAGCGCTTGTGCTTTGATGCTATCGCCGCCGAAAAAGACGTTGATGGCGTGACCTGCCTCGGTTTCGGCCGCATGAGTATGGGCGAAGAGGCTTACGGTTGCGCAACCCCGAAAGGCATTATGCGATTGCTGGAAGCCTACAATATTCCCCTATCTGGCAAGCACGCCGTGGTCGTGGGTCGCAGCCCGATTCTGGGTAAACCCATGGCGATGATGCTGTTGAACGCCAACGCCACCGTCACGATCTGTCATTCCCGCACGCAGGATTTACCGGCATTGATCAAGCAAGCCGATATTATTGTTGGGGCCGTGGGTAAACCCGAATTTATTAAAGCTGAGTGGATTAGAGACGGCGCAGTCGTTGTGGATGCCGGTTATCACCCCGGCGGTGTCGGCGACATTGAATTGAAGCCCTTGGTGGATCGAGCTGCTGCCTATACACCCGTGCCGGGTGGCGTGGGCCCGATGACCATCAACACCCTGATTTATCAAACCGTTGACTCGGGTGAAAAGAAGATCCGTTCGTCCAAATAACCCTTTCTTTGGTTGATGTTGTCATAACTGCACTTTATGGTGGCCTAGTGGTAACCCTGAAAGATAACAAGGAGCAAGCAATGCGTAAGATAATCTTTTTTGTAATGACAGCCTTACTCACCCTGAACGCAATGGCCGCTGACAATATCAAGTACAGCTGTACTCTCGATGGCGTTGAGCGCGTGATTGAAGTGGTGTACCCAACAGCAGGTGAGAAGTTGCCCTGTGAAGTGCACTACACCAAAGCGGGCGAGACCGAAGTCTTATGGACTTACACCAACGAAATTGACAAATGCGAAGTTCAGGCAGAATCGTTTGTGCAAAAGCAAACAACCTGGGGCTGGCGATGCAGCAATGAGTCTGACCCGGTTGTGGATACCGCAACTGAATAAGTATTACCGCTTGAACAACACACATCAGGCGTTAGTGCGCCTGATGTGTTAACACCCTTCCCCATTAGTCATTCCATGCCTGAAACACTCGATATTCTTTATCGCGACGAGCACATCATTGCTATCAACAAGCCAAGTGGATTATTGGTTCACCGCAGCGCTATTGACCGACATGAAACTCGCTTTGCCTTACAGATCGTGCGCGATCAAATCGGCCAACATGTATACCCGGTCCATCGCCTGGATAAACCGACTTCAGGTGTTTTGTTATTTGCGTTATCAAGCAATTGCGCACAAAAACTCGGTACGCTGATCGCCGCCAATCAGGTGCAAAAAAATTATGTCGCTATCGTGCGTGGTTATGCTCTGGAAGAAGGAACTATTGATCATCCTTTAACGGAAGAACAGGATGCCTGTACGGATAAAAAAGCGCGAAGAGATAAACCGGCACAGGATGCACTCACACATTTTCAGCGCCTGGCTTGCATCGAATTACCTGTGCAGGTTGATAAGTACCCTCAAAGCCGATATTCACTGGTATCGTGCCAGCCTGTGACCGGTCGCAAGCATCAAATTCGTCGTCACATGAAGCACATCAATCACCCGATCATTGGAGACGCCAAGCACGGCAAGGGCAATCACAACCGCTTTTTTCAAGCGCATTTTAATGCGCATCGTTTATTATTAGCGGCAACCGATATCCGATTGCCCCACCCCTTTACAGAACACCCACTACATATTTCTGCGCCGCTGGATGAAACCTTTATGCAACTACTGGAACGTTTTGCCTGGCGCTCTGCCGTTCCCGCAGCCTGGCTGGGAGAATAACCATGAGACTGGATAAATTTATTGGCAACTCCACCGACCTGACACGCTCACAAATTCATCAGCTTATTCGGCAGGGCGCGGTATCCATCAACCATGCAACAGCTCGAAAAGCGGCACAACATATTCAAGCGAATGACGTCGTTAGCGTTAATGACGAGGTCATTGAGCGGCTTAGTGTTCGTTACATCATGCTCAATAAACCGGTTGGTTATATTTGCGCAAATCACGATGGTGAACATCCAACCGTACTGGATTTGTTGGACGAACCCAATAAAGCGAATCTACAAATCGTCGGCCGTCTGGATATTGATACCACCGGACTGGTGTTGCTGACTGATGATGGCCAATGGAATCACCAGATCACCTCCCCGCGCCGCGAGTGCAGCAAAACCTACCGGGTTACCACAGCAAATGCGATTGATGCGCAGACCGCCGATACCTTCCGCGACGGCATTTTGTTGCATGGTGAAAAAAAGCCGACTCAACCCGCAGAACTGCAACTGCTCACCAGTCATTCAGCGTTGCTGACGATTCGCGAAGGGAAATATCACCAGATAAAACGCATGTTTGCCGCTGTCGGCAATCATGTTGTGGAATTACATCGGGAACGTATCGGCGAAATAGTACTGGATGACAATCTACTGCCGGGTGAATACCGCCCCCTGACCAACCTGGAAATCGCGAGCGTTTAAGATGAATGATGCTGCCCTCACCTGGCTTACCCGGATGATTGTTCAGGAAAATGCTGCTGAAGCCTTGTGGTGCAGCGATGAAAACGTCTTAACGTCATTACCAACCATTGGTCAATGGCCTAACAAACCCTTCTTGATGACCAACCGTTGGGATGTTGCTCAACAAGCGGAGCAATTGGGATTCCACCATCGGTTCTGCGATTTCGATTTCAGTGAGATAAAAGCCGCCTCGCTAAGCCATGTGTTTTACCGCATCTCTAAAGAAAAACCGGTTACGCATCACATCATTAATCAAGCACATCGATTGTTGATACCGGGTGGTAAATTATTTCTCTGCGGGCAAAAAAATGAGGGAATAAAAACCTACATTGATAAAGCGGGAAAACTTTTTGGCTGCAAGGTATCGGCGCAAAAAAATGGCATGGTGTATACCGCCGTATTGGAAAACTTGATGCCACAGAATGATCAATGGCTGGACGACAATGTTTACCCGCAATTACGCCCTATCGATTCGCCTGATGGCGTACCTATCCATAGCAAACCCGGCTTGTTCGGCTGGAACAAGATCGACCAAGGCAGTGAATTTCTGATTCAGGCATTGCCTGCACTCTTGGCGCAATTACCTGAGCAACCCACCCGACTGCTGGATCTGGGCTGCGGCTACGGATACCTGACCCTGATGACCGCCGATCTGCCACTGGAACAGCGGACACTGACCGACAATAACGCAGCGGCGCTCCATGTCGCACGCCACAATTGCGAACTGAATAACATCACCGCCGACGTCATTGCGGCCGATGCAGGGGACCAGATTCAGCAGACCTTCGACCTCATCCTCTGTAATCCGCCGTTCCATCAAGGGTTTAGCGTGGACGGCGACCTGACGGACAAATTTATCATCAGCACCAAGCGTCTATTGGCCCGACACGGCACCGCTTTATTTGTCGTGAATCAGTTTATTCCCTTGGAAAGAAAAGCCCGGCAGCATTTCCGCCAGGTGAATATCCTGGCTAACAATGGCAGCTTCAAGTTGGTGACCCTCGGCCATTGATTCAGGTTATTTACTCAACCAAGCCCTTTTCAAATAAGCAATATTTACAGGATACCCATCTCAGCCAAACCCATTTTGCACAGTCTTAATACAGCTTGGGGAATATTTGAGCGGACAGGTTTCAATGCCGCCTTTAACAGCGCTAGACCCATGATTTTTTTGAAAAAAGGGGTTGACCGAGGGGGGCTTCGACTATAGGATACGCACCACTTCCGAACAGGAAGCCGTAAATCCGCCTTAGCTCAGTCGGTAGAGCAAATGACTGTTAATCATTGGGTCGCTGGTTCGAGTCCAGCAGGCGGAGCCAGATTAAAGATGAAAAAGGCCGCATAGATTGCGGCCTTTTTTATGCCCGTTTGGTGGAGATCCGCGTGATGGTCGTTATAGGAAGTTATCAGACACAGCGATCTTCGCATCCGCCATTAACCACCCTCTTGGGTCCAGATGCTATTGGGAGACCAGGCCATGTTTAAAGTTAACGAGTACTTCAACGGCGCCGTAAAATCCATCGCCTTTCAAACCGAAACCCTGCCCGCCACCGTTGGTGTTATGGCAAAAGGTGATTATGAATTTGGCACCAGCCAGAAAGAATACATGACCGTCACCAGCGGCAGCCTGACCGTTATCCTCCCTGGCAACGAAACCGCACAAACATTTAAGGCTGGTGAAACGTTTGAAGTTGAAGCGAACCAACGTTTTAAAGTGACTGCTGATGTTGAAACAGCTTATTTGTGTTTGTACGAATAAGGTGGATTTGTTTTTGGCACGCTGTAGCCCGTTTGTCATTAGGCCTTTTGTTTCGAAAACGCATGAATACATCCTTGTAGCTCCCTCAAGTCGTCCGTGACTTGAGGGTTTCGAAACAAAAGGCCTAACGCCAAACTTGTATTGTGCTAATGACGAACTATTTAAATGCACCTCGTCATACCAGTGAAAAATCTAGCGCTTATCAAAAGCACTCTAAAAAGATTATTCCCCACAAAAAACTACCGGTTTAGTCGGCTCATCCAAAAAAGATCGCAAAGATTGATAAACACAGTCATCGCTGTTAATTACTGCATGGCCGGTGTTCGGCACTACATGCAACTGGCTATTCGGCCACTCGCGGTGTAACGACTGCGCCCACTCTACCGGGGTAATTGGATCAAGTTTACCCGCCAAGATTAGTGCAGGTACATCCGGTAATGCCAATGTCGAAGCAACGGTCACCGATCCTTCTGATAAAAAATGACACGCCTGGTATTGCCATAAATCACTCGTGTACTCACGCCAACGCGGATATTTTTCCAGCTCCTGCTGATAGGCTTCGCGGGATGATATGCCGTGGTCCCGGCAGTCCACCGCCATAAATACCAGGCTGTAAAAACCGTCATCCAACGCATTCTCAACAAAGGGCTCCATTAATGACAGGAGTGCTCGGTTGTCATTGTCGATAACAGCGTTGATAGCGTTGGGAATACGCGGCCATTGATGCTTGCTGTAAAGCGCTGAAAAAACGGCTGATATAAAACGGTGATCATTAACCACCAATTCTATCGGAATGTCGCCATTGTGTCGTGCTACTGTCAAGGTTACTGGCGTTTCGCGAAGTTGACTCAGCGCAGCATCCAGAGCGAGTTCAATTGGCAGGTCTGTTGCGCAGGATTCGGTTGCTTCACACCACTGGAAAAAATTCGCAAATGCCCGGTCAAGCACGGCGGGGAAACTCGTTACGCCACCGCGGTTGGCTGGATAAATCGAATCCAGAATTAGGCTGCGCACCGGATTGTTCTTTGATCCTGCATGCACGTTTGCTGCTTCTATGGCAACGCGGGTTCCATAAGACACACCCAATAAATTCCATTGCTCGTAAGGCAATAATTTCATCAATGCCCGCACATCCTGCGCGTGGCGTTGAGTACCGTAATGCTCGGGATTAAACGGTGGTTTTGCCTTGCGCAGTTGTGCAAAACAACCGTCCAACACCGTGTAGCCCTCGCGCAACTCCTCAAGCACAGTAGCATTACGCTTTAACACTGCAAGGCTGAGCTCGTCGTATTCCCGACATTGAAGCGCTGGGCGGCTGCGTCCGGTACCACGCGGGTCCATAAGAATGAGATCACGCCCCAGCGCCATGTTGTCACGCCAACGTAACCAGTAGGCGATGCCTTCATCATTCAAGCCGGCACTCGCCCCGGGACCACCTTGCAAATAAAAGACAGCATCCGGTTTTTTGTCATAACCAGGATCTTCAATAATCACCACCGGCAATACAAAACTGCCCGTCGATGCCGCGGTGTGCAACTCACCGCAGCGAATATTTTCCTGCCATGGGACTTCGAACCAACAGTTTTTAAATAAAAAGCGATATTCGTCAAGAGTCGAAGATGACGGCGTTGATTGCTCATTTGACGGTGTTGTCGGATGAAAAAAAATTATCACAAGCAAAACGGCTGACAACAAAATACAGGCTGTAAAAATGGTAGCGCGATATCTCATAACGCTGGCCAGGCCAAAGTGTCAGGGTGCATAAAATCTTGCATCGCTTCAATGAAGCGTGGTTGCAAAAATACGTCTCCATGGCGCGGCATAACCTGATAGCAATAGGTCTTACTATTGAGCGGAAAACGCAATTGAAAAGCATGCAAGTAAGTGCGATCTGCATGTACATCCTGTCCACCATAAAGTTCATCGCCCCAGATAGGCGCGCCGATGCTTTTTAAAGCGACGCGGATTTGATGGGTCTGCCCTGTATAAGGCTTTACTAAAAATAAACGCTCTCCGTCGCCGAGCGATTTACTGAAGAATTGCGTAATGGCAGGATTACTCTGGTTAATCGTTAATTTCCAGGCACCACGTCGAGCTCGCTCCATATCACCTTTAATCAAGCCCTGCTTTTTTCGGGGCTTGCGTTTGCTGACGGCCAAATAATATTTTTCTACCTGGCGTTGGGCAAAGGCTTCCCCCAACATACGATTGGCCGTGGCTGTTTTGGCCATAATTAACATGCCGGAGGTGACTTTATCCAACCGATGGACAGGATAAAGTTCATTAAGCATCTGCTGCTGTTTTACGGTTTCAAATAATCCCGCCTGGTCGCCTTCACGGTGAAAACTGACACCGGGATATTTATAGATGACGATAAAATCTGCCGTGTCGTCGAGCAAGTCATACATAAAAACAATGCCGCTAGTAAGATCGATAAAATTCTGCTTGAGCATAACAGTCATATACTCATTCAACCATATGAATGCATGGGTTTGCGCCGCAAAAAACTATCCAGGCCATAGCATCTGACGGGCGAAAGTTTATACTAGCTTCAAGTGTCCGCTGTTGGTTGCATGAACGGGACCCATATTTCATTACCCTATGAGCGCCTATTGCGGCGCCCCGGATGACGTTAGATCTGCTCAATCATGGACGATACGAGGTAAGACCAGATTAACGTATCACATGATTACCGGCAGCCAACGCGGACACCCTCTTCCCTTCAACAAGGCTTGCGTATAATCTCACGCTTTCTTCGGTAAATACTCGATAAGCGTCCTGCATGACCACTGAAAAAACTCCTCCGCACGTCAGCGAATCCCATCTCGAAAAATATCGCCAGCAACATCAGTTGCGTTTGAGCTATATGCCCTGGCTATATGCGCGGCTAAAACCGAGCCATCGTGTCTGGGCACAAGCCTGGCAAGATGAGTGGCAAGCATATTTGCAAGCGATGGAAAATATTGTGATCGGCAAGAATTGTTTTATCGCACCGGAAGCGCGTTTATTTGCCGAACCTGGGAGAACCATCGTGATAGGCGACAACAGTTTTATCGCCGCTGATGCAGTGCTTCACGGGCCGATCACTTTGGGCAGCAATGTGTCCATTAATCATCATGTCACGCTGGATGGCGGCAGCAAAGGCATTGTCATCGGTGATGATTCACGCCTGGCTGCTTATTGCCATCTGTATGCTTTCAATCACGGCATGTCCTCCACGAGATCTATCAGTGACCAGCCGGTCACATCCAAAGGCATCACCCTGGGCTGCGATGTCTGGTTAGGTGCACATGTCGGCGTTGTCGACGGTGTCACTATCGCTGATCACGCTATTGTCGGTATGGATAGCGTTGTCACGCACCCCGTAGAGGCCTTTGCTATTGTGGCGGGTAATCCGGCGCGCCCTATCGGTGACCGCCGGAATAAATCATAAAAAAGCCCGCAGGCATGCACCGGCGGGCTAATAAACAGAAGATTGTGGAAATCCCTACTCCAAAGAACAGGGATTTCATGAAAAGTATAGCGGCTTAAAAAATTTCCGGTATGCGACGAATTGTCGCAAGGCACAAAATAGCTAGAGGCCATCTCAAAAATCGGCTGGCGAGACTCAGGCAAGGCGAAAAGCTGGTGAGGAGCGGAGTTTACTCAAGTAAATGAGCACCGGAATCAGCTTTTCAACGCAGCATCAGGTCGTCAGATGATTTTTGAGATGGCCTCTAGTTATTTGTCCAGCCAGCTTTTGAGTTTATCCAGCTTTTGCTTGTCGTCATCAGAAAGATTTTCTTCCAGATTTTCCTGTAACTTGTCTTTAGCCTCTTTGCGCAATTCATTGTTTACCTTTTTACGCGCCGCATCGACAACCGGTGTCAGGAGTACATTGGCCAGTTCTTCAGCGGACAACCCGGTTTGCCTGTCACCCAGGTTAGTTAAATGGATATCCTCCATCGCCAACTGCCGCTCACCAAATTCCGATGACAGCAGATCGAGAGACATGTTAGTAAAACTGACTTTTTCCAGCATAAAACGTATATCCGGGCGCGCGGTAGTCGGCGCAGACTCTTTAGGGGCTTTGCCGCTGTCGGCCGTAATGTTGTCGTAAATCTGCTGCAAATTAATATCGGCAAGGCCTTTATGCTCCGCGGTTAATGTCGCCCCATCCACAGTAAGCTCCTTGATGACCACCACATCATCGGCCAGGGATGCGGGCTCGATCTGCAGCAGAATCTGGCCAAGGTGTATGGCATTTTCGGATGAATAGCCGGCAGGATTTTTGACGGCGATGCCCTGGATTTCACCGCGTCCTTCGGTTAATTCGATATTGACCTGATCAACCGCAACAACGGTTTTGGTCACATCAGCGCCCACGCTCTCGATGGCCATTTCAACCAGCGAATCCAGATTCTTCAGGCCGATAAAGATCGCGATGGCGAGTACTACAGCCAAAGCAATTACAATACCGATAATAATTTTCATGGCTTTCATAGAGCTGTCCCTTGTGGTGGTTCAGGTGGCAATTGTTGTGTTAAAAGCGCTGGTTTGCGCGATGTTTTAACGGATAACAATGCTGCCGGGAAAAATAATGCGTCATAGGCAATAAAAGACAAAAAGCATATCATAGCCAGCGAAACGATAGTGGCCAGGAGCTTTTTGCGCGATGTTTACTGATGCCTTTGCATTAAAAATACTCAATTTTCTTGCCCTTGGCTTTATTACCCTCACAGGTTTGGTGGTGTTGGCAATTCTGGTGATGTATATCATTGATATCACCCAACACACCCACACCCTGCGTCGCAACTACCCTGTGATCGGTCGATTCCGCTATTTGTTCGAACACCTGGGCGAATTCTTCCGGCAGTATTTTTTTGCGATGGATCGGGAAGAAATGCCATTCAATCGCGCCGAACGCGCCTGGGTTTATCGTGCAGCCAAAAATGTCGACCTTAATTCCGGCTTTGGCTCGACCCGCGAATTGACACCCACCGGAACGGTTATGTTCCTTAACGCCGCCTTTCCGGTGCTGGAAAAAGATGCGTCGCTGCCATCCCCCGTGACCATCGGCCCCTTCTGCCGCACGCCCTACACCACCAGTTCGCTGTTTAATATTTCCGGGATGAGTTACGGGGCCATTTCGCGCCCCGCCGTGCTGGCGCTGTCACGCGGCGCGGCCAAAGCGGGATGCTGGCTCAACACCGGCGAAGGCGGCCTGTCCCCCTATCACCTCGAAGGCGGCTGCGATCTGGTCTTTCAGATAGGCACAGCTAAATACGGTGTGCGGGATCTTGAGGGCAACCTGAGTGAAAAGCGCTTGCAGGAATTGGCCGCTATCGAACAGGTTCGCATGTTCGAGATCAAATTGAGCCAGGGCGCAAAGCCGGGTAAAGGCGGCATATTGCCGGGCGAGAAAGTCTCCGCCGAGATCGCCGCGATTCGCGGGATTCCGGAAGGGCATCCATCTATCAGCCCCAATGGTCATCCGGATATCCGTTCCGTCGATGATCTACTCGACATGATCGGCCATATCCGCGCTATTACTGGCAAACCGGTGGGGTTTAAAGCCGTGATCGGCGAAAAAACCTGGTTAATTGATTTGGTTAAAGCCATCCGCGTGCGCGGCATTGAACAGGCACCGGATTTTATTACGCTCGACAGCGCGGATGGTGGGAGCGGTGCGGCGCCGCAGCCATTGATGGATTATGTTGGATTACCCCTGAAAGAAAGTCTGCCCTGGGTGGCAGACCTGCTGCGCGAGGCTGGTTTGAAAGAGCGCATCAAATTGGTTGTGGCCGGCAAGTTGGTCACGCCCTCTATGGTGGCCTGGGCCTTGGCCACCGGTGCAGACTTTATCAACAGTGCGCGGGGTTTTATGTTTGCGCTGGGCTGTATCCAGGCCATGCAATGCCACAAAAATACTTGCCCGACAGGCGTTACTACCCATAACCCCAAACTACAAAAAGGCCTGGACCCTACCGACAAAGCCCAGCGCGTCGCCTTCTACCATAAAAACCTCACCTATGGCGTAGGCCTGATTGCCCACGCCTGCGGTGTCAACGAGCCGCGCCAGCTGCGCCGGGATCATGTGCATATCGTCATGGCTAATGGCATCTCGGCGCCACTGAGTGAACTCTATCCTGAACCGATAGTCATTCTCGGAGATGACGAAACCAGCCACCCTGCCAACACCAACCGCTATTCTTCCGCCGTTGAGGTAAGCCCCAATGATTAAGCCCCGTTATGTGTTATTCATCCTGTCCCTGCTGATCTGCTCACCAGCGGTGACAGCCAACTCTTTCAGCGACGCCCAAAATAAAGGGGTGACGATCGAAAACCTGGGTTGGTCTGATCGCAACTATCTGGAGAAACAGGTAGCCACCATTGATGAAATCGCACGCACACAAATGGGCACCCAGGTACGGCAGAATCTGGACGATCTCGACCTGCTGCAAAAGATTGTGGACCGTGGATTGATTCCGCAAAACGATACACAGGATCTGCAAGCGATGGGCGCGGTGCTCGGTAACGTCATGATCGCTGATATACCCGCACTGGAATGGAAAGTGTATGAAGATTCCCTCGGCCGCAGCCGGGCGCTTTGTGTAAAAGGTATGCGCGAATGTCTTTTTCCTATCACTATGCTGTCCCGCCGCATGGAGAAAGGGCTAAAGCCTGATGTTAAAAGAGTCTATGAAGAGGCGCTTGAACTGATGGCCGACCACCTGCCCCAATATCCCTACGGCGGCGGTACCATGCGCAAATTGCGTCATTGATTTGCCGGTTGTCACATGAGAGCCACCTCCCTATAATGCGCCCACTCTCTCAGGGGAGTAATCTGCTGGCAAAGGCCTGAACGGCCCGGATCAGCGCTGTTGTCAACAGACTTGCACACCGTGCATGGCAACAGCGTCCTCGCTCAATGCGCTGGATTGATGAGACCTGAGGTATTGCTGCTGACCATGCGGGACAGCGGCAGTGCCTCTGGTTTCGGTATCCCGCAGGATTCATTCATGGAAGCTTTCCTCAGTTCTACCCTCGCCGTTGCTATCGCCGAAATCGGCGATAAAACCCAACTCCTGGCTCTGTTCCTCGTCTCCCGTTACGGGCGCCCTTACGTCATTAGCCTGGGCGTTCTCGTTGCTACCATCCTTAATCATGCCCTCTCGGCCTGGCTGGGCGCCTGGCTGGCCGACGTGATTCCCGAAACCTGGATACCCTGGTTAATCAGCGGCAGCTTTATCCTGGTGGCACTCTGGTTATTGGTGCCGGATAAAGAGGAGGATGACATGGGGCGCTTCGCTAAATACGGCCCGTTTATGGCCACCTGCGTATTATTTTTTCTGGCGGAAATTGGTGATAAAACCCAGATTGCGACGGTTATCCTCGCCGCAAAATACAGCGAGACTTTGTGGATGACCATTGCCGTTATTGCCGGCACGACTCTGGGGATGCTGCTGGCGAATGTGCCCGTAATTTTCGCCGGGCGCTGGCTGTTGGAACGCTTGCCGTTGGACTACGCGCGCAAAGGCGCGTGTGTACTATTCGTGGCGCTGGCGATAATTACATTGGTTAACGCTTAAAGGCGCCGCCCAAAAATACTGGTTCTCACTCATCAGAATGTGCAGAAATCCGTTTGCATGCCCTCAGCAAATGGTTTTCTGCACATTATCTTTATACTTTTTCTAAAGCCATGCGAATCTTGTCTGCCGCCAATGCCAGGGTTTCCGCATCGGCATTTTTTGCGAAGCCGAAATTCAGGTCATTCATGGAATCCATCGGCACCAGGTGAATATGGGTGTGCGGAACTTCCAACCCGGCGATCATCAAACCGATGCGTTGTGCGGTGTAGACACGTTTCAGCGCATTGCCAATCTTGTGGCTGACCTGCATCAGGTGATGGGCCAGTTCCACCGGCAGGTCAGTCCACTGATCAATTTCCGCCTTGGGAATCACCAACACATGGCCCGCACGAATCGGCTGAATCGTCATGATGGCCACGCAGTGGTCATCGCGCCAGACAAAATGTCCCGGTAATTCACCCGAAATAATTTTGGTAAAAACACTTGCCATTACACCTCTCCTTTCATCAATAAACCGCGATGCCATAGCGCAAGAGTGCTCGCGCCAGCACGTCATCTAACTGAGGTAAATCCTCATCTTTCAATTCAATGAATGGCACCTTGTACTTTTTGTAGAGGGCCTGTTTATCCAATTGTGTGGCCAATATTGAGGCCTGTGCATTGCCCGGCCAGTAATCGATACACAACCTGACTTCAGGAATATAAAAATGGCTCTCCAGCGACTCATCACCTAACTGCAAGGGGTAGTTGTGCGCATGCACTACTCCGGCCACATACAACCAGTTATTGATCATTCGTTCGGCCCGATGGTTCACCCGTCGTCCGTCCAACGTCGGTAGATCGTCCGATACATCACCGTGCAATTGCGCTACGGCGGCGAGCAACCCGGGATGATCCAACACGCTTTCCGGCCAGGTTACAAAGGGAATACCGGACTGCTCACTTTCCTGTTGCTGACCACCGAGTTGTTTGCCCATCGGGGTTACGAGCCAGCCGCGAATATGTTTGGTAATCCAGCCGCGCTCAGCCAGCAATAAATTCATCTGCCTTGCCGGGAGTTTTAATTTGTTGCCCAGGTTGGTGGCAGTCAGCGGCGCTTCCGGTAGCAACATAAACAACGGATGTTGATGAACAGACTCCGGCCAGGCAATGTATTCGCCGTATTTGGGATGGTTGACGTATATGCCACCCTCGAATTTACCTTTCTCGGTAAGCTGCCAATGATTATCCACTTTGACAATCCAGCCACCACCGGTAAGCAGGATAAACAGCTCTTTACTTTCTTTTCCCAGCAAGCGCGCCAGCGCTGTCGTCGAGATATGTTTTTCAGTGCGCGATGCCATGCCTTACTATCCTGTACTTTTTGCCGTCGCTGAAGCGGCAACCAGTCTAACCCAGCGCTTGACCGCTGTGTATAATGCCCTTCCTTTTCTGCGGAATCACGCCATGCATATCTGGGTCGATGCAGACGCCTGCCCCAAACCCGTCAAGGAAATACTGTTTCGCGCCGCCGTGCGCGCCCAGGTGCCAGTGACGTTGGTTGCCAATCAATATCTCGCGGTGCCACCTTCCCCCCTTATTCGTACTGTGCAAGTCAGCAGTGGCTTTGATGTGGCGGATGATCATATAGTGCAGTCAGCACAAGTGGGCGACCTCGTTGTGACGGCCGATATCCCGCTGGCAGCAGAAGCCATTGCCAAAGGTGTGGCGGTTATTAATCCACGTGGTGAACGCTACACCCTCGATAACGTGCGCCAGCGTTTGAACATGCGCGATTTTATGGAAACCCTGCGCAGCAGTGGTATTCAATCCGGCGGACCGGCGCCTTACAGCCAGCAGGATAAGCAGGCATTTGCCAACGCACTGGATCGCTTTCTCGCGGCAGCGCGCTAATTTTTTGTTACAAAGTTCGCATTCCGCTGGCTTAAAACAGTCGAAGCCCCTATACTTCGCGCACTTTCAGTAAAGCCTCCTTATTGCGAAGATGTCGTTACGGGGTGATGCTGAACAGACAGGATGTCTGAGGGCTGCCCATGATCTATCGCAGATACATTCCATCGCCGACATGAGTGTCGCGACGTCCAGCCTGCCAAAAGTGATACAACCAACAACGAGCGAACCGGATTGCTCAATGGTTGTGAGGTGCAATTGCTGATTTCATAGTTTTGACCAGCGCACCAGGGAATCGTTGATTCAAATCGCCGTCACTGCGCATCGCGCCGGTTTTATTTGCTCGGGCTACACGCCGACACAACCACCAGCGACCAAATCATCGCTCCCGCCTGAACGCATCGGTTTTCTTCGCCGGCGCACACACATTTATCAAAAAATAATAACAACGCGACTCATGGTTTATCGCCAGGATTTGTGTTGTTGAATTTTTATATTGCTCCTATTGCAAGGTTTACGCATGTCATCAAACATTTTATTTGCCGATCTCGACCTCTCTGAAAACGTTCAAAAAGCTATTCAAAAAGTGGGCTACGAACAGCCATCACCTATCCAGTTGGCCGCCATTCCCATCCTCCTGGCCGGTGGCGATATTATTGGTATGGCACAGACAGGTACCGGTAAAACTGCAGCCTTCGCGCTGCCGCTCTTGTCACGCATCGATATCAAACAAGCCGACCCACAAATTCTTGTGCTAGCGCCTACACGCGAACTGGCCATTCAGGTGGCGGAAGCATTCCAGAAATATGCCAGCGAAATTCCCGGATTCCATGTACTGCCCATTTATGGCGGCCAGGACATGAGCAGCCAATTGCGCCAGCTCAAACGCGGCGCGCACGTTGTCGTAGGCACACCCGGCCGCGTTATGGATCACCTGCGTCGCGGCAGTTTGAATTTAAATAATCTGAAAAGCCTGGTGCTCGACGAAGCTGACGAAATGCTGCGCATGGGCTTTATTGATGATGTTGAATGGATTTTGGAACATACGCCCAAAACCAGGCAAACCGCTCTTTTCTCCGCCACCATGCCGCGTGAGATTCGCCGCGTAGCCAACAGCTATCTAAACGAGCCCCAGGAAATCAGCATCCAGAGTAGTACATCGACTGGCGATAACATTGAGCAAGTATATTGGATGGTCAGCGGCACCAATAAATTGGATGCGTTAACACGTATTCTTGAAGTTGAACCTTTCGACGGCATGATTATTTTTGTGCGCACCAAAACCGCTACCGTCGAGCTGGCCGAAAAACTGGAAGCGCGCGGTTATTCTGCATCAGCACTTAACGGCGACATGAACCAGCAATTACGTGAACGCACCATTGAACGTTTGAAGTCCGGCAAACTGGACATTGTTATTGCAACGGATGTCGCTGCACGCGGTATTGACGTGGAGCGTGTAAGCCACGTGGTGAACTACGATATCCCCTATGACAGTGAAGCCTATGTGCACCGTATCGGTCGTACCGGTCGCGCTGGTCGTACCGGTAAGGCTATTTTGTTTGTGGCACCGCGTGAAAAACGTTTGCTATACACCATCGAAAAAGCAACCCGCAAGCCGATTACGCTGATGGAATTACCCAGCGGCGCTACGGTTACCCGCCATCGTATCGATCAGTTTACCCAGCAAATTACAACCACGCTGACTGAACAAACGGATTTGTCTTTCTTTAACGATCTGTTGGCTGAATACAGCCACAAGCATGATGTATCACCGGAAGAAATCGCTTCCGCCCTGGCGTTCCTGTTACAAAAAGAACGCCCGTTGCAAGTGAAATTTACCGATGTGAAACCCGATCGCAGTCCGCGTGAAGATCGCGAACGCGCTCCGCGTGGTGATCGTAGTGAGCGTGGTGAGAGAAGCGAACGCGGTGGCCGTGAACGCCGTGAACACGGCAATGACGAAAACATGCAACGTTATCGCATTGAAGTGGGCCGCAACCATGAAGCACGCCCCGGTGATATCGTCGGCGCGATTGCCAATGAAGCCGGCATTTCCAGCAGCAACATCGGCCACATTAAATTGTTCGATGAGTTCTCCACCGTTGACTTACCGAAAGGTTTAGCGCAGGACGTGTTAAATCAATTGAAGAAAGTCAGAGTGCGCAATCGTCCGCTGGAGATTAGCGTTGACCAAGGTGGTCAAGGCAAGCGCGAATCAGGCGAAAAACGTAGTTTTTCTGATCGCCCTAAGCGTGATAGCGATGCACCGCGCGGCAAACTCAGCCTGGGCGCCAAACCCAAGGTGCGTGATCGGGATCAGAAAAATAAAGGCTATCGCGGGAAAAAATCGGATTAATGATTTTAATTCTTTAGGTCGGATTACGGCGCAATGCGCCTAATCCGACCTACGGGATGTCCGCTGATTAACCCTTTCCAGCATTAATTCCCCTTCTGTTTTACCGTTATTACAATGCGTGAAATACCAATCGCTGGCACGGGTCAAACTGTTCTTGCGAGCGTCGCTCGACATGCATCGCCCTTCATCTAACATCACCACAGTTTCACCATGAATGGTAATGGTCTCTATCGGCGCAGATACCGCTCTTGTTCGCTTGCTTTCGGCTGCTCGGAGTTTTTCTCGCAAATGCGGATGAAAAACGGCGTCAACATTGGCGGGCTCCATCGAAGGCCGTGCTAAATCTTCCTGCGTCAGCCGGTATTTATCAGGAATAACCGATGTGCGGCGAATGGTGGTTTGAAGATCTTTCGATGGCGGCGACGGTTGATCTGTGACCGAACTGGATTGTCCAGGCGGATCGGGTTCGGATACTGTTTGTGGTATTGCAGGTGGAACGGTGGAAAGCACAGGCTCAAATGGCTCAACAATCTTTTTGGCGGGAATCAGGCTGATTCGTAATGATGAATCTTTCGATTGAAGCGTTTGGGTTAAGTTTGTCGGCACAGGTTTGTACCATGCCATAATCACAAGATGCAGAATCAACGAGATAAGAACAGCAATTGAAAGTAAACGAGGTGATGATGAATGGCTACGTCGCTCCGCCAATGAGACGGTAACATCCTCAACCCAATATATCCCTGCCATATCCCCTAAGCCTTTCAGCGCTCATCGACAGCAGGGATAGACAATCAACGCTGAAAGTAGTTCGCAAATCGCATGAATCTAAAAGGGTTACTCGTCAAACATCTGGATCATATAACCGGTTTTGACCGCCTCACCCATGGCTTTATCGGCGGTGACTACACGCTCATCTTTGACCAGATGGCTCGGCACCAGTTTACGTTTTTCAATTTCGATATCGGTGAAACCCGCACGTATCAAATAGACTTTGCACAACTGTTCTGCACCAAATAAATCAACAAAATTAATATACACAATAAACGGCACGCGCTGGCCTTCTTTCAGGTGTTCGCGCGCTTTTTTGGCGGTGGCATTTACCGAAAAGATATACATAACCAAATCCCCTGTAGGTCGGATTAGCCGCACAGCGGCGTAATCCGACAAGTGTTTGAATTCAGTGTCGGATTACGCTTACGCTAATCCGACCTACGAAAGCCACAGCTGCTAGACAATCATGATGACCCGCAGCGCATCCAGACGCAGTTTTGCCTGCGAGAGATAATGCTGACTTGCCGCCAAACGTTGTTGCACATAATCAATTTCCGATTGACGCACATTAGGATTCACTTGCATCAACGCTTTCATCCGCTCCAACTCGTTATTGAGCTGTTCGCTCACTTGAGCCTGCGCGGCAGCAATTAACTCTGCCTGCTTTGAATGCGTCTTTTCTTCGGCCTGCTGCAACATCGTACTTAATAATGGGCGCGCCTGACGTACCACTTCCTGCGCATTATTGCGCGGCACTTTTTGCAGCAGCTTGCCCACTTGATCTATACCCAGGACAGCGCTGAGGTCTTTGCCATTGCTATCAAGTAATACTCTTATCAATGATTGTGGCATATAACGGAACAACTGCAATTCTGCGGGAGCCGGACAGTGCAGGACAAACAAGGCTTCCAGCATCACCGTGCCCGGCTTCAACGGCGGCAATTTAAGAGTACAAAATGCCGTGTTGCCGAATTCGTTTAAAGCGATCAGCTCCTGGGCGCCGCGTACCAACGGATGCTCCCAGGTTAAGAACTGCATGTCCTCGCGCGATAATGCCTGCTGGCGCTGGAAGGTTACGGTAACGCCGTCCTCCGATAGCCCCGGAAAGTGCGGCACCCGCATATGGTCACCGGGATGAAGTACCAGGCTGTGTTCGCTATGCCGTTCAGAGTCCACGCCGAAGGCTTCAAAGATTTCTTCCAGATAATGAATTAAATCCGGGTCATCATCCCGCTCGGCTAAATGTTCCACCAGTGCCGCCGCCTGAGCTGGCTTACAGGAATTTAATTCCAACAACCGGTCACGTCCCTGCTGAAGTTGCACGCGGAGCCCTTCAGCAAATTGACTCGCGTCATCCAGCAATTGTTCAAAATCTTTTGCGTTGTGCTGTACCAATGCAGGCAATAAATGTTCACCAAAACGATTCATTACCGCCTGGCCAATAGCGCAGGTTTTTTCAAAGGCATTTAATCCCTGGTGATACCATTGCAATAAACGCTGCTGCGCGGTCGCCTCGTAATAAGGTACATGAATATTAACGTCCTGAGTCTGACCAATCCGGTCCAGGCGACCGATGCGTTGTTCCAACAGATCCGGGTTCAAGGGTAAATCAAACATTACAAGGTGATGGGCAAACTGAAAGTTGCGCCCTTCGCTACCGATTTCCGAACAAATCAACACCTGGGCACCCTCTTCCAGGTCGGCAAAGTAAGCAGCCGCGCGATCCCGCTCAATTAAGCTCAATCCTTCATGGAATACAGCGGACAAAACGCCTTTACGCAAACGGAGGAATTCTTCCAGCGTTTGGGCCGTATCAGCATCGGCACAAATGACCAGAACTTTTTGTCGGCGATTTTGCTTTAACCAATCACTCAGCCACTCCACGCGCGGATCTTCCAACCACCACCCCTGGGTTGCCTCGTGCTGCCAGAATTGCTCAGCCCGGATTTGCTCTTCCAGTGAAAACTGTTCAAAGACTTCGTCCAAGGGTGCAGGTAATTGCAGCGGGTGCTCATGCAGTTTACGCTCGGGAAAACCACTGACAGAGGTACGTGTATTGCGAAACAGAACGCGCCCTGTGCCGTGCCGATCGAGCAAATCATTTATTGTGTGATCAATAGCAAGCGTCACATCTTCCACTGTGCCCTGGCGTAAGCTGGCTATTTTTTCTTGCGGCAAAAATGCTTCCAGATCTTTCAGCACATTAGCTGGAATATCGGCACCAGTTTGTTTGGCATTAAGCAGTGCCTGTACCAGATCATTGATAGGTTGATAGGCTTGTTGCTCTGCCTTGAACTTCTCCAAATCGTAATAGCGATCAGGATCAAGCAAACGCAAACGGGCAAAATGGCTATCCAAACCCAACTGTTCCGGTGTCGCGGTCAGCAGTAACAAACCTTTGGCTATACGAGCTAACCCTTCAATACAGCGATATTCCAGGCTGGGATCAGTTTCGCTCCAGAGTAAATGGTGCGCTTCGTCAACCAACAGCAAATCCCACTGGCAAGCCAGTGCCTGTTCATAACGTTGCGGATGCTGTGTCAGAAAATCCAACGAGCAAAGAATCAACTGCGCCGATTCAAAAGGATTGTCCACATTAGTATCGGTAGACTCACTATCGTCATCGCGAAAGTCATCGATATAATCCACAGAGATTTCATCGCTGTCCAAACCTGTCAGCGCCTGACAACGGGCTTCATCCAATAGTGTGAACGCGAGATTAAAACGACGCAGCATTTCCACCAGCCACTGGTGCTGCAAGCTGGTCGGCACAACAATCAGCGCTCGTTGGACGCGTCCACTGATCAGTTGCTGATGCAAAATTAAACCGGCCTCAATGGTTTTACCCAAGCCCACTTCATCGGCAAGCAAAACCCGGGGCGCATGGCGCGCAGCGACTTCACTGGCAATATATAACTGATGCGGCAACAACTGTACACGCGGGCCCGCCAAACCATATACCGGTGATTGCTGATGTTTATGTAAAAAATTCAGCGTGTGATAACGCAACGAAAAGTGCGTGTGCTTATCAATCTGCCCGGCAAACAAGCGATCGCGTGGTGTACTGAACTGCACGAAACTATCGAGTTCAAATTCGGGGAACGCCAACTCGGTTTTATCAGCCGTCAGCCCGAAATATAACAAACACCCTTGTTGTTCAACGACACGGGTAATGGTGATGCCAACACCATCATGACGACGCACTTTCTCACCAACCTGATAGATCACACGGCTGACTGGCGCATTATCCATGGCATAGGTGCGACGTTCGCCGGCAGCGGGAAAACTCAGGGTCAAGCGCCGGTTGGCGATATCCAGCACAATGCCCAAACCCAATTCAGCTTCCGACTCACTGATCCAACGTTGCCCGATAACATATTGCACTTTACTCACACACGCCTCTTAACTCTGTGGTTCTGCTTTATTTGTAAGGCGCGCATGATACTGGTTTCAAGCCGATAAACCAAAGTCAGGCTGTGCGATGAGGCAATATTCGTTAGAATCGCAACTATTCCGCTGTTTAATCCCTGACGCCGATTAAGGATGCACCATGTTGACACCCACCACAGAATTACAGACGCTGCTCGACCAACACCCTGCCCTGCAATTGATTTCCAGCCATGCACGATATCCAGACGCTGTCGGTGAAGGTTTGCCGCTGCTTCATCTGAAAACAGATGTCTGCGAAGCCGTTATTGCCCTGCAAGGCGCGCAATTACTTGAATTTAAAACTATCGGAAGTTCACCCTTGTTATGGTTGAGCCCGAACTGCAATTTCACGCCAGGCACAGCCTTGCGCGGTGGCATTCCCATTTGCCTGCCGTGGTTTGGTCCCAATGAACAAGACCCCAAAAAACCGAAACACGGATTTGCGCGCAACCGGAACTGGGCTCTTCAACAGGCAAAGCAAGATGCTGATGGCAGCTATGAATTGCTATTCATATTTCACAGCACAGCAGATGCGTTATTTGCGTTCGATTTTTCAGCACAATTGCGCATGACTCTGGGCACATCGGCCAAACTGGAACTGAGCGTCAGCAACGAAGACCAACGCGCGTTTGACTGTAGCTGGGCTCTGCATTCCTACCATCCCGTCAGCTCATTGGCCGATGCACAGGTGATCGGTTTGGCTGAGCGTACTTATCTCGATAATCTCGAAGCCCATGCCGCCAAACATCAACAGGGTAACCTGCGCTTTGTCGGTGAGGTGGATCGGGTATTTCCCGGTGTCGCCAATGCACTGACTATTGATGGCTCGCCCGCGATCAACATCACGCACGAGAACTGCCCCAGCGTCATTACCTGGAATCCAGGTGCAGAAAATGCCGCAAAGATTGCTGATATTGGTGCAGGCCAGGAGCAGCATTACATCTGCGTTGAGCGCGGTGCCGTGCTGGATGAAAAGTGGCATCTGGAACCCGGCCAAAACAAAACCGCCTGGCTGGAAATCAGGGAAACACCCAGTAGGTCGATTTAGCGCAGCGTAATCCGACACCAGATTCACCTGAGCCACCACAACCAGATCCCAGAATTGTTGGATTACGTCGCGCGTTGCGCGTCTAATCCAACCTACGGAGCTCACAAAATTCCCCTCGCCACAAACAAAAAAGCCACCGCAAGCGGTGGCTTTTTCATACAAAAATAACTGCAATTACGCGGGCAATAATTCCTTAACCGCGTCGCGCTCTTCCTGCAATTCTTTCTCAGTCGCTTGCATCTTCCCACGAGAAAAGTCGTTAACAGAAACGCCTTGCACGATTTCCCAATCGCCGTTTTTACATACGCACGGGAATGAGTAGATCAGGCCCTTCTCAATGCCATAGCTGCCATCGCTGTACACGCCCATACTGACCCAGTCGCCATCCGGTGTGCCCAACGCCCAGTCGCGCATGTGGAAGATCGCTGCGTTGGCCGCAGAGGCCGCAGAAGATGCACCACGTGCAGCAATAATAGCCGCACCACGTTGTTGAACGGTAGTGATGTAATCCGCTTCGTACCACGCCTGGTCAATCAAGCCCATAGCGTCTTTGCCATCTACTTTGGCTTGATGCAGGTCGGGATACTGGGTCGACGAGTGGTTGCCCCAAATGGTCAACCTGGTGATGTCGTTGATGCTCTTGCCAGTCTTGGCAGCCAGTTGGCTCAAGCCACGATTGTGATCCAGACGGGTCATCGCAGTGAATTGACGAGGGTCGATATCCGGTGCATTGCGTTGAGCGATCAAGGCGTTGGTGTTAGCAGGGTTACCCACGACCAGCACTTTAATGTTGCGTGAGGCATGATCATTGATAGCCTTGCCTTGTACAGAGAAGATGGCGGCGTTGGCCGACAGCAGGTCTTTACGCTCCATGCCCGGGCCACGGGGACGAGCACCGACGAGCAATGCGTAGTCAGTATCTTTGAACGCTACGTTAGGGTCATCGGTACAGATAATATCGGTCAGCAATGGGAAGGCACAGTCGTCCAGCTCCATCGCTACGCCCTGCAGGGCTTTCAGCGCCGGGGTGATCTCCAGCAATTGCAGAATCACGGGTTGGTCCTTGCCCAGCATATCGCCAGCAGCGATGCGGAACAGGAGGGAATAGCTGATTTGGCCAGCAGCGCCAGTGACGGTAACTCTTACGGGTGCTTTCACAGTGGGACTCCGTTTTGTGGGTAAAATCGGTTGACTAAACAGAAGGCCGGCATTTTGTGCCGTTTGACGGGCGGGCATTATATAGCTATTTGGGAATAAATTTCATCTGCTGGTCACCAGCGCCGATTTACCACCAAAACTGTTCAAAATTCAGACACCACTGAATAGCTAAAAATATACTTTTCACGCAAACAATAATACTTTCTATGCATTTTGTGAGCGGAGCCAGAGGCCAGGAAAAGTAGCTGGGATAAGATGACATCGTTGTATTCAGGTATAAAAAGGTGGTTCTAAAACGCTAATAAATCCCGCGCGCGTCGCCGAGGCTCTCCATGAAACCCATGTACGAGAAGGTGCTACCCACAGAAAATTCCTCCTGGCGCTACTGGTTATACGCGCTCGATGAAATCCCTTTTAACTGGCACTACCACCCTGAATATGAAATCTGCCTGACGCTCAACAGCCGTGGACAACGTTACATTGGCGACAACATTGCCAACTACGATGACCTGGACCTGGTCCTGCTCGGCCCCAAACTGCCTCACACCTGGTGCTCCAAAACTCTGATCGAACCCGGCCAACACCTCACCTATGTAGCGCAGTTGCCAACGCAATGGATAGAAGCGGTGGCGCAGATGCCGGAACTGCAATCTCTGGGTGATCTGCTGACAAAAAGCAAGCGAGGAGTAGAATTCAGCCGGGAGACGGCCCATGCATCGCGCGAGCGCTTCATGGCCATGGCCGACGCCTCGCCCATGCAACGCCTGATCTGGTTACTCGAAATACTGCAACTTATGGTCGATGACAGTACATCACGCCCCATCTCCAGCGACGGCTATGCCCCCGCCAGTTTTCCCGACTCCGCCACAGAAAAAATCGACAAGGTCATCGCCTACATTCACAAGCACTACACCAGCGACCTCTGCGCCGAACAAATGGCCAGCCTCGCACATATGAGCACCAACCACTTCCATCGTTTTTTCAAACAACGTACAGAACAGACGTTTACGGAATATGTAAATCAATTGCGGATCGGCAAAGCCTGCTCCCTGTTGCTGACAACAGACTTGCCGATTTCAACGGTGAGCTATCGTTGCGGGTTTAATAATATTTCCAATTTCAATCGACGGTTTTTGCAATTAAAGCGGTTTACGCCGAGGGAGTTTAAGCGGAATTATCATCAGGGTTAACCTAGCGTCATTAAGCCCCAACTCTGGGGCAGCAACACCCCCAATGATACAAACTATCACCAACAAAACAAATTGTTGATATTTATTTTCATAATGATATGCTCTCCCTGCCATATAAGAGGGAGTCTTTGATATGAATAAAGCGATATTTCTTTTTTCAGTCGTTATCGCCGCTGGCGGTGGTTATTGGCTGGGGAAAAATAACATCCCGGATAATACTGTTTCCTCTGCGGTATTTATCGAACCAGAAAATATCGTGCACCCTACCGTTGTAAACCTTTCACAGACTAATATTGAAAGGGATTTTCAACAGAGCATAGCTCTAGCTAATGAAACAGAGCTTTCGTCTACCCCTCAAAAGTCTACTGTTGTAGAGCAGTCAACACGGCGTCAAATTGATGCAATCAAGACTGAATACGAACTCAAACAGCGCTCAGAATCCTTTACGAATTGGTTTATCAAAAATCAGGAAACCAAGCCCTGGTTTGATATCGGGATTGCAATGCGTGGACGATTTGATGCTGAAGAAGTTGATCATGATTGGGCCAGCACTGAAGAGGGTCACCTTCGATCAATTTTCACTCAAGAACAAGCATTGGCGGGGATAGCAGTTAAATCTACCGTATGCAGATCAACACAATGTCAAATTACCATCGGCGTGATAGATCACGACCATGCCAACGAAACAAGCATGGCAATTATTGAAGCACTGAGCGCCGAGAAATTTTCACACATTATTATTGATAGCCAGGTAAAACAGGGCGAGACCATTTTTTACGTATCGAGTAACGAGAAAGGATTTGAGTTGAATCAGTAGAATTGCTGCAATTAACTCAAAGTATCTGATTGCAAAATCAGATTTCATATGTGATCTGTAAGAGCAACTTGCAAAGAAAAGCTCGAGCGGATCGCAAAAGGATAGTTGTTTAGTTAATAAAATTTGGAGACGTTATGAGTATAGTAAAAATGCTAGGAGCTGCCCTGTTGAGCTACATTGCTTTAATGTGCGTGAGCGCAAATGCACAGCAAGTGCCGGTATCTTGCACTTGGTCTGTTGTCAGCTCCTACGGTCCACCGGATAACTCATGGAGAGATATCGTTCGTCAGTGTAAGGAGTCTAACGGTACGTTGGTTGCCACCCAGAGTTTCCGTGGGTTTCCTAATGGGAGTATGTCAAATTGCTCTTTATCTCTAGCAAGCAATATTGGCTATACCGGTGCCTGTGCAACACCAAGTTTCTACAGAACGACAAGCTCATCCAGTTCGGCGCAAAGCTCCAGTGCAGCATCAAGTGTTTCTACATGTACTACTCCGGGATTACGCGTGTATGGTGCTTGCGCCAGCTCCTATACCCCAGCCTTATTGACACAACCTAATATTGTGGCGAGATGCGGTACAGGCTGTACTTTGGTATATCAAGAATTGGGTTGGACAAGTGCATGTCCCAATATGTATGAAGGCCGTAGCCCGGAGTTTGGTCTTTATTGTAATTAGTAGAAAAGCCCATTGTTGCATTGCGATAATGGGCTCATTTCAAGGTACCGAAAAAAGGACACCGATTCAAAATTAGAGGAGCAATATTGAACCACTTTATGAACGTATTTTCTTATTGTGCATGGTCATACCGCGCTTTTAATGCCTCATACAACTCATCCTTAAAACTCAACTTCGCCGCATCCAGACTCTGCAACACGTCGACCAGATGCTCGTTATCTTCACGCCCATCGTGCCAATGCTTGCGGTAACTGCCGTCTTTATAACCGTTATCCTGGCGGAAAAAATTCAGCACATTCTTGCCAACGTAACCGCGATAGAGTTGATCAAAACTCATATCCACACCCGCCATCAAACGGCCGAATAAATCAATGTGAAATTGACGATCCGCGAGGGTTGCGCCGGCGAAGGCTTCGAGGTCAAGGCGGAAGTCTGGCTGCTCAGTGACAATGCATAAATTATTCTGTACGCGCGCAATGATGGCGTCCTGGGTTTCACCGGACTGCAATAAAATACTCAAACCAAAATGCCAGATATCAATTAATTCCAACGCGACTTGCTCAGTATCCGGCGTTTGTTTTTTCCACCATTTCCAGCCGTAATGATCCATCAATTCCGCACACTCGACCCAAATTGCGCGGTACCATTCGTATCCCTGTTCGCGCCAGTTGGCGGTGACTTTGGTGTTCATGCTGTCTTGTAATTCGAGCATGATCTGAATCTGTTGTGCTTGTGCGTTCATCAATGTTTCTCTTCAGGATTAATGGGGCAAATATTGTTTTGCGCGTGTGAACAAACGATAAAAATTGTCGGTGGTTTGTTGCGCAAGATCTTCAAACGCCATGCCGCGCACCTCGGCCACAAACTCGGCCACTTCGCGCACGTAACGCGGCTCGTTCGGTTTGCCGCGATAAGGGACAGGCGCCAGGTAAGGTGAATCGGTTTCAACCAGCAAACGGTCAATGGGCATCTTGCGCACGACATCGCGAATTTGCTCGGCATTTTTGAAGGTGACAATGCCGGAGATGGAAATGTAATAATTCAAGTCCAGAGCACGTTTGGCCATATCCCAATCTTCGGTAAAACAATGCAGCACGCCTGCATGTTCGAGACTGCCGTGAGCTTTAATTAAATCGATAGTATCGTCACGCGCTTCGCGTGTGTGCACAACAACAGGCAATCCGGTTTTACCACCCACCTCCAGATGCAGGGCGAAGCTTTCATGTTGCAGCGCTTTGCTTTCCGTTTCGTAATGATAATCCAGGCCGGTTTCCCCCAGCGCAACCACTTTGGGTTGTTGCGACCACTGCAGCAATTGTTCTGCGCTGGCGGTACCTTCTTTTACATCGCAGGGATGCACACCGACTGAAGCCACTACGCCGGGATGCTGCTGCGCAATATCAATAACGGTCTGGATATTTTCCAGGCTAATGCCGATGCACAGCATTTGTTGGATACCACGCGCATGCGCGGCCTGGATTGCACCGGTCAGTTCCCCGTCGTAAGGCGTCAGGTTAATACGGTCAAGGTGGCAATGGGAGTCGACTAACATAATGCTGAACCTTGGTTAATACGGATGGGTTAATACGGATGTAAAAAAGCCAGGACTGGCCTGGCTTCCCGGGTGCGATTGTAACGAATCTTTACATGGTATGGGTGGGTCGGTCGGAAGAGAGCGAACCAGCCAGATAGGTTTCGATCTTGTTCACGGCGGTATTGTCCTGGTCACTGAACTGCACTCCGATACCCGCCGCACGGTTGCCCTGCGCACCCTTGGGAGTTACCCAAACAACCTTACCGGCCACCGGGATTTTCTCCGACTCGTCCATCAGACTGAGCAACATAAAGACTTCATCGCCCAGTTTGTAGCTTTTGCTGGTGGGGATAAACATGCCACCGTTTTTCACAAACGGCATATACGCGGCGTAAAGCACCGCCTTGTCTTTGATGGTCAGAGAAAGAATGCCATTGCGGGCACCGCCGCCAATCGCTTGCATAGGACTACCTGTTTAACCGAAAACAATGAAAGAACACTAATAGATTAGTCTACTACTGTCCAGCCGCCAGCGGCCGATTCGTGCTGGCGCGCAACAAAGCACCCCAATCGAGAAATAATTCCTCTAATAACAACTGTTTATTGGGGTTCGCCCCGCTCAGCAGTTGCTTTTTATTGGTCAGGATTTTCTCGATATAACGATGCAGCAGTGCCGGCACTACATACGTCAGACGCTCGCGAAACTCCGGTGGCAGTGCCTTGATCTGCGGATCATCCATGCCGACCCGCCAACGCGCCAACCCGTGCAGCCAACCCAGAAACCATTCGATGATCGCCACTACATCATCACCATGCCACTGCTGCGCAAGCTCAATGGCGGAGAGCTGGCCAAGCGTCAAACGCGCCAGGTTATCCTGTAATTGCTGGTAGCGCTCCAGTGCATCGCCTTCCAACAACGCCAACGCGGTCAGCGGCGCGCCACGAGCGACGAACAATACCTCTTTCGGTTGAACACTTGAGCCGGTCATCAACGGCGTAAGCCAATGCAAAACCTGCTCTTCGCGCGGCATAGCCAGCAATCGTAGCTGACAGCGACTGCGAATAGTGGGTAAAACAGCACTTGGGGTATGGCTGACCAGAATCAATAATGTATTGTCCGCCGGCTCCTCCAGAGACTTGAGTAAGGCATTGGCGGAGTTGATATTCATGGCCTCCGCCGGCTCCAGCACGAGAACCTTGTACCCTCCCTGCTGCGCCGTTTTCCCCAGAGATTCGATCAGGCCGCGCACCTGATCTACCTTGATAGCCTTGCTGCCCTCTTCCGGCTCAAGCATCAGGAAATCAGGGTGGGTTTGAGCGTGATTTAATTGGCAAGAACGGCATTTACCGCAGGGCGTGCCCTCAACAGGCGAAAGACACAACAATAAATGGGCAAGAGCTTCTGCCAGGTGGCGCTTACCGATACCTTTAGGCCCCGCGAGCATCAGCGCATGGGGTAACTTATTCGCTGCCTGTTGAGCGCAAATCTGCTGCCAATCGCCTTGTTGCCAGGGATAGGGTAATGCGGGGAAGTCACTCATGCCGGAAAAGCTCATTGGAAAAATCAGTTAAAAACATCAATTCGGGCGCAAGCTTAGCAATTATTTGCGATAATCGCCGCCTTTTTAGCGAACCAGCCGATTATGACTGAGCACACTCTGGACATTCTTTACCGCGACGACGATCTGCTGATCCTCAACAAACCTGCCGGGTTGCTCACCGTTCCCGGTAAGGGGCCGGACAACCAGGATTGCCTGATTCGCCGGGCTCTTGGCCCATTTCCCAATGCCCGGGTTGTACATCGGCTGGACCAGGGCACCTCTGGCATTGTTATGTTTCCGCTTAACTACATCACCCTGCGCACCCTCACCAAGCAGTTTGAGACGCGCGGCGTGCATAAGCGTTATGTGGCGGTGGTGTCCGGCCTGATGGAGCAGGATGAGGGAGAAGTTACATTGCCCTTGATTTGCGATTGGCCAAATCGCCCGCTGCAAAAAGTGTGTTTTGAGCAAGGCAAAGCGGCACATACCCGTTATCGCGTGATGGAACGGGATGCGGATACACAAACCACCCGGGTATTACTGGAACCGGTCAGCGGCAGGACACATCAATTGCGCGTTCATATGCTGGCACTGGGGCATCCGATTGTGGGCGACAGGCTCTACGCGCCGGTGGACATCCAGGAACAGGCCCCTCGCCTGCTGCTACACGCGCAACAGATTTTCTTTGATCACCCCATTACCAATCAACCGGTGAACATACACTGCCCGCCAGCTTTCTGATGTGCTAACAACGGCTAGCCAAGCAACGCTTGCAACACCCGATCAATATCCTGCTGCACAGCGACTAATGGCTGCCCCGCATTAACCACCGCATAACGTGCCGGGGCTGCCTCAGCCAAGGCGCGATAAGCTGCCCGCACCCGCTCAAAAAAGGCAACAGCCTCACTCTCAAAACGATCCAGCTCTGCCCGCTGACGTGCACGCTGCAAGCCCAATTCCACATCAATATCCAGCACCAGCGTCAGATCCGGTCGCAAATCGCCTTGAACCAATTGCTCTAACTGCGCGATAGTTGCCACATCCAAACCACGACCACCACCCTGATAGGCATAAGTCGCATCGGTAAAACGATCACACAACACCCAGGCGCCACGGGCCAGCGCCGGCTTGATAACCTGCTGTAGATGCTGCGCGCGCGCGGCGAACACTAATAAGAGCTCAGCGGTTTCATCAACCAGCTCTTCACGCTTGGCCAACAGCAAAGCACGAATTTCCTCCGCCAGCGGCGTACCGCCCGGCTCGCGCGTGACCATAACGTCAACGCCACGATTCGTCAGCCACTCATGTACATAAGCCAGGTTAGTGCTTTTGCCGACACCTTCGGTGCCTTCAATCGTTATAAATTTGCCGTATGCCATAGGAGTCTCATTGATAATCTGCGAATGCGTTTTAGGGTTCCTTCACCCCCGGCGAGCGCGTATCATAACCGCTTTTTTAGCCTTTGCTTTCACTGGAGACGAAGATGATTACCCTGCATACAAACCACGGCGACATAGTAATCGAACTGGATTTTGACAAGGCACCTAAAACGGCAGCCAACTTTAAGCAATATGCCGAAGAAGGCTTTTACAACGGCACTATCTTTCATCGCGTGATTGACGGTTTCATGGTTCAGGGCGGCGGCATGACCGAAGATATGGAACAGAAAAAAACGCGTGAGCCTATCGAGAACGAAGCCGATAACGGTTTAAAAAATGTCGTAGGCAGCCTGGCTATGGCGCGCACCAATGACCCGCACAGCGCCACCGCACAATTTTTCATCAATGTTAAAGATAACAGCTTCCTCAACCACAGCAGCAAAAACGCGCAAGGCTGGGGCTACTGTGTATTTGGCAAAGTGACCGACGGCATGGATGTGGTGAACAAAATCAAAGGCGTAAAAACCGGCACGAAAGGCTATCACCAGGATGTCCCGGTAGAGGCTGTTATTATAGAAAAAGTGACTGTAGCCTAATCTGCAAGACGGTCTTTGATATTGAATTCAAAGACCGTCTTATTTGCGTTATGCATTTAATACTTCCGATAATTAGCCAACTCTGCACACGCCCTGATGACCACACTGTTTATTTCTGATCTGCACCTGCACGAATCCCGCCCGGCGGCGACCAACGCTTTCTATCAATTTTTGGCGGAGCGCGCTCAAGGCACAGAAGCACTTTATATTCTGGGTGATTTTTTTGATGCCTGGATTGGTGATGACGATGATGCGCCATTAAATGCAGCGGTTGCGCAACACTTGCGTGCATTATCCGATCAAGGCACCGCCGTTTATTTGATGCACGGCAATCGCGATTTCTTACTGGGCAATGATTTTGCTAACGCTGCCGGAGCAAGTCTGATTGTCGACCCCACACTCATTGATTTATACGGCCAACCGACTTTACTGATGCACGGCGATACGCTGTGCACTCGCGATACTGAATACCTTGCATTTCGTCAACAAGTTCGCTCTCCCGCCTGGCAACAACAAATACTCTCACAACCGCTTGGTGCACGCCGTGCGTTGGCCGCACAAATTCGTGCCCAGAGTAAAAGCATGAACAGTATCAAAGCCGAAGATATTATGGATGTTACGCCAGAAGAAGTTGTGCGGGTCATGCAAGCCCATGGTGTACGACAATTGATTCATGGCCATACACACAGACCAGCGCGACATCCATTGACTATTGACGGTATGGCAGCTGAAAGAATTGTGCTCGGCGATTGGCATGATTCCGCATGGTGCATCTATGCCGATGCCAGTGGACTTGAGTTACGCCACTGGCCGATGACTGTTTAATTTACATTTAAATCGCATCAACGATTGGTCATCATGGATAAACCACCAAGGATGACAAATACCGGCCACCAGGTAAAAAATGACAGATCAATCAGAAAAATTAATGCAATGAAAATAATAAACGCTGCTGATACCAGGGAGTTGGCCATCGAAGCACCAATACCTTCGCGCCGATAAGCCACAAAGGCTTGCTGCAAAGGCCCCACCGATGCCACCAGAATAAACAGCGCCCACCAGTTATCCAGGTGCAGGAAGAAAAAATCTACCCCCAGATTTCGCGCTAACAAAACGACACCAATCAATATAATGGCTAAACCCAGCGGCCAGGTGCCGGAACGGATTTTGGATTTTTTGGGTACATCCTGTTGTTCTATCTTTTCAGGATTCATCACTTGTTCTCCCTTAAGTTTAGCGATATTGGTCGCTGGTTACGCCGCCAGCACGCCTGAATGGAAACGGAATTCGGTATCCGGGCTTTCAATCAAGCTTTTTTCCAGCTGCAAAAAAACCTCAATGCGATCATCAATACTCTCACCACCGGCCGCCTTGCGCGCAAGATGCAGATAATCCTCGTAATGCCTCGCCTCTGATTTCAGCAGCGACAGATAAAACTTTTGCAGTTCTTCGTCCAGATGCGGTGCAACCTTAGCAAAGCGCTCGCAAGAGCGTGCTTCAATAATGGCGCCCACGATTAGCGTATCGATAAATCGAGCTGGCTCATGAGTGCGCACAGGCTTGCGTAACTCCGACGCATAACGACACGGCGTAATTTGTTCATAAGCGATACCGCGAGTTTCCATGATGGCCATCACTTGTTCGTAATGGCGCAACTCTTCACGGGCCAAGCGCGACATCTTATGCATCATCTCGAAATCACCGACATAGCGGTACATAAGCGTTAAGGCCGTTGATGCAGCTTTCTTTTCACAGTTAGCGTGATCGAGCAACAAAAGTGCTTGATGCTGTAGTGCGCTTTGTACCCAGGCATCCGGGGTTTCACATAATAAAAATTGATTGATTCGGGTTAGTGCATTCATGGGTTTATTGATACATTTTTTAAGCTGATGGCGGATTACGCTTCGCTAATCCGACCTACCTGGTTTTTGCCGGTAGGCCTGGTTCTATATAGCGTTCATAGTAGGCACAGGAGAGTGCGTAAAAATCCTGGTCGATTGCATCACGGACTTCCTTTAGCGATGCATCTCGCCAAGCGGGTTGCAAACGCAAACCATAGGTTTCCAGATCTCTAATCTGGCTCGCCCCAGCACGCAACAAATCGAAAACCCAGCAATAAGGATTCTGCTCTTCCTTAAATAAAATTTGTTGGTGTTTGATTTGCTGCAACAATAAAGGCGCATCAACCACTTCAATAATGTTTTCTACGACTTGCGCCAAAAAAGATTCAAGGCGTTGGGCAATAATCAACCGTTGCTCATGGCTATAGGCATTCCAGTCAATCACCTCATGTGCGAAACGCTTGCACCCGCGACAGACGCTGTCACCAATGCCCGTCGAGCAAATGCCTACACAAGGTGTTCTAACAGGTTTAAAAAGGCGCATCAGAAATTGGATCGTTAATCGTTAGAATCAGGAAGCAATATACTTCTTGGACATCGCTTCCTGATTGTCAGGAGAAGAATTAATAAGGGAAGCCCGCAACATCCAGGTCAATCGACCAGACTGCACCGGCTCCGGTTAAGTACAGGGTTTTACCCGCAGCGCCACCGAAAGCGGCGTTAGTAATATTGGCATCGACACTAATCGTCGCCAGATGCTCACCCGCTGGTGTAAATACACGAACGCGCTGTGCCGTATGCTCCGTCACGTAAATATTGCCCAGACAATCGATGGCCATGCCATCGGGAACCTGGATACCCTCAACCAGATTTTTTCCTTCACCCGGCTGGCCGTCAACAATAGGATAAGCACGCAGAAATCCCTTTTCACCACCGCCCGCAACATAGAGCGTATCCTGTGCTGGCGACAAGGAAACTCCATTGGGGTTGCTGATGCTATCGTCGACAACCATCACACTGCCGGACGCAGATACACGAAACACTTGGGTTTTTTCCTGCCCGCCCGGCGCTGCACTGCGCTGAAAATCCGGATCGGTAAAATAAATAGTGCCGTCGCGCGCCTCGGTTAAATCGTTGGGCGAATTGAACGGATTGTCCTGATACTCACCCACAATTTTTTCACGCTCACCGGATTGCAGATCAAAACGTGAAATGGTTTTATCGGCATGAACACCACCGATAAGAAAGCCTTCACTGTCGAGTGCTAAACCGTTAGTGCCGCTATTCTCAATCGCGGTTTCCATCGATCCGTCTGCATTAAGACGTTGAACTCGCGATGGAAATCCTTCCTGAAAGGTAAAATCAGAGAAATACAAAGCACCGTTCAGCCAGACAGGCCCTTCATAAAGGCCGGGTTCAGTGCGCCGCGAATTGGCCGTCTCTATTCGGGTAGCAGTCAAATCACCCGAAGGCGCCTTGCCTGGATTTGCCGGACAGGTCCACGATGAATAACGGGGCACCACCGGCACCTCTTGTTTGGGGATGGCGGCGTCCACCATTTTTTGCTCTGCCTGGGGTTCCTGCTGTGGGGTTGCTGCCTCTTCGCAAGCGACCAAACCCAATATTGTTATGGCACTGATAACGGGATAAATAATTTTTTTCATTAAAGCGCGCTCCATATTTTTGCCGTCGATCATTCGCGGACCTTTTATTTACCTACATCTAACGATTGCGTGTTCCAGATGTGTTGAGATTTTTTGCTGCATAAAATGAGGCAGCCAACATAGCACAGCCGCCCATTAAAAACGTGGTTTACCTTGGAAAAATCCCTGCTAAGCCAGGCTTTCAGACCACAATGTCTACGAATTGATCATTTCACCTGACTCATGTATCCCTCAGTACAGCCTATTTTACCGGCGGGTATAACGCGCCCGCCCTTCTCCGGATTCGGGTTAACAGTTTATAGGGGTTCATGTATAATTTGCGCCCAATTTACACCCCCTGCCAGGGTTGTGGATTCATCCATGTAGGTCATGGATAGTCTCCGGACGCAGAGATCCTGCCGAAGGAGTAATCTCACAAATCAGAGGATATAAACCGTGCTTGAAGCCTATCGCAAACATGTCGCAGAACGCGCAGCAGAAGGAGTTCCACCCAAACCACTTAATGCCGAACAAGTCGCAGGTCTGGTGGAATTACTGAAAACCCCTCCCGCTAACGAAGAACAAACCCTGCTCGACCTGATCACCAATCGCGTTCCCCCAGGCGTGGACGAAGCAGCCTACGTTAAAGCCGCTTTCCTGAGCGCCATCGTCAAAGGCGAAGCCAGCTCCCCCCTGATTGATAAACCCCACGCGATCAAACTGCTCGGCATGATGCTTGGCGGATACAACATTGAAACCCTGGTCAACGCACTCGACGATGCTGAACTCGCTTCACTGGCTGCCGAACAACTCAAGCACACCCTGCTGATGTTTGATGCCTTCCACGATGTGGAAGAAAAAGCCAAAGCCGGCAACGCTAATGCACAAGCTGTATTGCAATCCTGGGCCGATGGCGAATGGTTCACCAAACGCGACAAGGTACCGGAAAGTATCAAACTGACCGTGTTCAAAGTCACCGGCGAAACCAATACCGATGACCTTTCCCCCGCACCCGACGCCTGGTCGCGCCCCGACATCCCACTGCACGCCTTGGCCATGTTCAAGATGGCCCGTGAAGGCCTGACACCGGACGAGCCAGGCACTATTGGCCCGATCAAACAAATCGAGCAACTTAAAACCAAAGGTTATCCATTAGCATTCGTGGGTGACGTGGTCGGTACCGGCTCTTCCCGTAAATCTGCCACCAACTCTGTGCTGTGGTTTATCGGTGACGACATTCCCGGTGTACCCAACAAGCGCACTGGCGGTGTGTGTATTGGCAGTAAAGTTGCGCCGATCTTTTACAACACCATGGAAGACGCGGGTGCATTGGTCTTTGAAGCACCGGTAGACAACCTGAACATGGGCGATGCTATTGAAATTCGTCCTTATGAAGGCAAGATCTTTAACATCGAAACCGGTGCTGTAATTTCCGAGTTCAGCCTGAAATCCGATGTACTGCTGGACGAAGTCCAGGCCGGCGGCCGTATCCCGCTGATTATTGGCCGTGGTTTGACCACCAAAGCTCGTGCATCTCTCGGATTACCTGCCAGCACTTTGTTCCGTTTGCCCCAGGCACCGGCCGATAGCGGCAAGGGCTTTTCTCTGGCACAAAAAATGGTGGGCAAAGCTTGTGGTACTACCGGTATTCGCCCGGGTACTTATTGTGAGCCCTACATGACCACCGTGGGCTCCCAGGACACAACCGGTCCGATGACTCGCGATGAACTGAAAGACCTGGCCTGCCTCGGCTTCTCCGCCGACCTGACCATGCAGTCCTTCTGTCATACCGCAGCTTATCCCAAGCCGGTGGACATTGAGACCCAGCACACTCTGCCGGATTTCATTATGACCCGTGGCGGCGTCTCCCTCCGTCCCGGTGATGGCATCATTCACAGCTGGCTGAATCGCATGTTGCTGCCCGATACGGTCGGCACCGGCGGCGACTCTCACACTCGTTTCCCTATCGGTATCTCTTTCCCGGCCGGTTCTGGCCTGGTGGCCTTTGCCGCCGCAACCGGCGTTATGCCGTTGGATATGCCGGAGTCAGTGCTGGTACGCTTCAAAGGCGAGATGCAGCCTGGCATTACCTTGCGCGACCTGGTTAATGCCATTCCGCTGTACGCCATCAAACAAGGCTTGCTGACCGTAGAGAAGAAAGGCAAAAAGAACATCTTCTCTGGCCGCATTCTGGAAGTAGAAGGCCTGCCAAAACTGAAAGTCGAACAGGCGTTTGAAATTTCTGATGCATCTGCTGAACGTTCTGCTGCTGGCTGTACCATCAAGCTGGATAAAGAACCCATCATTGAGTACCTGAATTCCAACATCACAATGCTGCGGTGGATGATCGAACAAGGTTACGGCGATGTTCGCACCCTTGAGCGTCGCGCACGCAAGATGGAAGAATGGCTGGCGAATCCGGTACTGATGGAAGCCGATGCCGATGCGGAATATGCAGCGGTTATCGACATCGACCTGGCTGACGTGAAAGAACCGATCCTCGCCTGCCCCAATGACCCGGATGATGTGAAAGTGTTATCCGAAGTTGCTGGCGATAAAATTGATGAAGTCTTTATCGGCTCGTGCATGACCAACATCGGCCACTTCCGCGCCGCCGGCAAATTGCTCGATGCCACCAAAGATGAATTGTCTACCCGTCTGTGGATCGCTCCACCGACCAAGATGGACGAGCATCAATTGATGGAAGAAGGCTTCTACAACATTTACGGCCGCAAAGGTGCACGTACCGAAATGCCCGGCTGCTCATTGTGTATGGGTAACCAGGCGCGCGTTGCACCTAACTCCACTGTGGTATCAACCTCAACCCGTAACTTCCCCAACCGTCTCGGTAATGGCGCAAATGTTTACCTGGCGTCGGCTGAGTTGGCGGCGGTAGCGGCGGTGTTGGGCAAGCTGCCTAACTTCGACGAGTACATGCAATACGCGCAAAAACTCGACAGTATGTCTGGTGATATTTATCGCTACCTCAACTTCAATGAAATTGAGAGCTATCAAAAATCAGCGGATGAAGGCAAGCGTATTGCTGCCGTGGAAATTCAAACAGTCGCCGTTTAAACGATTGTTTTGCCGCAATAAAAAACCCGCTTCGGCGGGTTTTTTATTGGTCGATATTTGAGAAAGCGCTTTTACGGCACCGATTTCTCGCGATAAATCGTCTCCACCAGACCGTCATTATCGCTGTCGTGTGGCAACTGCCAAAACATAATACCGCCGAGCTGATGGGTCTTTATGTAACCCACTTTAGCCGAGATAGAACGTTTGTCATCGAAGGTAGCGAAAATCTTTTTCTTCTCATTATAAATAATGGGTGCCTTGGCGATATTATCCCAATAGTAAACATAGCCCTCCTCCGGCACATAGACTGTTGCGTAATCTTTAAACTTTGCACCTTCGACATGTTTGCCGGGCTGATATAAACCCAGATTCACATTCTCGACATTCTCCCAGGAGCGCGCATAAAACGCGGCACCGATAACGATCTTTTCCGCCGGCACACCTTTGCTCAATAAGAATTGCACGGCGTTATCCGTAGAGTCTTTTTGTTCCGGTGTGGAGTAAAGCGCAGTGTGATGCCCCGTATGCGGTGTCGCGCCGTTAACGATGTCGTAACTCATCAGATTGACGTTATCAAACAGCGGCATGATTGCATCCCAATCCACTGCATTCTGCAAGAAATTATCAAAACCACCGGCCGCAAAACTTAACTCATAACGATCACCAAAGCTATCGCGCAATGCCTGGGTTAATGCCGTGAAATTATCTTTATCATAATCCGCGTAGGGGTGACCCGGATGACCGGGAATTGTTGGATACTCCCAATCCAGATCGATACCGTCTGCACCGTATTCTTCAATAATTGCCAGAGTGGATTGCGCAAACGCCTGCCGATTTTCTGCATTGTTAAAAACGGCGGAACAGGTTTCACAGCCACCCCAACCACCGAGTGATAACATGACTTTAAGATGTGGATGCTGATTTTTTAACGCAACAAGGCGTTGCAACGCCAGCTTATCTGCATCTGAATCAAAGCTGAGTTGATTGCCGTTCAAGTGCAGGAAACTGTAGATGATGTGGGTAAGATGATTGAAGTTGTAGCGCTCCAGGTCAGAACCATCCCCCATGTAATAGGCAATCACTTTAAAATCATGCAAAGGTGGTTGTTTCGACATGACAGCGGTGTCACTCTCTGTTTGTGGTTGAACAACGTCAGAAGAAGATGCGCCATCATCCTGACAACCCAGCAACAGGATTGCCAACAGCACACTGCAACAACAAAGGAAAAAGGATTTCATAAATAGTGGACCCCGTATTGAAGGAATATCATTGCCAATATCATTTTATTTTTTCGGGCACTGCCCGGCCAAGCAAGGTTATAGTGCTATAAACAGCGACCAATTAAAAAGGAAGTTTTGTTAAGGAGTGCTTAACCCATTCGCTTTTGCATTGCTAATAAGATTTTCTTCGTGAAGGGTTTCCCACATGAAAGGTAATAAAAGTGTTCTGATCACTGGCGCCTCCACGGGTATTGGCTACTACTGCGCAAAAGCCTTGCAATCCGATGGCTACCGGGTGATCGCCTCCTGTCGCAAACTGACCGATGTTTCACGACTACAGGCCGATGGATTAACCTGCATCCCGTTGGACTTAAATGATTCCGGAAGTATTGAGCGTGCAGTCGCACAAACACTGGAACTCACCGGCGGCGAGCTTTATGCGTTATTTAATAACGGCGCCTACGGTCAACCCGGTGCCGTGGAAGATTTAAGCCGGGATGTCTTGAGAGAGCAATTTGAAACCAATGTATTTGGCTGGCTGGAGCTGACAAATAAAATTTTGCCTATCATGATCCGCCAAGGCTATGGTCGTATCATTCAAAATAGCTCGATCCTCGGCTTTGCTGCCATGCCCTTGCGTGGAGCTTACAACGCCAGCAAATTTGCGCTGGAAGGGCTGACCGATACATTACGACTTGAACTCAATGGCACAGGTGTTCACGTCAGCCTGATTGAACCGGGTCCAATCCTGAGCGATTTCCGTAAAAATGCGCTCGGCGCTCTGAAAGCCAACATCGATATTGAAAAAAGTCGATTTGCCGAACACTATCAATCGGCGATTCAGCGGCTCGCCAAACCCGGTGCAGCGGCTCCCTTTACTCTCGGACCCGATGCTGTCTACAAACGTCTGAAACATGCCCTGGAAAGTGATTTGCCCAAACCGCGCTACTGCGTTACTTTTCCAACTTATCTGATGAGTATCCTGCGGCGCCTGTTAAGTACGCGGATGATGGACAAGGTGCTACGACGGGCTGGCCGTTAAGCTTTTATTAATCCGGACTTGGTAACATCTAAAATGCGTGCCACAGGAATTACTACCTTGGTACCGAGTCAAAAAAGCCACAAGAAACCAATAGCCTTTCATTCATTTACATGGTGCACCTGAACTGTCGAGGTAGTGATATGAGAATCTGCGCTTATCTTGCGCTGTTAGTAGGCGGCTTGTATTTACAGCCAGCACTGGCAGACTCCATGCGCTGTAGCAATTCCCTGGTGCAAACCGGAGATACCAAATCAGATGTGCTTGACCAGTGCGGTGAACCGGTATTTACCGATAGTTATTGTGAACCTATCACCATCGTAGGCCAGGCAAACACCACCATCATCGTTCCCTGTGAAGAAGTGGATCTCTGGACTTACCACCCCGGCTCCGGTCAGTTCGTCCAACACCTGTATTTTAAACGGGGGAAACTCCAGGCCATCAAGAATGGGCGACGGCTTTAATCGGTATCTTATTGGTGGCTTCTCCGCCCCTTAAAATAGGGGTTGCGGATGATGAAATACTGTATATAATCACAACAACTGTATAAATAAACAGATTCATCTGGAGCGCCCCATGGCCAATCTGACCTCCCGCCAGGAACAAGTCTTACAGCTAATCAAGAGCTACACCGAAGAGACCGGTTATCCGCCCACCCGCGCAGAAATTGCCCGCATTCTCGGCTTTAAGTCTGCCAATGCAGCGGAAGAACATATCAAAGCTCTGGCGAAAAAAGGGGCTATCGAAATTATCGCTGGTGCTTCTCGCGGCATCCGCCTACCGGATTCCCAAAACGGTATTCCCATCGTAGGCCGGGTTGCAGCAGGTAACCCTATCCTTGCCCAGGAACATATCGAAGATTACTGCAATATTCCCTATAGCTTTTTCTCCCCCAGTGCAGATTACCTATTGCGTGTTCACGGTCTGAGCATGAAAGATGCCGGTATTCTCGATGGCGATTTACTCGCTGTGCATCGAACTGATCAAGCACGCAACGGCCAGATCGTTGTAGCGCGGATTGGTGACGAGGTAACCGTCAAGCGTTTCAAACGCATTGGTAACCGCGCACAGGTGGAACTCTGGCCTGAAAACCCTGATTTCAAAGTGATTGAAGTCGACCTGCGAGACCAGGATTTCAGCATCGAAGGTTTGAGCGTAGGGGTGATTCGCCGTGACTAATACAGTGCGTATAGATGAACAACCCGGCGGTGAGCCCCGTTATAACAGCGGCGTGACTGAACTCGTCTTAACCAGCCATTCCCCGGAACAAGCTGCCCTTCTACTACCCATGCTCGCCTATCTCAGCAAGACCTGCCATGACCGCTGGATTACCTGGATTGCGCCCCACAACATTACACGGCAATCACTGGAGAGCTTTGGAATTGATACTCGTCTGATTCGCCTGATTCATTGCCATGATCAACAAAATACCTTGTGGATTACATGGGAAGCCTTGGCCGCAGGAAATAGCCATACCGTTATCGCCAGTCCTGGCAAGCTGAATGACAAAGAATTGAAGCAATTGGAATCTGCGGCCGCCCAAGGCCATTGTCAGGGTTTATTGTTGCGGGTACGTTAATTACTGAGGGATATCAAAAGGAATCGGAGGTACATAGGGGTTTATGGATAGCCCCATTGATATTAATGCAGAATCGGTTTTTCAAACTCGGGAAGCCCCTCAGAAAACTCATCCAGATGATCCTGGTCTGCCAACTCAGTAGCAGCTTCCATTCCGGCTTCAATCATTGCCTTAGCGACTTCAAATTTTCCTTCACCCATAAAAGCCAGTGATTCCGCAGAAAAGCTGAGCCGAACCAAAGGCTCCCCGCCCTCATCATCGACTTTTCTCAGCACGACATCGCCGTTTGGTAATTCGGCGATTTCATATAGCGTTGATGGCATACTAACCTCTATTGTTTTGCAGGGTTGAACTGCAAATGGAACACGGCTTTATTCTAACATTAACCCGCTCTTCATCAATCTTTCTGCGCCGTATTAACCTGCGTAACCCGGTATCCCCGCCCTTCAAGCAGTGACACCAGCCCATCATCACCCAGCATATGACCAATACCCACGACGAGAAAAATTTTTTGTGATTCTTTCAGCTGTGCATCAATAGCATTCAGCATATTCTTATTGCGTTCAACAAAGATAGACTGATAAAGCTTTTGCCCTAGCTCGCGCTTGCGAAATGCGCTGAACACCAAGGTTTGCAAAACATCTTCATCGCCGCGATACCATGCATCGGCCAGCTTGTTCAGGCTTTCTTCCGCCTTCTCATGTTCGTTCAAGGTTGTTTGTAAAAATTCCCGCTGCTCAATTTCACTTAACTGATTGAACAATTGCATTTGTTCATCGAGGGATTCCAGTTCCAGGACAACTTTTTGATTGCGAGCTTCAGATAAAAAATATTTATCCAGACCGAGCGACTGCTGATAATCGCTGAGCGCTAGCTGCCTGTTGGTTAGTTGCATTGCCGCCAACCAGGGCTTGAATTGATTGAGCCGCTGAACATCGACATCCAAGGTGTTGGCCACATTTATCAGTGATGTCCATGTTTGCGAATCCAGGTCAGTTTGCAAGTTTTTTTCACCGGCATAATAGCCATTCTGCTCAAGTGCAGTTCGCACTTTTCGGCCATCCAGCGCATCAATATCCAATTCAACCGCTAAAATATCTGAGTCCCGATAAGCTCGAAGCACAGCATCCGGCAACGGATAAAATTTTTCATCGCCGTAATGTAGCGAACCGAATAGATATAGGCGAACCCGGGACTCTTTGTCTTGCACCTGCCACAACAAAGGTTGCGATGCAGCCTGCACAACCGAGCCGTAAAGGCAGATGAGAGCAACCGATAAACATGATGCAAAATAACCGTGCCTTGCTGAGCGTGTGTGATTGTGCATATCACTCATTCCCAACGTAGCGGCTAATTTCAGTAGGCACTGCCAGCAAGACTATCGCGCCTTCATCTCCAGCCTCCCATTCAGTTTGCTGAAGAGAAACAGGCAACAACACAGCCTGCGAAGATAAATAGTGTTGTGTATGAGTATATTTTGCCTGCGAAGGCATCGACGACTCAGTTGCATAGCACACAAGGCTACCGGATATCACCATCAACAGCCGATAAGTGGAACACGCTGACAGGTAATAATGAGATCCCGCCGCCAAACCTATCCTCAAGACTTCAAAATCATCAAAGGTGACAACCCGCTCGACTACAGCATCTGCTGTCGAGTCAATCTCCTCCAGCGCGGGAAGAGCTGGAATAGCCAGCGATATTTTTTCAAGCGCTTCTTTTGTATCCCAATGCGTTTGGGTTAACACTTTTTGTGTAAAGGACAGAATTTTTCTTTCATACACTGGCGTTTGAAACTCAACCGTACGCACACCATGCTGCAATGCATGAGGTGTAAAACAGGGCACCTTCACAACATCACCCAGCTGCAAATCCTGCATGGCAGTGTAAGCATGCATGACTGCGCGCTTTTCACTTTCCAGGATTAATAAGTTTTGTGGCAGTTCGCTCAACCAGGCATTAAGCGTAGCGGCATCGACCGGATCATCCAATGCGATATCATGAGCAAGACGCTGCTGATCAAGTTGCCGATCAATTTCACGCCTGACCGTTTCATAATCGCGAACTGCTGTCAGATAGGCGTCCTTAAATGCGGCATCATCAGTAAACTCACTACGCTTGTGCTGATTAAATCCCAGGCGAATTCCCCCCACACCATCAGGCCAGGCTTGGGAATCAATGTGCGTAACAACATATACTTCCTGTTTTTGCTCATGCATCTCAAAATACAGATCACCGTAACGCTCGTCAGCTAGTGGATCGAGAATTTTTAACAGGATGATATGTTCAGCAGAGCCTCCGACCAGAAAGTCAGGCATTAAGGACAGCAGCCAGGGCAAAGGTACCTTATGGCCTTGCGCTGTCACACTGGACTGACCGCGCACTTCGATGCCCGTATACCAGATTTCCTGCCCCCAAGGCTTGGGAATATAAACAGGCTCCAGCACCAGCGGTGCTGATAAGTTCAGCCAAGGTAATTCATGTTTATCTGCAAACGCGGCGAGACTTTCAACCTGGTCATCCAGATGACTTAATCGGTCGCGCAATTCAGTGGATGCTGCGGACAGCGCGACATGAAGCTCATGGTTACTCACCGCCACCAAGGCAATCAGCGCGATCTCAGGCTGGGACGGAAGATAATATTGACGCCACACATATTCCAGAGCAAAACACCGACTTACCTCACCTGACGTCTTCAGATGAGCTATCTGGGTGCTGATAAACGACTCAGGATTGGATACAGCGTGGACAATCACCGCTAGCCTCTGGGATGGCATGACAAGAAGGTCGGCAGTCTAGCAGATGCGGTTAAAGCTGACAGCCTGTAAGGCCTGCTCAAATAAAAACGCCGAAGCTACAAAGCTTCGGCGTTTTCAGGTTTCGAGGTGTTAAATCAATTCAAGCGTTCAAGTACCGTAGTGATCCCCTGTCCCAACCCAATGCACATGGTGGAGACACCCAAGGTCGCGTCTTTTTCTGACATCACTGTCAGCAGTGAACCGGTTATACGGGTTCCAGAGCAACCGAAGGGGTGTCCCAGGGCGATCGCCCCGCCGTGCAAATTCACTTTTTCATCCATTTCCTCAAGCAATTTCAGGTCTTTTAACACGGGTAAAGCCTGAGCGGCGAATGCCTCATTCAATTCCACGCACTCAATGTCATCGATGGCCAGGTTAGCTTTTTGCAATGCTTTTTCAGTAGAAGGCACCGGGCCATATCCCATAATGGATGGATCAACACCAGCCAAGCCGAGAGAGATAACACGAGCAATCGGCTTCATCCCTAGCGATTGAGCCCGCTCAGCCGACATGACCAGCATGACGGAAGCACCGTCAGAAATCTGGGATGATGTGCCCGCCGTCACCTGACCATTTTTAGGATCAAATACCGGCGGTAGTTTGGATAGAGCTTCTACTGTAGTTTCCGGGCGAATGGTTTCGTCATCTTCCACCATGATGGGGAAACCATCCGCGTTGTGACCCGCCACCGGGATAATCTCACGCTTAAAGAGACCCTCGGCGCGGGCCTTAGCCGCCAGTTGGTGGGAGCGCGCACCAAATTCATCCATCTGTTGACGGTTGATGCCGTGTAATAAAGCCAGGTATTCGGCCGTCATTCCCATATTGCCGGCCGCCTTGGCGACTGATAATCCCAATAACGGATTAGGGTTAATGGATTCATACATGGGTAAATGCCCCATATGTTCCACACCACCAATCAAGTAAACGTCACCCAGGCCAGCACGGATATTGGCCGTGGCCGTATGTAAGGCGGACATTGAAGAGCCACACAGGCGATTGATCGTCTGCGCCGGTATGGTATGGGGTAGGCCCGTTAACAGCAGGATATTACGCGCGATATTAAAGGCCTGCTCTTCGCGCTGCATAACGCAGCCCCATAGCAGGTCATCAATAGTCGCCGGGTCCAATTGTTCATTTCGGGCCAGCAAACCTTTGATAATGGCGGCAGACATATCATCTGCACGAACATGGCGGAAGCAACCATTCTTGGATCGCCCCATGGCGCTGCGGGCATAATCAACGATAACGGCATCTCTTGGATGTAGACTCACGGTTTCTCTCCTTTAAAGACTCAAGGCGCTGACGAAGCGCACGCTTAGCCGTAAAATTTCTGGTTGCTGGCTGCCATTTTTTGCAGGCTGACGGGCGGCTCATAAAGCGCACCCAGATGACTATAGCGCTGTGCCATCTCGCAGAATGTGCTGACACCGATAGAATCAATCCAGCGGAAGACGCCGCCTCGGAAAGGTGGAAAACCGGTGCCGTAGACCAGCGCCATATCCGCCTCAGCCGCTGTTTCCACAATGCCCTCCTCCAGACAACGAGCCAACTCAGTGGCCATGGGCACCATCATCCGCGCAATAATGTCATCATCCGTTACTTCAACCGATCCGGTGACATAAGGTTTGATGATGTCCATGACAGTTTCATTGAAAACCTTCTCGGGTTTGCCCTTTTTGTCTGTCTGGTAATCGTAAAAACCTTTCTGGTTTTTTTGCCCCAACCGCTCTGCAGCAAACAACGCGTCTGTGCAGGAGGTAAAATCACGTTTCATGCGCTCGGGAAAACCTTCTGCCATGACTTTTTCTGCATGAACCGCCGTGTCGATACCGACCACATCGAGTAAATAAGCCGGCCCCATGGGCCAGCCCCAGGTTTCCATCACTTTATCAATCTTGCGGAAATCAACTCCGTCACGCACCAGCATTGAGAAGCCGGCGAAATAGGGAAACAGCACGCGATTTACCAGGAAGCCCGGGCAATCTTTTACAACAATCGGTTTTTTCCCCATCGCATTGGCATAAGCCACAGTGCGAGCAACGGCAGTATCCGAGGTCCGGTCACCGCGAATAACCTCTACCAACGGCATCAGGTGTACCGGGTTGAAAAAATGCATGCCGCAAAAATTTTCAGGGCGCTGTAAAGCTTCCGCGAGATAGGAAATCGAGATGGTGGAGGTATTGGATGCGATAATGGTGTCAGGGCTCACCCTGGATTCAACTTCGGCCAACACCGTCCGTTTGACTTTGGGATTTTCTACCACCGCTTCAACCACGATATCAACCTGGTCAAAGCCATCGTATGTCAATGCTGGCTCAACACGATTCAGTACATCGCCCATCTCAGCCGGCGTCATTTTTTTGCGTTCCACGCGTTTGCTCAGCTGTTTATTGGCCTCAGATAAACCCAGGTCAATACCTTTCTGGGCCACATCTTTCATCTTGATGGGAACACCCTTCAGCGCCGATTGATAGGCAATACCACCGCCCATAATGCCCGCGCCAAGCACCGCTGCGCGCGCAATTTTCTTATCCGCTTTTTTCTCCCAACTTTTGGCTTTTTTGCTGATCATTTGCTCATTGATAAAGATGCCAACCAAGGATTGAGCCGTCTCGGTCTGGGCAACTTTAGCAAAAGCTTCAGCTTCAATTTGCAATGCCTCATCACGGCCTTTATCTGCTGCTTTCTGCATAGCTTTGATGGCCGTAACCGGTGATGGATAGTTGCGTCCGGCCTGGGCACCCACGAAGGCTTTTGATGTCTCGAAAGCCATCATCGCTTCAATAAAATTCAACTTGAGTGGCGCTTTCTTCTGCTCGCGGCGTGCAGCGTAATCGAACTTACCGCTAATGCATTGTTGCAAGGTAAATATGGCTGCATCACGCAGTTTCTCCGGCTCTACGACCGCATCTACTACACGAGCGGTCAATGCACTTTGCGCATCATTTTCTTTACCGGAAGCAATCCACTCTACCGCCGTCTCCAAACCGGCAACACGCGGCAAACGTACCGTGCCACCCCAGCCGGGCAGGATTCCCAATTTGGTTTCAGGCAACCCTAGTTTCGCCTTGGTGCTCGCGACGCGGTAATCACATGCCAAACACAATTCCATACCGCCGCCCAAGGCAAACCCATTGATGGCCACGACCACCGGAAAAGGCAAATCCTCAATGCGGCAATTATTGCGATTGTTGTTCTTCAGGTGTTCAATGATGCTGTTTGCACCGGCGGCAAAGACTGCACCAAATTCCATGATGTCTGCACCGACAATAAAGACATCTTTGGCACTGGTGATCAACAGCCCTTTGATATCCTGACTTTTTTCCAAAAGGGTCAACGCCTCATCCAGCTCGCTGACAGCCTGCAGATTAAATTTATTAACCGACTCACCCTGCAGATCAAAGATCAATTCCGCAATACCGTCTTGCAACAGGGCAACTGATATGGCTTTTCCTTGGTACATAACAAGTCTCTCTCTAGTGGAATATCAGAGGAACAAGAACCTCTAATGCTGATAGGCAAGCAAGCTGAATCGTGCAAGCCATACATGAAACACAAATAAACAATGAGATTGTAATGAGATTAGCGTGAGAACGTTGCTGAACGATTAAGATTTTATAGCGTGTTATTGCCTGTCAGTGATTCGTACATACTGCATTGGCAACAGTATCCGTTAATGTTGTAACACACTTAAAACAATGACTGCCGCCGTCTCTTTCCGATTGCGGATGCGATAAGGTTGATGGGCCGCCAAATAAAAAGCATCCCCTTCCTGTAATTCATGAACCTGCATACCGGCAGTTAATTCTATCTGTCCGCTCACAACCCAGCCGCTGGCTTCCGCTTTATGACGCAGGGGCTCGCTGCCAGTATCGGCACCAGCCGCGTATAAATGGCGTCGCATGGATATTTTGCGTTGTGTTTTCTCTGTGGCCAGGTATTGAATAACTACGCCGTTGGGGAGCTGTACCTGATCCGCTTCCAGCGTGGCGGCCGGATAAACCACCTGACCGACGTCTACTTGATCACAGGCAAAAAACTGAGCCAGAGTCATCGGGATGCCGCTGAGTACTTTGGCTAATGAATTAACCGACGGACTCACAAGGCCCTGTTCGATCATTGAGATATTACTGTTAGTTATACCGGCCCGTTTGGCCAACTCTCTCTGGGAAAGTCCATTACGTTCTCGGATTAACTTAAGACGCACGCCGATATCCGGTGCGAGGTCAGGTGCAAAATCGACGATAGATGCGGGTTCCACCTCATCTATAACGAGTTCAGCAACCATATCATGACTCATTGACGCATCAATTTTTGTGGCCATACCGCAAACCTGTTGAACGCAAACTTATTATTAACATTTATGCGTATGTTGATGTTTCAGTTGAGAAAACTACCAAGGCAAACGCTCGCCGTTAGCGTGCCAAAAACTACCCGAACTTTCCAAAGTCAGTTCGTCGATCCGGGCAGCCAAACGTTCCGCAGCAACAGCGGGGGTAATATCACCCGCAAAGCCGACCATATCCGTTTGAACAAAGCCCGGGTGTAACAAGGCAACCGCAATTCCACGTGAGCCGAGGTCGCGAGCGAGGCTCACGCCCGCTGCATTCAGCGCAGCTTTACTCATGCGATAACCATAATAGCCACCAGAGGAATTATCTGTGATAGAGCCCATTCGGCTGGTAATCATTGCTACTTTGGAACCGGTCTTTAAATTTTCAGTTAAAGCCTCAGTTACCCTCAGCGGCCCGACTGAATTGACCTGAAATTGATGGTCAATGTCCGCATAAGCCAAATCGCCGAGCTTATCTGATTCGAGCACGCCAGCATTGTTAATCAGAATATCAATGGATTTTCCTGCCAATGCACTACGCAAGTTGACGATGCCATCATCGCGGGAAACATCAACACCCTCGATAGCAATCACGCCAGAGTCAGATAGTTGATACAACGCAGCTGATATTACACGACACGCTGCATAGACTTCATGGCCTTGCCGCGCAAAATATTTGCACAGCTCCAAGCCTATGCCACGACTTGCACCGGTAATGACAATGCGGCTCATAATCTCCCCCCCGAAGAACCCGATCCGTGATCAGGGTTTACTGGCAAGTAAACGTGCGAGTTCGTCACTAGGCAGGTTATTGATAACCAACTCATATGAATTGTCAATCATGCGTTGAATTTCGTTATCCGGGATGGTGCTGTCAAGAAACACTGTATTCCAGTGCTTTTTATTCATATGGTGACCGGGCTGAACGGCGGGGTATTTAGCGCGTAATGCAACCGCCTCTTCCGGGTCACATTTTAGATTCACACGCGCCACACCTGACTCCTGAGTGAGCGTTGCAAACATCTTATGGCAAACCTTATAGACGGCAACATCCGGACCGGAAGGAAAGGTTTCCTTCGCCTGGTGTTTGGATAACAAGTATTTTTGAACTGAAGAAAAATCCATGGTTTAGTCCTTTAGCAATACGACTGAATGGTTTTTACTACGACCGCTAATATACATAATCATTCACTCACAACAATCTCACGTAAGCGCGCTTACCTGAATGCAAGGGACCTATACCACTGACTAATTTTCCTCCCTGTTTTAGTCAAGCGGCCCGCAGGTCGCCTTCATCAAGAAACACACCGCTATACCAGCACTTCACAGCAATACATCAATGCTCGGCTTAAGCGCAACACATCTACTACTTATAATCTGACAGATTGGCTATTGCCTCACTTTAGCAGAGTCCCACCAGTTTTGTGTAGCAACCCGACAATGATCGCGATGATAGTTCGCCAACAACAGCTATACAATCGTTAAAATACGACCGACGCCTCAAACGCACTCCTTGACGTTTGTATTTGAGGTTTTCGCTGATCAAATAGTCAGCGATTAAATCATAAGTTGTTCAGCCAAAACTTATCCGTGCCCCAAGGCACAAACCCATGTACAACGGCCTTTACCTAACAGCGGCGACCATCAATGGCGGTCATTTCGGAACCCCTAGAAGGATGTACGACGATAATCGCGATACTCAGGCGTCCAGAAATTGCCCTCTATTTTTCCATTGATCAATTCTTCTGGCACAGGAACAGCAACACCATCGGCAACGGCTTGTTTAAATACTGCACGGGCAATGACTTTACTGACGTCACGAATATTTTTCAGAGAAGGAAGTAAAGCACCCTGCCCTTGTTGGACCATTGGTGATGCATCAGCCAGCGCCCTGCTCGCCGCCATCATCATTCCATCGGTTATCCGTGATGCTTTGGCTGCAATCACACCCAGACCAACACCTGGAAAGATATAACTATTATTGCATTGGGCAATTTCATAGCGCTGATTGCCAATATCCACAGGCGGGAATGGACTTCCAGTCGCCACGATTGCTTTACCACTTGTCCAGCGCAGGATATCAACCGGTAACCCTTCCACCTGAGAAGTCGGATTGGACAAGGGTAGTACAATAGGACGTTCGCAGTGTACCTGCATTGCTTCAATCACCGCTTTGGTAAACAACCCCGGTTGACCAGATACACCGATCAAAACAGTGGGACGTGTGTTTACCACAACATCCATCAGATTGATTATTCCGTCTGCTTTACTGTGCGTTAAAGACCATTCCGCCACCACATTGTCATTGACCGCCAAGGGTTTTTGGAAATCATAAAGATTGGGTGAACTTTCTTGCAATAAACCGGATTTACTCAACAGGAATATGCGGCTGCGTGCCTGTGCCTCAGTTAAACCCTCGGCACACATTTGCCGCACCACTTGTTCAGCTATTCCACAACCAGCCGAACCCGCACCGGCAAATACCACGCGCTGTTGTGCCAACGATTCGCCCTTGGCAAGACACGCTGCCAACAGCGTTCCCACTGTCACAGAGGCAGTCCCCTGAATGTCATCATTAAAGCAACAAATATCATCACGATAACGGTTGAGCAACGGCGTCGCATGATCCTGGGCAAAATCCTCAAACTGCAACAAGGCATTGGGCCAACGCACCTTAACAGCCTGAATAAACTCGTCAACAAACGCGTAATACTCTTCACCGGTTATCCGGGGATGCCGCCAGCCCATATACATAGGATCGTCAATTAAAGCTCGGTTGTTACAACCGACATCAAGCGTAACCGGTAGCGTATAAGCAGGACTTATTCCGCCACAGGCGGTATAAAGTGCCAATTTACCAATGGGAATCCCCATACCACCAATGCCTTGGTCCCCCAACCCCAAGATACGTTCACCATCGGTTACAACGATCACTTTGACGTTCTGCTTGGTGGCATTTTGTAACATATCATCGATGCGATCCCGGTCGGGGTACGAAATAAACAGACCCCGCTTGCGACGATAGATCTTGGAGAACTGCTGACACGCCAATCCCACGGTCGGGGTGTAAATCAGTGGCATAATTTCCTGTAGGTGATCCGTCACCAACCGAAAATACAAAGTTTCGTTTGTATCCTGGATATTGCGCAGATAAATGTGTTTATCGATATCCGCTTGAAATGAAATAAGTTGCTGATAGGCGCGCGCCTTTTGCTCTTCGATAGTTTCAATGTTGTAAGGCAACAACCCTTCCAGATTAAACTGTTGCCGCTCCTGTTGGGTAAACGCACTGCCTTTATTCAACAAAGGAGCTTCCAGCAAGGCCGGGCCGGCGAAAGGAATATAAATCGGGCGCTTTTTCACGACGGTACCGTTTTTGATGATTGAAAGAGGAAGAGGCTGGGAAGATATTAACATAGACCACAGAAAGCCAAGCGGCCAGTGCTCCCCGTGAACGATAAGGGTGCAATAGTTCAACCAGGCCGGGTTGTATTGTGATACGACCCGATTACAATAGCCGACATAGCACTGTCAAAAGATCAAAAAGCGCACAAATCAAACATTCAAATTTAGTGGAGTGAAATTTTATAAATATCTTCCTGCGTTTTGGTAAGAGCGATTAATGTATAAGAACTGTCGACGACAGCAAGTCAACACCATAACGCAGCTTCCATCAGCACCCGAGAGCCAGAGACTAGAAATCTCGAACAACACCTGAGAAACCTATGACGACGATAGACAAATTCCTGCAACGGCTGCAGGAAAACCCCACGGAAATCCAATTCAACGACACCATGGCCGCTATTGATGCCCATTACAGCTTCACACCTACCGCTTTCCAGAATGGCGATCAGTTAAATGCAGCAGGAGAAAACGCCGGCTCCTGCAAGCTATTCGCTTTTGCGCACATGCATCAATTATCCTCAGAAGCTACGTTGCAGTGTTTTGGGGCGTTTTATCGTGAAGATGTGGTAAAAAATCCTGATGGCGACGACCACCAGAATATTCGTAACTTTATTCGCACAGGCTGGAATGGCGTTCGTTTTGAGAACCAGCCACTCACCCCACGCGGCCCGACCGGAGAGTCAGAATGAAGCAATCCACATTGCTAGCCCTGCTTTTATGCTTCTTCATCAGTGCATGCCAGGAAAAAAACGAGCAGGCGCAAACCGATAAATCCGAGCAGACAGAAGAGTCAATGCAAACCTTGATTCAATGTCCGGACAACCGCCCCGAGGTATGCACCCAGATATATCAACCCGTATGCGGTCTGGTCGATACCGGTATCCGCTGTATCACGACCCCATGCCCCAGTGCTGAATACAAAACTTTTGGCAATGCCTGTACGGCCTGTAGCGATAAAAATGTCACCGGCTATAGTGAAGGTGAGTGTCCGAAAGATGATGACAAGGAAGAAGAAAAGAGTCCGGCCGAATAACGAGTGCCAGATACAGCAATGCGAGGAACGATTATGTGGTTACAAAAAGAATTTCGATTGCGCGCTAAAAGTCGCGGATTTCATTTAATCACCGACGAAGTCATCGCTGCATTGCCGGAGCTTAAACAAATTAATTGCGGGCTCCTGCATTTATTCATTCAACACACATCCGCCTCTTTGAGCATCAACGAAAACGCAGACCCCACTGTGCGTGAAGACCTTGAAAATCATTTCAATCACCTGGTACCCGAGGGGGCACCTTATTATCGCCATGATTACGAGGGGGACGATGACATGCCCGCACATATCAAGAATTGTATCCTTGGCTCCAGCCTGACGCTCCCCATTACCGGGGGTAAGCTCAACCTGGGGATTTGGCAAGGCATTTACTTGTGCGAACACCGTAATAAAAGTGGGTGGAGAAGCCTGGTAGCCACACTTCAGGGTGCCGCGTCGGACGAATCCTGACGGAACCCTGGAGCACGTTATCAGTGGCGGAATTTGCGACGGGACACCACAAGTCCCAACAAACCAATAGCAAATAAGGCAAACAATGGTGAACCGTCCTGAAGGCTGTCACCCATGGATGCAGCAGCGGGAAAAGTGAGCAAGGCAAATAATAGAGAAGCCAATAAAGCTGTGCTGAATACTTTCATGATCAATTCCTTTGATTCAACGAATGAGGCGAAAGGGGGTTATAAAGCGATATTAACTATCGACCACCTGAAGAAAGCAAATAATAAGCCAAGGATTTTTTCAAAAAATAATCTACAAAAATCAAAGCCTTAATATCACCCGCCAAATCAATCATCGCTCCACACGTAAACTTTATCGACAAGAATGGATGAACTACCGCGAACCCCACCAGACATAAGCCACAAAGAGAATCCAGGAAATAATTAATAGCACCCAAGGCAACCGGGACACATTCATTGATGTATGTGCCACGACTTCAGTATCTGCTGCCGATTCCGGCTGCTGATGGCTTACAGCCAGACGCTGGACTTTTTTCATACGCTTGTCCAGCTCTCGGGCTTTCTCATTTTGTTGACGCAAAAACTGCTCCATGCCCCGCTGTATACCCGAAGCAATCAATCGGGTCTGTTCCCGGGTTTGCCCGTCGATATGTTGGCTATTAGCGATCTTTAACGCTTCTGCACGAATATCGCGCGCATCCTTTTTACTTTTGTCTTTATTTTTGTTCGGACTGGTCATGATTATTGAGATTCGTCGCGGGAGGCTTTGATAACCTGGTTACCCCGGGCATCACGCAGAACCAACAAGCCGTTTAGTAAACTGGCTTGCACCGCATTGGGCAAATGTTGAAATAAGCGTTGCTCTTGTTCCATCAATGCGGGCAGACACATCATCTTGGTTGCACCAAGACTTTGCGGAATCACAAGCTTTTTATCTGAATAGGTGTATGAACCAAAAAAGCGATTACAACTGGCGTTGCCGTTAATGGCCCCATCTTCCGTGAACTGGACGCGCGCCGGGCTTCGGTCAAGCACGGGTCGGTCACCAATATATTCGATGTACCAAGTGCCTGATAATTCTTGCTTCGTTGCCGCTCGATAAGCGGGAGAAAGCTCATTCGCTACAGGTTGTTTGTCTGCTTCAGGGGTTGCGTGAGGCTGTCCAGTTTGTTGGCAGGCAATTAATAGCAGAAAGGCCGATATAAGCAGTGTAAAAAACATCATTGATTTCATAATCAATTCCTGCGCGGTATTCCCGCGATTGTTATTGTTGAAATATTATTTTTTTATGAATGCTGAATCCATCGTGGCAATACAGTGGATTCTTTCATCAGAGGTTGCAGGAAATTAAAAATTCCACGGCATGTGTAAAAAATCGTAATTCCAGTGCCATAGAATGCACCAAAGAAGCCTGTAAAAAAAGCGCCGCAATGCGCGACGCTTTCAGCTATTTGTCAACGGCGAAATCCCGGTGGTAATCCGCCACCTGGAGGCATACCGCCCGGCATCATTCCCCCCAAGCCACGCATCATCTTGGACATGCCGCCACCTTTCATTTTTTGCATCATTTTAGCCATCTGCTTGTACTGCTTCAGCAGGCGGTTCAAGTCCTGGATTTGTGTGCCGGAACCTTGGGTGATACGACGTTTACGGGAACCATTCAGATCTTCCGGGTTACGGCGCTCTTCCGGTGTCATGGAATTAATGATGGCTTCCATCACTTTGAACTGCTTGCCCATATTGGACTGCTGAGCCATCTGCGCCATATTACCCATGCCCGGCAGCTTATCGAGCATGGAGGTCAAACCACCCATGTTCTGCATTTGTTGCAGCTGATCACGTAAATCTTCGAGATCGAACTTTTGGCCCTTGGTAACTTTTTTTACCAGCTTGTCGGCTTTTTCTTTGTCGATGCTCCGCTCTGCCTGCTCGATCAACGACAGTACATCTCCCATACCGAGAATGCGCGAGGCAATACGTTCCGGATGGAAAGGCTCAAGCGCATCAACCTTTTCCCCCATCCCGAGGAATTTGATCGGCTTACCGGTGACATGGCGGACAGATAAGGCCGCGCCACCGCGGGCATCACCATCAGCCTTGGTTAAAATCACACCGGTTAAGGGCAATGCGTCATTGAAAGCCTTGGCTGTATTTACCGCATCCTGACCGATCATGGCGTCGATAACGAATAGGGTCTCCGCCGGTTTGATGGCCCTATGCAAATCCTGGATCTCACCCATCAGCTCATTGTCGATATGCAGCCGTCCAGCAGTATCCACAATCACGACATCAACAAATTGCCGCTTGGCATGTTCGATAGCGCCACGCGCGATATCTACCGGACGCTGCTCTGCTGTGGAGGGGAAAAACTCAACGCCAACCTCCTGCGCGAGGGTCTGCAATTGCTGAATAGCAGCCGGGCGATAGATATCCGCACTGACAACAAGGACTTTTTTCTTTTCACGTTCCTTAAGGTAGCGCGCCAATTTGGCCACTGAGGTCGTTTTACCGGCCCCCTGCAAACCGGCCATCAGGATCACAGCGGGCGGCTGCACCGCCAGCTTGAGCCCTTCATTGGCCGATCCCATTACGCTGATCAATTCATTCTCTACAATCTTGATGAATTGCTGGCCGGGGTTGAGCGCTTTACCGATTTGTTGCCCAAGCGCACGGCTGCGGACCTGGTCAATAAAGGCTTTAACCACCGGTAGGGCAACATCCGCCTCCAGCAGCGCTTTGCGGACTTCGCGCAGCGTATCCTTGATGTTGTCTTCACTTAAGCGGGCCTTGCCGGTCATGCTTCGCAAGGTGTGGGAAAGACGATCTGTTAAATTCTCAAACATAAGCTTTCTCAGACAATCGTTGAGTAATGATGCTATTCATGAAAATGCCGAACCGTTTCTTCGTATCGGTTAACGGAATCAGGCGGCGATTATACCCTCAAATGACCGGCGAATTGCCAGCATCCTCGGGAGTTAACCCCTTGATACATCAAGGATCTATCCAGCGCTTCTATTTGCGCTCATCCTGTGACAAACTTTGGCGCTACTCTATCACTCGAACGCGCCTCATTCGCATTTAGAGGCTCTTTCCCCGGACGTTTTCATGGACCAGGCAGAAACAATGACACTTTATGCGAATCTTGCAGCGATCCTTTTTTATGTCATAGCCGGTCTTTATTCAATCCACTGTTTTGCCCGTCAACAAGCCATTCACCGCACCGGTTTATTTGCCTTGATCGGCGCTGCGCTCGTTTTTCATGGCGGCGGCATCTATGGGCTCAGTGCCGCCCATACCGGGGTACAGTTGGGTTTTTTTTCGGTGTCATCGCTCATCTTTTGGGTCATCAACCTGATTGTGCTGCTCAGCAGCCTCAAGAAGGCTCTGCATAATCTGTTTATTCTGTTGAGTCCCCTGTCCGTTCTGGCGGTGGGAGCTTCCATTGCCGGAAACGATGCAGATGTCCAGATCTCCTATCAACTGGCCAGCCACGTCATCCTGTCCATCCTGGCGTACAGCCTGCTGACTATTGCTACCCTGCAAGCGCTTTTGCTGGCTTATCAAAATCACCAATTAAAAAACAAACACACCATTGGTAATGTGCGTTTATTACCGCCCCTACAAACCATGGAGTCATTGCTCTTTGAATTGTTGTGGGCCGGCGAAATCCTCTTGACCTTGTCCATTCTCTCCGGCATGTGGTTTCTGGAGGATATCTTTGCCCAACACCTGGCACATAAAACTGTTTTCTCTATTGCCGCCTGGGTCATCTACGCTCTGCTACTTTGGGGTCGTCACCGTCTCGGCTGGCGTGGCTATACGGCGATTCGCTGGACGCTCGGTGGTTTCGCCCTATTAATGCTCGCTTATTTTGGCAGCAAACTGGTGCTTGAACTGATCCTCCAGCGCATCTGATGAAGGTTAATCCGGGTTATTGAAGCCGCCCTCCGTTATTGATTAACCCCAAAAACTTCGTCAAGATACCCAGCCATTTCGCAATACAGGCTCCATCGCTTTGGACGACGTTTCGCTAGAATTTCTGTTTGCCTTGCTGTTCGGCATGCTAATCCTGTCAGCCTTTTTCTCCGGTTCCGAGACCGGCATGATGTCAATCAATCGTTATCGGTTGAAACACCTCACTAAAAAAGGTGACCGCGCTGCGCTGCGGGTGGCTAAATTATTACATCGCCCGGATCGTTTGATTGGATTGATCCTGATTGGCAATAACCTCGTCAATAATATTGCAGTGACTATTTCAGCCGTCATTGCTATCCGGCTTTATGGTGATGCCGGCCCCTACATTGCCAGTATCATTCTTACTTTTGTGATGCTGGTATTTTCCGAAGTCACGCCAAAGACCATTGCTGCGCTCTATCCCGAACGAATTTCCTTTGTCTCCAGTTGGTTCCTTCGTCCCCTGTCCTACTTACTTCATCCTGCTGTACTGGCGGTTAATTTATTATCCAATGCAGTGGTGCGATTGTTTGGCATTGATGCTAAAACCCACAAACACATTGAACATCTTGACCCAGAGGAGCTTCGCACTGTCGTTGACGAAGCAGGCGATCTATTACCCGACCAACATCAGGGCATGTTGTTGAATGTGCTTGATCTGGAAAAATCTACCGTGGAAGACATTATGATTCCACGCAACGAGGTTGAAGGTCTTGATCTGGAGCTGGATGTTCCCGAGCTTTTACAACGCATCCGCACCAGCGAATATACTCGCCTGCCCGTTTATGAAGGCGACATCAACAAAGTCGTTGGTATATTGCACCTGCGCAATGCGGCGCGTTTTATTCAGGGCGATGACAGCACCGTGACACACGAGGCGATTCGTCGTTTTGCGAGTGAGCCTTACTTCGTTCCCGAGTCCACCAAACTGAATACGCAGTTACTGAACTTCCAACAGCAGAAATGCCGCATGGCATTGGTGGTCGATGAATACGGCGAAGTACAGGGCATTGTTACGCTGGAAGATCTATTAGAAGAGATTGTCGGGGAATTTACGACCAACAGTGCTGAAGAAGAATCCAGAGATATCGTGCCACAGGAAGATAACTGGTTTTTGATTGATGGCGGCACGTTTGTACGTGACATCAACAAAACACTGGACTGGGAACTTCCTCTTGATGGGCCCAAAACGCTTAATGGACTGGCTATGGAATACCTGGAAAATATTCCTGATGCGGAGATCGGTTTTGAAATCGGGAGTTACCGTTTTGAAACAGCACAGCTGACCGACAAGATGATTGCATGGCTCAAGGTTAAACGGTTATCGTGATCACTGATCACTGATCATCATGACGGTGACTGATTTTGCGCAATATAAAACCCGCAAGCACAGCCAGCCCGACCACAATCATCAAGCAAGCCACCAGTATCCAGAAATAACGCAGCAAATCTGCTACAGGCAGTCCCCAGCCATAAACCGCCAGGGCTAAAAAAGCGGCGCATGCGATCATGTTGATTGCCAAGCCGCGACTCTTGAAATATTTTCGCAAAGACATACCACTTATCCGACTAGCGCAGTTTAAAGATTCTTGCCTGACGCTATCGATCCTTAATCGTCACTTTTCTGCTGTTGTGTTATCGCCAAGGCATTTTCGAGGGAGCCATGATTAGTTACGCGGGTATAACCCATTTGCAGCAATATATCGCGCGCAACATCGGCCCGGCGACCGCTACGACAATACAATTGAATGTCCGCGTTTTTATCAGGAACCTGTTCACTGATGAGCGCAGCAATCTGGTCATGGGGCATCAGTAATGTTCCATCCACATGGCCTGCAGCGTGTTCCTCGGGGGTGCGAACATCAATCCAGACTTCATCAGCAACTGCACTCATAGAAAAACCTGTAATGAGAAAAGATAAAAGAATACTAACTGCACACAGACATTTACTGATGTGCCGAGTCATGATAAGCACCTCCGCAGGATTGTTCGTTTGCCAATAACGTTGTTACAACTCCGTGCTGACAATCCACTAACAAACCCCGGATAGCCGAAAGCACTACTCGCGGCGCCACTGCGTGCCCCCATCGCGGGAATCCTCAAGCACTACACCTTGCTCCAGCAAACTCTTGCGAATCTCGTCAGCGCGCGCGTAATTTTTGTTGCGTTTAGCTTCGATACGCTCGGCAACCAATTGTTCAACAGCCTCCGCCGAAATCGCATCATGGCCAGCTGATTGAAGGAACTGTGCGGGATTATCTTGCAAAATGCCCAAGACATTCCCCATAGCCTTTAACTGTGCAGCGAGCTGTCGTGCCTGTGCGGGGTTGGATTTTGCATTATTCAGGTCGCGCACCAGATCGTACATACCGGCCAGTGCCAATCGGGTATTAAAGTCATCATTCATGGAAGCAACGAAAGCCTGATAGTAAGAACTCTGTTCTATATCCACCAGGGGTGCCGCCGCAACATCAGCATAATCGCGCAAAGCACTGTAAAAACGCTCAAGTCCAGAACGGGCCTCAATCAGGTTATCTTCCGCATAATTAATCGGGCTACGGTAGTGGCTGCTGATCAGTAAAAAACGCACAACCTCAGGATGGTACTTTTCCAGCACATCGCGAATGGTGAAAAAATTGCCCAGAGACTTGGACATCTTCTCACCATCAACACGCACCGCACCAGCGTGCATCCAATAGTTTACGTACTTACAACCATTGGCAGCTTCGCTTTGGGCAATTTCATTCTCGTGGTGAGGAAAAGGAAGGTCGGGACCACCGCCATGGATATCAAACGTAACACCGCAGCAGTCTTTGCTCATGGCGGAACATTCAATATGCCAACCGGGACGCCCCTGCCCCCAGGGTGACGCCCATGCAGCCTCCCCAGGCTTTACCGCTTTCCACAATGCAAAATCCCGCGGATCTTCTTTCACCTCATCCACTTCAATACGCGCGCCGGCTAACAGCTCATCAGGATTCTTATTGCTTAATTTACCATATTCAGCAAAATGTTTAACCCGATAGTAAACATCACCGTTTGGTGCAGCATAAGCAAATTGCTTTTCAACCAAGGTGTTGACCATAGCGATAATTTCATCGATATAGGCGGTCGCACGCGGCTCGATGTCCGGAGGAAGAATACCCAAACGGGCTTCATCTTCGTGCATATAATCGATAAAGCGTGAGGTAAGGTCAGTGTAAGCCTCACCGTTTTCCTGAGCACGTCTGATGATTTTATCGTCGATATCGGTAATGTTACGCACGTAGGTTACATCCCAGCCCTGAGACCGCAAAAACCGTGTCACAACATCAAAGGTCACCAATACGCGGGCATGGCCAACGTGACAGAAATCGTAGACGGTAACACCACAGACATACATGGAAATCTTGCCGGGTTTGATCGGCTTAAACGCTTCTTTTTGGCGAGTCAATGTGTTGTAAAGGTGTAGCGTCATGGTCTATTCCGCAGCATATAAAATCAAAAATTATTCCTGATCATCCATCTTCGCCCAGCTGTCCCGCAGGCCGATTGTGCGATTAAATACCGGCTTGTCCGGTGAGTGGTATTTACTGTCCAGACAAAAATACCCCTCGCGCTCGAATTGAAAATGATCCTCTAGCGTTGCTTTCGCCAAACTGATCTCTGCCTTGCAGTTATGCAGTATTTCGAGACTGTTGGGGTTAATAGAATCGAGAAAATTTTTCCCGCCCGCATCCGGCGCCTCGTCAGTAAACAGACGATCATATAACCGCACCTCACAATTCAGATTACGAGTTGCAGATACCCAATGAATAACCCCCTTGGGTTTAATGCCATCAGCAGGATCTTTACCCAAAGAGTCCTCAATGATATGCGCAACAATTTCGGTGATATTGCCCTGTTCGTCCCGAATCGCCAGATCCGCCTCAATCACATACGCATTGCGTAAACGCACCCGTTTACCCAACACCAGGCGTTTGTATTTTTTATTAGCTTCTTCACGGAAGTCATCCTGCTCGATATACAAGGTGCGCGTAAAGGGCAATAAGCGTTCACCCAGGTCGTCACGATTGGGATGGCATGAGGCAACCATTTCTTCCGTCTTTTCTTCCGGGTAATTTGTCAGCGTAACTTTCAAGGGGCGCAGCACGCACATGGCTCGCGGAGCATTTTTATCCAAATCATCACGCACCGAGAATTCCAACATGCTGACATCCACCATGCTGTCGGAGCGCGTAACACCAATGCGTTCGCAAAAATTGCGCAAAGCTGCCGGCGTATAACCGCGACGCCGCATACCCGAGATAGTCGGCATGCGCGGGTCATCCCAGGCATCAACGTGTTTCTCATCAACCAACTGTTTCAGCTTACGCTTACTGGTCACCGTGTAATTGATGTTTAACCGCGCGAATTCATACTGGCGAGGTTTCGCCGGCACCGGTAAGTTTTCAATGAACCAATCGTACAAGGGGCGATGGTCTTCAAACTCCAGTGTACAAATTGAATGTGTAATACCTTCAATCGCATCACTTTGCCCGTGTGCAAAATCGTACGAGGGATAAATACACCATTTATCACCCGTTTGGTGATGATGTGCTTTTTTGATACGGTAGATAATCGGATCGCGCAAATTCATATTCGGCGCAGCCATATCTATCTTTGCCCGCAATGAGCAACTACCTTCAGCGAACTTACCCAGACGCATTTGTTCAAATAACTCAAGATTCTCAACCACACTACGATCGCGGTAGGGGCTATTTTTTCCCGGCTCGGTCAGGGTACCGCGATACGCACGTGCTTCGTCAGGCGACAAGTGACACACGTAAGCCAAGCCGTGTTCAATTAAATGAATCGCCCATGCATGTAGCTGATCGAAATAATCCGAGGTATAACGAACCTCGCCATCCCATTGAAAACCCAACCAGGCAACGTCACGCTTGATAGAGTTAACAAACTCTTCGCTCTCTTTTTCCGGATTGGTGTCATCAAAGCGTAAATTACATACACCACCAAACTCATCGGCCACACCGAAGTTCAAGCAAATGGATTTCGCATGCCCAATATGCAAATAACCATTGGGTTCCGGAGGAAAACGCGTGACGATTGTTTGGTGCATACCATCTTCCAAATCTTTGCGGATGATTTGTTGAATAAAATGCGCAGGCTTGGCAGCTGTTTTTGCATCAGCGTTGTTGGATGTCGTATTGGAAGCTGGATGTTCAGTCATACGGGATAACGTCCGGTTAGTCACTGTGTCAGTCGATGATAAGCCGCCAGTCATGGTCGGCAAAAGAAAGCATTGTAACGACTCGCCCTGGCTTTTCCTACCGCAGCCGACGTGGTCACGGATTAACCAACTCCTCCGCCGATTGGCCTGGATTTACAGTGGAGCGATAATCTGAGCGGCGATTTAATTGATAACGTCGCACCGCCCGATTGTGCTCCGCCAAGGTTGCAGAAAAGTGTGTGGTACCGTCTCCTTTAGCGACAAAATAAAGCGCGTTGCCATCCGCCGGGTTCAAGGTCGCCTGAAGTGCTGCACGACCGGGCAAGGAAATAGGCGTGGGAGGCAAGCCTTTGATCACGTATGTGTTATAGGGCGTAGCCTGCTGTAGATTTTTTCGCGTTATCTTGCCTTTATACGCCTCACCCATTCCATAGATCACAGTGGGATCTGTTTGCAGACGCATCCCTTTCTGTAAGCGGCGGACGAAGACACCCGCGATCTGATCACGCTCCCACTCCGCACCTGTTTCCCGCTCTACGATCGATGCCATGATCAATGCTTCGTATGGACTTTTGTAGGGCAGATTATCGGCCCGAGCCTCCCACAGTTCTTGCAGCAATTGTTGCATTTGCAAATATGCCCTACGCATAATTTCTACGTCCGTGGCATCGCGAGGATATAGGTATGTATCAGGAAAAAACCAGCCTTCGGGATGGTCGATCGGTAACTCCAGCAGCGCCAACTGCTCCGCTTCCGTCTTGTCCTGTAGCAAAGGTTTGACGGTGTCCTTTGAATGAAGCAACGCTAAGGCTTGCCGAAATGTCCATCCCTCTACAAGCGTTACCTGGTATAAAACCACTTCACCTTTACGCAGCTTCTCCAGCAATTGTTGTGGCGTAACGCCGTGAGGCAGAAAGTATTCTCCCGCATGAACCTTGGTCGCATTGGAAAAACGTGCATATAAGGTCAGCAAACGTGGATGCTGCAAAAAACCCTGTTGAGCCAGATCATGAGCCAGATGCCCCAATACTCGCCCCGATTGAAGCTGGTAAGTATATCCGGCTTGAGGCAGTGCTAAAGGTGTCGTCAACCAGTGCTGGACATAAAGCCAGGTTGATACGCCAACCAGTACCGTTAATACCATCAATACTCGTAACAATCGCATTATTTTTTTTAGCATCTTGCGCATTCACATTAATCCACTTCAGATGATATATCGCGCAACAATATCGCCAACTGATCTCGTAAGCTGTGCGTTATTTCATGGCGAGAAAAACGCGTAGGCGTTTCGCCATCCAATGCGGCTACCGACACAATGCCCCTGATACTGTTGCAGATGAACATTTCATCTGCACGCTGCAATTCGACTGGCATAATTTTTTTTACTGTCACCGCTAAATTCAGGGCCGGAGCGAGGCGCTCAATAATGACCCGCCGCATGATACCCGCAACACCGGCAAACGAGAGATCAGGCGTGAAGAGTTGGCCGTCCTGCACCATAAAGACATTACTGGCAGTGGCCTCAATAACACCCCCCTCATCATCAAGCATCAGGCCCTCAGCATAGTCGTTTTTCCATTCTGCACGCGCCATAATTTGCTCAAGGCGGTTGAGATGTTTAAGTCCGGCCAATACGCGATTATTGGAAAGTCTCTGCTTACAAACCCGCAGTTTTATATGTTGTAAATCGTCCGGTAAAGCATCGAAAAATATAACGCAAATGGTTGGTGACACCGATTCAGGAAATGCATAACCCCGGCCACCGCAACCGCGTGTCACAATCACTTTAACTACCCCATCTGAAACACCGAGATGCTGAGCCTGCTGAAGGATATCGGTGATGTATGTCTCCAGGCGCGCTGTATCGAGCGGGATCATTAGCAATTTACACGCGTCAAGCAGACGTTGACGATGAAATTCCCACAAGGGCACAACGCCCATCCGATAGAGACAGGTCTCGAAAAGGCCGTCGCCATAAGCAAAGCCTCGATCCAGCGGAGACACTGAAGCGTTTATAACACCATTGACGGAAATCAGGGGAAATTGACTAGGCATCGGCGGAGTCTATACAAAATCTGACACCGATACAAAAACGCCGAGCTGTATATGGCTCGGCGTTTTTGATGTCTCAATAGCTAGTAAAGGTAGCATCAGGTTAACTTGCGAAAGATAAGAGAACCATTGGTCCCACCGAAACCGAAAGAGTTAGAAAGCACGGTTTCTATTTTGCGCTCCTGAGCGGTGTGAGGCACAAGGTTAATGTCACAGCCTTCTTCCGGATTGTCCAGGTTGATGGTCGGCGGAGCCACCTGATCACGAATGGCCAACACGCTGAAGATTGCTTCCACCGCGCCAGCCGCGCCCAATAGATGCCCAATCATGGACTTGGTAGAACTCACCGCCACCTGATCAACAGCACTACCCATGACTGATTTCACCGCCTGGCATTCGGCTTTATCGCCAGCCGGAGTAGAGGTGCCATGAGCATTGATGTAATTGACCTCGCTGGCAGGAATTCCCGCATCCCTGATGGCATTCACCATCGATGCGGCCGCACCTGAGCCATCTTCCGGCGGTGAGGTCATATGATAGGCATCACCGCTCATACCAAAACCGATCAGTTCGGCGTATATTCGAGCTCCACGCGCTTTAGCATGCTCATATTCTTCCAGCACCAACACGCCCGCCCCATCACCCAGAACAAAGCCATCACGGTCTTTGTCCCAAGGACGACTGGCGGCCTGGGGGTTGTCGTTACGTGTTGACAAGGCTCGCGCAGCGGCAAATCCTCCCAAACCAACGGGCGTTGTTGCCATTTCGGCACCACCTGCAACCATAACATCTGCATCACCGTACTGAATCATACGCGCGGCAAAGCCGATGCTGTGGGTTCCGGTGGTGCACGCGGTCGTGATGGCGATGTTAGGACCACGCAACCCATACATAATGGAAAGATTGCCAGAAATCATGTTAATAATGGCGCTGGGAACAAAGAAAGGAGACATACGACGCGGTCCCTTATGTTCCACTACCAGAGTGCCTTCCTCAATCGTACCAATCCCCCCAATACCCGAGCCGATAGACACGCCAATACGACCGGCATTAGCGTCAGATACTTCAAGGCCCGCATCGCGAATAGCCTGAATACCGGCCACCATTCCATACTGAATAAAAGGGTCCATCTTACGTGCATCTTTTCCGGAAAAATAATCGTCGATCACGAGATTCTTTACGGATGCGCTGAATTGCGTGGTAAAAGCCGAAGTATCAAAAGCGGAGATTGTTTCTACGCCGCTTTTGCCATTCACAATGCCATGCCAGGTATCAGCCACGGTATTACCCAGCGAGCTGACCATACCAAGACCAGTTACAACCACTCTTCTACGCGACACGTTAGGGATTCTCCAAAACAATAAGGAATTGGCGGGATAAAACTTCAAAATGCTCAGGGACAGGCATTTAGTATATCGCGCTGATTAAACAGCTACTGACAGAATTTATGTAATAAAACTGGCAAAAGAAAAAGCCGTACTATTTCGCAATAATACGGCTTTTTCATGAAGACAGATAATCAGCGACTTTGAAGATTACGCCAGGTTGGCGTTAATGTAATCGATAGCCAGCTGAACTGTGGTGATTTTCTCAGCTTCTTCATCGGGGATTTCTGTCTCGAACTCTTCTTCCAGAGCCATAACCAGCTCTACGGTGTCGAGAGAGTCAGCACCCAGATCTTCTACAAAAGAAGCTTCGTTTTTAACTTCTTCTTCTTTCACACCCAGTTGCTCAGCAACGATTTTTTTTACGCGTTCTTCAATGCTGCTCATGATGCTATTTAACTCCTAGTGGTAGTATCGACGAAACCGTCACTTGTGAAACCACGAAGGTGGTTCCTTCATAATGTTTCGGCCAAAATCGACGCGCATTTTACATCTATTTTTGCCGTGTTGTAACGCATCCTGCCAAAATTCTTCGTTTTTTTAGTGAATTCCCAAGAAAAACAAAGACTTAAATCCAATTATTAGCTCATATACAAGCCGCCATTGACGTGGATAGTCTCGCCGCTGACATAAGCTGCCGCATCACTGGCCAAAAAAACCACAACCGCAGCAATTTCTTCAGGCTTACCCAAGCGCCCCACTGGAATGTTGGACAGCAATCCTGCCTTTTGTTCCTCTGGCAACCCTTTAGTCATGTCGGTATCAATAAAACCCGGTGCAACGGTGTTAACGGTGATACCGCGCGACCCTACCTCTGCAGCCAGTGAGCGTGCAAAACCCGATACGCCAGCTTTGGTAGCAGCATAATTCGATTGCCCGGCGTTGCCCATAGCGCCGACAACGGAACTGATGTTAATAATACGGCCCCAGCGAGCTTTCATCATTCCGCGCAACACAGCTTTACTCAAGCGATAAATTGAACTGAGGTTGGTATTGATAACATCAAACCACTCATCATCGCTCATGCGCATCAGCAAATTATCTTTAGTAATGCCAGCGTTATTGACAAGAATAGCCGGCGTACCAAATTCTTCCTGAACACTTTTCATTAACTCGGCTACCGAATCGGCATCAGTAACATTTAATACTTTTCCTGTGCCACGAATACCCAATTCCTGCAAGCGAGCAGATATTTTTTCCGCTCCGGATTCACTGGTCGCCGTACCAATAACGGTTGCTCCGGCAGCGCCTAATTGCTCCGCAATCGCAGCACCAATACCTCGACTGGCACCAGTAACCAAGGCAACTTTATCGTTTAAATTGATCATCGTCTTCACCCATTAATTAAAAGTTTCCAACGCCCCAAGAAGTTCTTCTGGGGTTTCGATGGAGAGCGTATTCAAATCCTTGTTAATTCTTTTGTTTAATCCTGAAAGCACTTTACCTGGACCACATTCGATCGTGGTAGCAATACCGCGCGCAGACAAAGTATTGACACAATCAACCCAACGCACCGCACTGAAGATCTGTTCGATCATAAGCGCTTTGATTTTTTCCGGATTACTTTCCGGCTCCGCCGTAACATTATGTACAACAGGGATATCCGGAGTAGAAAAAGATGTATTGTAAATTTGTTCTGCCAATTTTTCCGCAGCTGGACGCATGAGTGACGTATGAAACGGTGCACTCACAGGCAAGGGAAGTGCTCGCTTCGCACCCGCCTCTTTGCACAATGCGCTTGCGCGCTCGACAGCGCCAGCAGCACCGGCAATCACAACTTGCCCCGGCGAATTGAAATTTACCGCGGCGACAACTTCACCTTGTTCTGCCTGCTTACACGCATCAATAATTGACGCATCATCCAAACCAATAATAGCCGCCATAGCACCCTGCCCTGCCGGTACAGCTTCCTGCATAAATTTGCCGCGCTGCTGAACCAGTTTTACTGCATCACCAAATGCAACCACCCCGGCACAAACCAAGGCCGACCATTCACCCAAGCTATGTCCGGCCATCAGCGCCGGCTGCGCACCACCTTTGTGTTGCCATACGCGCCAAATCGCAACACTGGCAGTGAGCAATAACGGCTGGGTACGCTCAGTCAAATTAATGTCATCCTGACTGCCATTCTGAACCAAATCCCATAGATCATAACCGAGCGCAGAAGATGCTTCTGAAAATGTCTCCGCCACAAGAGAATACTGGCTGGACAAATCTGCCAACATACCAATCTTCTGGGAGCCCTGCCCAGGAAAAACAAAAGCAAGATGAGATTGAGTCATAGGAACTTCGCTTGTATTGATAAGAAAATTAATAATCGAAAATTTATGGTTGATTTTTTTGCATTGCATTTAACGCACACTGAATACGCGCTGGCACCTTCTGCACAACCTGCTCTTTTGCAACAACCAAAGCCTGATAAAAAGCATCTTCGTCAGCGCTGCCATGGCTTTTCACTACAGGTTTCTGTAGCCCCAGGAAGCATGCTCCATTATATGCCCCCGGATTTAATTCACGCCGCCATTGGCGCAAAACAGGTCGCATAAACAACACCAACAACTTCAGATACCAATGGCGAGCAAAACTTTTTTCAATCTTTTTAGCTATCAGGCGCGCTACCCCTTCGCTGGATTTAAGCGCGACATTACCGCTAAAGCCATCGCACACAATCACATTGACCCTACCAAGATATAACTCATCACCTTCAATGAATCCGATGTAATTAAGTTGTTCATCCTGTGATAGCAACACATGACTGTGCTTGACCAAATCGGTTCCTTTAGTTTCTTCCGTGCCCACATTCAGCAAAGCTACGCGAGGCTTTTCAACTCCTGCGGAAGACGCCAATACACTACCCATTAATGCAAATTGATGCAGCTGCTCGGGCGTACAGGTGAGATTCGCCCCCAAATCCAACATGAAGCTATTGCCTTGCTCCACGGGCATCGACTTACAAATGGCAGGCCGATCAATTCCCGGAAAAGTCTTCAGGAGATGCTTACTCATCGCCATCAGGGCTCCGGTATTACCCGCACTGACACAGGCATCGGCAAATCCATCCTGAACCTGTAACAACGCCTGCCACATGGACGAATTTTTTTTATGGCGTAAGGCAGTTAGTGGATCTTCGTGCATTGCAACGACATCAGTAGCGTGATGAACGCGAATGGCTGGGGATACAGGAATACTACTTGATGAAAGTAAGGACTGAATTTGATCCTGATCACCGACCAGCAACAGCTCTACTTCAGGGGAGGTCGCGACAAAACGAATGGCCGCTGTAATAACAACGCGGGGACCTAAGTCCCCGCTCATAGCGTCAACCGCTATACGAATTTTTTCAGACAATGTTAGATCGTCTTTTTGCCTGACAAATTATTCGTTAACACCTTTGTCAATCACTTTACGGCCACGGTAAAAACCGTCAGCAGTAACATGATGACGTAAGTGCTTTTCACCGCTGGTTGCGTCGACGGACAATGTTGGTCCAGTCAAGGCATCGTGTGAACGACGCATGTCACGCTTGGAACGGGATTTTTTGTTTTGCTGTACGGCCATGATGATCTCCTGATTACATACACACTGGAACCGAGGCGCCTCTATTTTTTCGGCGAGCTCTTGAGTTGCTCCAGCACTTGAAACGGGTTTTTCTCTTGCTTGACTACCACCGGCTCACCACTCTGAAAGAGCTTGGGGTCAACACACTGCTCCTCGTGATAAGCCACCGGGGGCAGATTCAGCAACAACTCTTCTTCGACCATATCGAAAAAGTCTGCACTGGCATCCTCAACAATCCAAGGGTCCAGATGCTTCGGCAACATCTTGGCATCCTCTTCAGTCCACACAATTGCCAGTGAAATATTGCATTCGACGGGCTTTGCGACTGGAGACAGACAACGCTGACAAATCAACATCAGATCTGCATGCGCCTTGCCAGACACAACCTTTTTCTTCTCCTCACTGATACCAAAGTCCAGTCTGACAAAGACCTGACCTTCAGTTCCCTCAAGCGACTCTGCTAAACGCGACAAGGCGGCTATAGGGATAACACCCTCCAGAGAAATACCCTGTTGGGCAAATTTCCGCGGATCTCCCTGCCGAGGCAAGGTTTTGTGTGAGGGGGCTGAAAACATAAGCGCGCAATAATAGGGATCTGCTCTACTTCTGTCAAAGAAAATGTATGGAAATGGCGCTATTTAGTGCTTGCGGCATAGAATAGCCACCTTATCTATGATTCTGAGGGTTTCATGCAAGACATCATTCTGGCCTCCAGCTCCGTTTACCGGCGTCAATTATTGAACAAATTGGGAATCAACTACCGATGGCAGGCACCCGATGTAAATGAGACCTCTATAGACGGTGAATCTCCTGCGGACCTGGTTAAACGGCTGTCGAGAAATAAAGCGGTGGCACTGGCGCCACACTACCCGAGTGCACTAATCATTGGCTCTGATCAGGTTGCTGCGCTTGAGAATAGAATCCTGGGAAAACCCGGTAATCACACCCATGCCAAAACGCAACTACAGCTGGCGAGCGGCAGGCAAGTGACCTTTTTTACCGGGTTGACTCTTTATAACGCCACAACAAGAACCACTCAGACATGCTGCGAACTTTATCAAGTTACTTTTCGTCAATTGACCGATGCACAAATAGAGAATTACCTGCAACGAGAGCAGCCCTACGATTGTGCTGGCAGCTTTAAATCCGAAGGATTGGGCATTGCCCTCTTTGATGAACTGGAAGGCAGAGACCCTAACACACTAATCGGCCTCCCTTTAATTGCACTGATCAAGATGCTTAATAATGAAGGGATTGATGTGCTAGATGCTAAACAAGACGCTGCCATCTGAGTAATTCGTCAAAACGGTCCATACACAGCTCTGGCTCATACGGATGCAAGCGCTCCACATGATGAGCCCCATAACTTACCGCAATACGCGGCATGTTTATTGTGCGCGCCATAGCCATGTCGTATTCCGTATCCCCAATCATGACGGACTCTGCGGAGGGCACCGAGAACTCATTCAACAGCTGCTCCAACATCAATGGGTGCGGCTTGGACGCCGTCTCATCCGCACAGCGCGTCGCATGAAAGAACGAAGACATTCCCAGACCAGTTAAAATTCGATCCAGCCCCCGACGACTTTTACCGGTCGCGATGGCAAGCTGATGCCCTTCTGTCCGCAGATGCTCCAGAGTTTCCTGAACCGCAGGGAAAAAAGCCGACGGGCGCTGTTGATCCAGAGAGATAAAATGGGCCGCATAGCGTTCACGGATGTCTTGGCGCTCCGCCTCACCGAGCAGCGGAAAGAGCTGGGCGATGGCTTCAGGCAACCCCAAACCAATGATGTTGTGAACCTCACTGTCCAGCGGTATTTCCCAACCCAAATCTTCAGCGGCCATTTGCATGGCCTGGGTAATCTTGCCGGTTGAATCACTCAGGGTTCCATCCCAATCAAAAATTAATAACAACTATTTATCTCCCACAACGCAATGCTCATGAGCCTAGTTTTTAGGCAGCCTCGACAGCGGCCCAGCCAAATCAGTCGCCAAAGGAGCCCTGACTATCGTTAACTCCGACTGATCAGGCAAGTAGAAACCGAGTTCTGCTGCGTGTAAAAACAAGCGTTTTAGACCCAATTGACGCATGCTTTCATTAATTTCATCATTGCCATACTTTTCATCCCCGACCAGACTATGGCCGGCATACTGCGCATGGACTCTTATCTGGTGGGTGCGACCGGTAATCGGTCGAGCTTCAATTAACGTAAAATCCCGAAAAGATTGGAGCACTGCAAATTCCGTGAGACTCGGCTTTCCTTCTGGATTCACTTTAACAATACGCTCCCCATCACCCACCTCACTCTTAAGCAAAGGCACATCAACCCGTTTACATGCCGCCGGCCACACACCATTGACTAACGCTTGGTATACCTTGCGCACACCACTTTGGCCCTTATTGCGCAAAGCGGCTTGCAGATGCCGCAGCATACTGCGTTTTTTAGCGACCATGATGCACCCAGAAGTATCCCTATCCAGCCGATGAACCAACTCAAGATAACGCGCGTCCGGACGCATCTGGCGCAAAACTTCAATCAACCCCAGACTCACTCCACTGCCACCGTGAACAGCCAAACCCGGCGGTTTATTGATGACCAATAACCCATCATTTTCAAACAAAATCGATTTTTCCAATTTATTGGTCAAGACATGGCTTGGCTGAGGAGAGTCGGCCTTTTCGGCAATCCGCACGGGTGGAATTCTGACGATATCGCCTGCTGCGAGCTTGTAATCCGGCTTGCATCGACTTTTATTGACCCTGACTTCACCTTTACGCAGGATGTTGTATATCCGCGATTTAGGTACGCGCTTGAGGCGTGCCATCAAAAAGTTATCAATGCGCTGGCCAGCCTGGTCCGCATCTATCTCAACATGCTGAACCTGGGCGACAGTAGTCTCTTCGGGGGCCTTCTGGGCAAAGGGGGCTTTTTTCATGGCGCGATCATACCGCAAACCTTCAGCTCAGATGTAGCAGGCACGAGATATTCAACTAGACTTGACGATGAAGCTTCCTTATCGCACACGTTCATTGAAGGTATTAATGAATACTGCTATATTCGGCGGCGCCGAGACAGGCAGGTTTCCGGATAACGCATTGAAAAGGCGTATCAAATAGGAAATACCGCTGACGGCGAAAGGAGGCTTTGACCCTTGAGGCAACCGATTGGGAACACTCGGGTCCAATACTCCACGAAACAAACAAAACGGTATTTTCGCAACGTTATATGTTGCGCGAATACACTGTGACAATCGCGCTTAACTGCGTCATAGCTATTGTTAATACCGAAAGTGTTTTGTAGGACTCTAGATTCTACGTATTGCCAGACAAAATTCTGGATGTGGTCCACCCTGACGAGCTAATACCGCGCCGCCAACAGGCCGGGAATGATACAGACCCACGAGGTCATATCATGCAGCCATTAAGGCTAGCAATTGCGATCACCATCCCGAAACGGTTGCTTGATTATCAGCAACCAGCAGTACATGAGCGGACTGGAATGACAACCGTCCAAAACCTGAGTTAAATGGGAAGAGAACTAACTATCAGCGCAGGAATGTTATCCGTCACGAGCCGAAATTCGCCCATGACAAATCCAGACTGAACAGCATCTGCCCACCAACCGCTGTCGCGAGCATTATGTAGCGCGGCAGTCTACACGGTTGCACAAAACGCCTCTGTGTTAACCCTAGTTATTTCGTTGCCAATGCGCTCGAACTAATCAGGTAACACATGAAAAGAATGCTCATCAATGCAACTCAACCCGAAGAGTTGCGCGTAGCTCTGGTCGATGGCCAATGGCTTTATGACCTCGACATCGAAAATCGCAACCGCGAACAAAAGAAATCCAACATCTATAAAGGCCGTATCACTCGGGTAGAACCGAGCCTGGAAGCAGCCTTTGTCGACTATGGTGCCGAGCGCCATGGTTTCCTCCCCCTGAAAGAAATCTCCCGTGAGTACTTCAGTAAAAATACTGGTGATAGCGATGGGCGCGTAAAGATCAAGGAAGTGCTCAAAGAGGGTACCGAGGTCATTGTCCAGATTGATAAGGAAGAGCGCGGCAATAAAGGCGCTGCGCTCACGACCTTTGTCAGCCTCGCCGGCCGTTACCTGGTATTAATGCCAAACAATCCGCGCGCCGGCGGCATCTCCCGTCGCATAGAAGGTGAGGATCGGGCAGAACTTAAAGATGCCCTCGGTTCTATTGAAGTGCCGCAAGGTATGGGCGTCATCATTCGCACTGCCGGCGTAGGCCGTAGCGCTGACGAACTGCAATGGGATTTGAATTATTTGCTGCAATTATGGGGCTCCATCGACAGCGAAGCCAAGAAGTCCCCTGCCCCAACCTTCCTGTTCCAGGAAAGCAACGTCATCATTCGGGCTATTCGCGACTACTTACGTCAGGACGTTGGTGAAGTCATTGTTGATAATAAAGAAGCCTTCGAATTGGCCTCGGCCTTTATTCAGCAAGTGATGCCCAACTACCGCAGCAAGGTAAAGCTGTATCAGGATGATATTCCCTTATTTAACCGCTACCAGATTGAAAGCCAGATCGAAACCGCCTTCCAACGCGAGGTGAAACTCCCCTCTGGTGGCGCCATTGTGATCGACGTTACCGAAGCGCTGGTCTCGATCGACATTAACTCCTCGCGCGCGACCAAAGGTGGCGATATCGAAGAGACCGCACTGCAAACCAATCTGGAAGCTGCAGACGAGATTGCGCGGCAATTGCGTTTGCGCGACATGGGCGGCCTGATTGTCATCGACTTTATTGATATGCAGCCAGTGCGCAACCAACGCGAAGTAGAAAACCGTATGCGCGATGCTCTTTTGATGGATCGTGCACGCGTACAAATCGGGCGTATTTCACGCTTCGGATTGCTGGAGATGTCCCGTCAACGTCTGCGCCCCTCCCTGGGAGAGATTCATTCCAAGGTGTGCCCACGCTGTAACGGACAAGGCACCATCCGCGGCACTCGCTCATTGGCACTGGCTATATTGCGCCTGGTGGAAGAGGAGGCTCAGAAAGAGCGTAGCGCTGAAATTCGCGCGATTGCGCCTATGTCTGTGGCCACTTATTTGCTGAATGAAAAACGCAAAACCATCTCCAATATTGAAGCGCGCAACAACACGCGGGTAGTCATTGTTCCGAGCGCGGATATGATGACACCTCATTTTGAAGTGCAACGTCTCCGTGACGATGACGAAGGGACACTGGAAACCAGTTACAAAATCACGCCAAGCGCTGATGAGAGCAAAGAAGAAGACGAAGAAATGAACGTAAAGGCACTGCCAGTTAACAGGCCTGCCGTTCAAGTTACCGCGCCATCACAACCAGCGCCTGAGCCGGTAAAAAAACCTGGCGTCATTGCACGGTTTATCAGCTTGCTACTGGGTCTGTTCAGCGGCGAGAAATCCGACCGCAGCAGCAAAGGCCACAAGCACGATCGTAATCGCCAGGGTCGCAACAGGAATCAGCCACAATCGCGTCATCGTCGCGATCGAAATCGTCGCGATAAAGATCGGAAAGATGATCGGGAACTTCGCGATAACCGTGCACCGCGTGAATCAAGCGATACACCCACGAGCGATACACGCAATACTAATGAGCGCGGCAATCGTGAAAATGAGCGCCGTGAAAATCGCCAACAACCGCGCGATACACGCGACAATAGCGACGCCCCCAAAGAAAGAGACAACAAGGATAAAGACGGCGGCGATAATCGCAACCAACGCGGCAATCGCAACAATCGTGATGATCGGGACAACTCCCGCCGCAACCAAGCGAGCAACGACGTTACCGCAGAAGTCAAAAGTGACAACATTGAAGCTGAACAAGACAGCGATGAACGTCCAGCAAAACGTCCCGCTGGAAGACGTGCCCGCTCACAACAGCGCCGCCGGGGTCGCCGTGAGACACAGGAAGATAATGCACAAAACGCAGGTGCAGTTGAATCCATCAGCGCAAACGACTCAGTTGCTGCCAATGAAACTGAATCCAGTATGGAGTTCATCTCTGATGAAAACGCAAATCTGAACACTCAGGTTTCTGAAGCGATTGCCGAGCAAACAGCTGCTTTTGGTCAAACCAGCCCCAACACCATGGAGCACCAAGAAGAAGTGGAAGTGGTAACTACCTCCACGCAATCGTTCGTCATCGACCAGGAGCCAGTGACAACTTTTGCTGAAGAATCTGTAGTAACTACAGAAGAAAGTCACATAACAGAAGCACCTTCCGTTTCACAGGTTTTTGAAGCGCCACTACCCGAAGCTGCGCCCTTACCCAAAAAAGAAACTGTGGCTGTAGCGGTTACAACAGAAAGCGTTGTCATTGAACAAGAACAGACGGACCAACCTGTTGCACCAGAGATTATTGAAACCACCGAAACAATTGCTGAAACGGAAATGGCTAAAGAAACTCCTGACAATGCAACATCCAACGGAGAAATTGTTCGTGCCAGTAATGATCCGCGTCGAGCACCAAAACCGGCAGCAGTTCATATCGTGACAGAAACATTGACACGGGTTCAGCCGCGCGCATTGGATACCAGCATGCCAGCAAATGTGGAGCACAATCCTCGCCCGCTGACGCGACCATCCAACGATCCCCGTCTTGCAAAACGCGTAGCGCAAGCTACTGATGCAAAGACTGAAGATCAGGAATAAAAACTAATACGCTGTAAAAAAGCCGGGCTAACCCCCCGGCTTTTTTATTTCTAAACCATTGCCGCTCATGAAGTGTTCAGGCTGTGGCCGTTAACGCGGCAACGGCTGCAAATATTATTCTCTGCGTCTTGCTCACCGAAAAAACCTATGTATAATCTGCACCTCTTCGGAAGGGTGGCAGAGTGGTTTAATGCACCGGTCTTGAAAACCGGCGTAGGTGCGAGCCTACCCAGGGTTCAAATCCCTGCCCTTCCGCCATATCTGTCGACAGACTACAAAAGGCGCCGCAAAACGGCGCCTTTTGTTTTTCTACTTTCCGGTCACTTGTGAACTGTTAATTTGCCCCAATGTCCAATAATCGACGCTTACCGCGTTCAGGCCGGGCATATAATCTCTTGGAATTTATAATCCGACTTTGTATGATGACCATCACTTTTTAACAAAGCCCAGTGGAGATTCACCATGCAAGAGCTTTACACACAAACAGCTTCGACCAGCGCCCTTGAAGTTAATAAGGTACTGCGTAACACCTACATGCTACTCGGCATAACTCTGGTATTCAGCGCCCTTACAGCAGGCATCAGCATGGCAGTCGGCATTGGCCATGGTGTCGGGCTGATTATGAGCCTGGTGGCTTTGGGACTGATATGGTTTGTCCTTCCACGCACCGCTAATTCCTCGGCGGGTCTGGCGGTGGTATTCGCCTTTACCGGCTTGATCGGAGCCAGCCTCGGCCCAATCCTTAATCACTACCTGGCTTTTGCTAATGGCGGCTCTATTGTGCTCCAGGCGTTGGGAGGCACAGCATTGATCTTCCTTGGCCTTTCCGCCTATACCCTGACGACTCGCAAGGACTTTAGCTTCCTGCAAGGTTTTGTCGTCGTTGGTATGATGGTCATGATCGTTGCCATGCTGGTATTAATTGGAGCCTCACTATTTGGCTTTAATGTTTCTGGCTTGCAACTGGCATTCTCAGCCGGTGTGGTTCTGCTGATGTCTGCGCTGATCCTGTATCAAACCAGTGCCATTATTCACGGTGGCGAAACAAATTACATCATGGCCACCACTACCCTTTATTTGTCTATCATCAACCTGTTCACCAGCTTGTTGCACCTCCTTGGCGCCGGCGGTGACGACTAAAACCCTTTAGGCTATTTGAGGAAGCCCCGTTAATACGGGGCTTTTTTATTACTACGCATGATTTTTTCATTAGCCATATATTCAGCCCCTCACACCACTCAAGCCAGCGATAGCGCATATCGGTTTGCCGAAACCCTATTGTCGGAAGGACACAGTCTCTATAGAGTCTTTTTTTATCAGGATGGCGTATACAATAGCAACAACCTTATAACCCCTGCACAAGATGAAACAGACCTTTCATCTGGATGGCAGCAGCTATCAGCTAAATATCAAATCGATATGGTGGTTTGTATTGCTGCCGCCCTAAAGCGCGGCATACTCAACCAGGAGGAAGCGGAACGCTATGAAAAACCTGCCCATAATTTGCGTGATGGTTTTGCTATCAGCGGTTTGGGCCAATTGGTAGATGCAGCGCTCATGTCAGATCGCCTGATAACCTTCGGTGGCTAACATGCGCAAAAGAATCCTGTTTATCAGTCGACACGCACCTTATGGCTCTTCAGTTGCCAAAGAAGCGCTTGATGCGGTGCTAACGACGGCAGCCTATGATCAGGATCTGAGCTTACTATTTATGGATGACGGTGTTTTTCAACTACTGAAAAATCAGCAAAGCACCGGGATTGCGCAAAGAAGTTTTGCTTCCATGTTACCTGTGCTCCCCCTATACGAAGTGGAAAATATTTTTGTACACTTGGAATCGCTACAGGCACGTGGCATAACAAGAAATGAACTTCTCCTCGACAGTGTCCAGGTTCTTGACAGTCATGCTGTCAGTGTCTTACTGGCACAGCAAGATCAACTGCTGAGCTTCTAATCACGATGAGCACTTTGCATACCGTTAATAAGTCACCGTTTACGCATAGTACTCTGGCCTCTTGCCTGTCTATCTGCGCACAAAATGATGGGATTTTATTGCTTGAAGATGGCGTTTTTGGTGCGATGACTACAGCACCTTGTGCAGATAAGCTATCAGAGCTGATTGAGTGTGGAGTAAAAGTCTATGCACTCACCAACGATATTAAAGCGCGCGGCTTGCAAGAAAAGCTTCTGAGCAATGTCCTCCTGACCGATTACACCGGTTTTATGCAATTGAGCATTGATCACCGCTGCGTGCAAAGCTGGTATTAACGATGGGGATATATATTGATGGCCAGAGCATTGAAACTGATAAAGAAGGCCATCTAAAAAACCTGCAGGACTGGAATGAAACCGTAGCCGAGCGTTTGGCTGCGCAAGAAAATATTGTGCTTGCTCAGGCTCATTGGGAAATCATTTATTTGCTGCGGGAATTTTACCAAGAGTTTGAGCTGGCACCGGCTATGCGACCATTGGTTAAACGTGTAGCCCAGAAACTCGGTGGCGACAAGGGACGCAGCGTCTATCTAATGCAGCTCTTCCCTCCCAGCCCTGCGAGAGTTGCCGCCAAGATCGCCGGCTTACCGCGCCCACCCAACTGCTTTTAACTTTCTTTCTTCGTGCGCTCAACACTGGTGTCATGTGCAAAATAGGATCTGGTCAGCCCCACCACTACCGGGCTGAGTAATATCAGCGCAATTAAATTCGGAATCGCCATTAAACCGTTTAGCGTATCCGCTAACAACCAGACAAAATCCAACTGCGCCGTTGCTCCCCAATAAACAGCTATCACCCAGAAAATTCGAAAAGGCAGGATAGTTTTTACACCGAACAGATAGCTCCAGCACCGCTCCCCAATATAACTCCATCCCAGTATGGTGGTAAAAGTAAACAATATCAGGGAGACCGTGAGCACATGCCCCCCAACACCAGGCAATGCCGACTCGAAAGCCGTTATAGACAAGGCTGCCCCACTCTCACCGCTACTCCAGACGCCTGAGGAAATAATGGCCAGACCCGTCATAGTGCAGATAATGATGGTATCAATAAAGGTACCCATCATTCCGACCAAACCGGACTTCACCGGATTATTACTAGTACCTGCCGCTTGAGCAATGCCGGCCGTACCCAAGCCGGCTTCATTGGAGAATACACCGCGTGCAACACCGAAACGAATCGCTGCCATTACCGCCGCACCAGCGAAACCACCTGTTGCAGCTGCGGGTGTGAATGCGTGAGTAAATATCAAGGAAAATGCAGCAGGAATAGCTGATACATTGATGATCAAAACAATAAGTGCGGTCACGACATAAATGACACACATAAATGGCACCAAAGACGCGGCAACCTTACCAATACGTTTTATACCACCCAGAATGACAGCGGCCACAACAACCATTGTCAATACACCGGTAAGCCGCACATCAATAGCGAAGCTCGATTCAAGTGCCTGGGCCATACTGTTCGCCTGAACCATATTACCGATCCCGAAACCAGCGAGCCCTCCGAACAGCGCAAAGAGCGCAGCCAACCAGGCCCAACGCGGCCCCAGGCCATTTTTGATCGCATACATCGGACCACCGACATGCTCACCATTTTGGTCTCGCTCCCGATAATGCACAGCCAAGACAACTTCAGAATATTTAGTGGCCATGCCGACCAGCGCAGTGCACCACATCCAGAACAAGGCGCCGGGTCCACCCCAAAAAATTGCGGTTGCTACACCGGCAATATTGCCGGTGCCCACTGTGGCAGCAAGGCAAGTCATTAATGCCTGAAAGGGGCTGATTAATCCTGTGTCCGGGTCACCTTTAATTCGCCCATGCCAAATGGAGAGTATCCCCTGCCGTATGCGCATAAGCGGCATGAGCCTTAACCGCAGCATCAAAAAACAGCCAGTCCCGAGGATCAACACCAACATGGGTGGCCCCCACACCAGGCCATTGAGGAAGTTCACCAGATTATTGACAGCATCCATGGAAGGCTCGCTCTTTGGGAAAAAGCACCTAATAATTCTTATTTATAGAATCAGGAAGGCGTTGAGAAAATATCAGTAGCAGGAAGATAACAAAATTTATGCGTGATCGCACAAACTAATCGTTAAGCACACTGTAGAGCGGGGATTTAATTAGGAGCTCTTATCCGATGAGGGCGAGCATGCGATGAGGGCAAGCAATAGCTCGCCCTGAATGGACCGCAACTATTCTTTAGCTGCGTCAATAGATTTAATCGTACCCTTGGGCAACACAGCATGAACGGCAACTTTCTGAAACTTCAATTCAATATTATTGCCTGTTTCCAACACGATATAATTCTCATCCACCTTGACCACTTTACCCAGCATACCGCTGGTCATGATGACTTCATCACCTTTCGCCAAACCTGAAACCAAAGCGGTGTGTTCTTTTTGACGTTTGCGTTGTGGGCGGATGATAAAAAGATACATAAACACAAACAAACCACCGAACATCAATAAGGTCACCATTGGGTTACCCTGCGGTGCGGCGCCGGTTTGTGCTTGTGCCATAGCGGAGGAAACAAAGAAACTCATGAAACTAACCCCTATTATTTGGAAAAGCGCTAACTCTACCCTGTTTGCACAGAGCAGGCAATTAGCGCCCCCTCCTGACGATATTGTTAGGTATCGTCACGTAGAGTTAGCCGCAAGAGCCAGGCTCTTGCGTCACGATCAGGCATAATCGCGGAACAACTTACGGAACACACTCGGGGAAAGCCCTGTCCAGCGCTTGAAAGCGTTGGTAAAGCTCGTGCGATCAGAAAAATCAATGCCTTGGATACGGTATCCACACTCATATGCTCATCAATTAAATACTTAATGGCATAATGGAAACGCATGCTATCACGCAACTGGGCAAAATTAGCTTGCTGTTGTTGCAGACGGCGTTGCAGTGTCCTTTTTGAAAGGTTGATGTCTTCGGCTATCTTATCGATCGATAGCTCAGCGTGACCAACACGCTGTTGCAGTGCATCCATGACACGCGCAGACACCCCTTCGCAAGAAGGTATTTTTGCCATATCCAGATACTCTTCATAAGATCGAATATGCGATCCATCAAAAGCATTTTCGGAAGCGGCATCGTTGTTGCGGTATATACGTTGTAACTGAATCATACAGGCCTCTCCTTCTGCCAAACTAAGCTGGGCATTTATTATCGAACAAAGTGTTTGCACACCGATTGAGAGAAACAAAAAATTTAACTTCGATTCCTCCCTGCACAAACTTAAGCCTACTTTCCGTGTGCACTCATTATAGGCCAATACTGGCAGATACAAAGTCCATCTCGTAAATATTTCCTGTTTAAAAGCTGCGTAAGATCACACAATTCTAAATCCGTTTTTTAAAAGTGCTCTTTGATGTAAGCAATGACTTCCTGATCATGAGTTTTCGTATTTACCTTGCTCATGATATAACGCAAACATCCGTTTTTATCAACAAAGAAAGAAGTTCGTAATATACCCATAAACTCCCTTCCCATAAATTTTTTCAAACCCCACACGCCGTATTTTTCTGCAACGGCGTGATCCTCGTCGGCCAACAAATCAAAGTTGAGATCGTATTTATCAATAAACTTTTGTAACTTTTTTGGGTTATCCGGACTGATACCCAAAACAACTGTATCGAGATTTGCCAATTCGGTTTTCGTGTCACGAATACCACAAGCCTGGGTAGTGCAACCCGGTGTTGAAGCCTTTGGGTAAAAATAAATCACTACATTCTTTTTACCCTTAAAATCTTTCAACGAAACATTTTCGCCGGCCTGATTTTGAAGCGTAAAGGCCGGAGCCAATTTACCTATTGCTGGAAACGTCATGAGCAACTCCAATAAGATTTTATTCGATCTATCCTTGATATAAAGGTGTTATAGCTCAATTGACATTACCATTATCGACCCGTTGCCGATGGCCAATGAACGCACATTCACCTGCATCCGTGCCTATGTTTAAACGATTACGCCCGAGCGTTTTCGCATCATACATTGCACGATCTGCAGAACGCAAAAGCGTTTCCGAGTCGTTACCGTGGTCCGGGAATACGCTTATACCAATACTGGCACTGATACGAGACAAACTATCCGGCGGACTGGCCTGGTTTGATAACGCGCTGAGAATTTTCAGCGCAACCTGCTCCGCATCGGTTAGCGCCTGAATGTTTTCCAATATCACCACAAATTCATCACCAGCGAGTCGGGCAGCGGTGTCCGTTTCGCGAATGCTGCCTTGAATACGGTTAGCGACTTCTATCAATAATCGATCACCGGCTTCGTGACCCAAAAGATCATTCACTTGCTTAAAGTGATCGAGATCAATAAACAACAGTGCCAACTTCTCATTCTTTCGCCGCGCACTTTGCAACGAGCGGGTAAAAGTCGCATTGAACATGTAGCGGTTGGCTAGACCTGTTAATGGATCGTAGTTTGCCAACACCCTGAGATTTTCTTCTGTACGCTTCCGCTCAGTAATGTCAGAAAAAATCGTAACGTAGTGAGTCAAATTGATAAAATCGTCGTACACACCATAAACCGCCAACTCTTGCGGGTAGTGACTACCATCGATTCTCACCCCTAAAGCTTCACCACGCCACTCCATACGGTTGTTAATCTGCATTTTTATAACTTTATGGAATTGTTCTGAGGGGATTTCGGCATGTTGGAAAATATAGCTCCGGCCAACCACGACATGTTCCTGCTGACCACTGATCTGACAGAAGGCCCGATTAGCAGCGAGAATCCTGAAATCCTTGTCCAGCATCACAACCGCATTCTTGGTACATTTAAAAGCAGTTGAATAAAGCTTTAACTGCTGCTCGGACATTTTGCGTTGCGTCACATCGCTGACCGTGCCAGACATACGTGCCGGCGCACCATGATCATCCCACTCAACAACACTGCCACGAATCTGAATCCATCGATATCCGGAATCATCATCCTGTTCGGGAATACGATATTCACCTTCAAAAGAGGAGAGCTCTCCTGCTGCAATCCGCCTGAAATATTGTTTGGCTTGTTCGGCATCCTCAACAAATAGTCGTTTAAGCCAAAGCCGGTTATCAGCAGCCAATTCTTCGGGCTTCACATCAAGAATGTTGCAACAATTGGGATCAATGTATGAATTGTTCTCTTGAATATCCCAATCCCACACCCCTTCCCCACTACCGCGCAACGCCAGGGATAAGCGCCGCTCGCTACCAATAACATTGTGTTCACGGAGAAGAATTTTTCCCAGCATATGGCGAATACTGCGGGAGAGAATGTTGATTTCCGCAATATGGGTATTGGGCTCAGCGTGCAGATTATCCGTACTTGCACTTAATTGGGTGTTCGCAATCAGATGCGTTATTGGGCGCGCTAGCTGATCTTTTACATAACGGGTGGTGACATAAACCAAACCGATAGTGCCGCCTATACAAATACCCAGGAAAATCAGCAGCACGGATATGGACGGTCGCGCGCTCCCCAGGAGATACCAGTAGGCAAGAACAACTCCACCCAAAAATGCGAACAATCCGCCACAAAAGCCGATCAGAGTACGCCGGAGGAAGTTGTTAAGGGTTATCAGTTGCTCAGTTTTTTTCACACGCGCCCTGCGAAGAAATGCATTCTACAAATGGCTGGGGTAAGCCACCTTGCCACCTTGCTGTAATACTCCAGAGGTAACTATGTACAGGCCGGAAAGATTTTGAGTCAATCGTTATAGGTCGTTAGTCGCGCGGCGGCTGATTAACAGCGCGGCATAATCCCCGCAACATGTCGCATGGATCAACAATAGACCATACTTCCACATCTGTCGAGCTGACATATAAGAGAACAATATCAATACACTGTCTGTGAAAAAGTGTTCACTCTTAGCGCTTCCCGGCCTTCATCGGCCGGTCGATCCCAATAGCGCAGCCTTTTCTTCCGGTGTTACCGCAGCGCCCGCCGTTTTTTGTTCGGGGACGGGATGGGCCACGCGATTGCGCCCCTGATGTTTTGCTTGATACAGCCAGGCGTCAACCCGTCGCAACAGACTATCCGCCGTACCACCACACATCGGCGTATAGGTATCTACGCCCGCACTGAGTGTAAGCAGTACGGGCTCGTTATCTTCGATGGCTATCGGTGCACTGGTAAGCGCCTCTCGCAACCGCTCTGCAACCTGTACCGCCTGCCCCAGCTCAGTGTCCGGCAGAATAATGACAAACTCCTCTCCACCAAAACGGCAAGCCATATCCAACTTGCGCACGGTCTGCGCTATCAATCGGCTGATATGCCTCAAGGCAGTGTTGCCGGCCTCATGACCCAATCGATCATTAAATAATTTGAAGTGATCTACATCCAACAGGATCAACGCCATGGTCTGACCCGAACGACGGGTCCGCTCCATTTCTATCGCAATGACTTCATTAAAAAAACGAAAGTTATATAACCCGGTCAGTGCGTCGGTACGATTCTGCTCGTTTAGGCGGACAACTTCTTCGCGAAGTTGAATAATTTCACGGAGATAGCCGCACGCTGAATCGCCGTTAGGACATTCAACTCGCGCAGTGGAATTATTCGTATTTTCTTCGCGAGCGTCGCTGTTCATGAGTGAGTATTCGTTTGGTTATTCTCGGCGCATATTATTGTGCAAAGTGACCCCGATTTAACAGCCAATCGAATAAAAAGCGAAGGGGAACGACAAATATTTCTTCGGACAACGTTGACCAGATCCATCCATGACGCTTCCTTGCGTTAGTTCTGAAATCCAGCAATCAAAATAAAGATTTATCTGATCAGCTAATCGCGAAAGATTTTTACCAGATCACCATAATGATCAATTCGGCGGTCGCGCAAGTATGGCCAGATTCGCCGAACGTGTTCACTGCGTGCCATGTCCACCGCAACGACTTGGGTTACTTCGCCGTGAGTATCCGCCTGGAACAAAAATTCGCCCTGTGGGCCGGCAACAAAACTGTTGCCCCAAAAGTTTATTCCCGCTCCACCGGCGGGATCGGCTTCATGACCTACACGATTTACACTGATAACCGGAACCCCATTAGCAATGGCGTGCCCCCGCTGGACCGTTATCCAGGCCTCCCGTTGACGCCCCTGCTCTGCTCTGTCATCGTCCGGGTTCCAGCCAATAGCGGTGGGATAAATCAGCAACTCGGCACCAGCCATAGCCATAAGCCGCGCGGCTTCCGGAAACCATTGATCCCAACAGACCAATACACCCAGCTTACCCACCGAGGTTTGAATAGGATTAAACCCCAGGTCTCCCGGCGTGAAATAAAATTTTTCATAAAATCCCGGATCATCCGGAATATGCATCTTGCGATATTTGCCTGCGATGCTGCCGTCTTTCTCCAACACAACCGCCGTGTTGTGATGCAAGCCGGTTGCTCGCTTTTCAAACAGCGAAGCGACGATCACCACACCCAGTTCCCTGGCAAGCGCACCCAGCGCGTCAGTGCTCGGACCGGGAATAGGTTCCGCGAGGTCAAAAGCTTCCACCTGCTCTTGCTGACAGAAATACAAACCGCGATGCAATTCCTGTAGCACAATCAATTGAGCACCCTGCTGCACAGCCTGACGAATTTCGGCCATGGTTTTTTGCAGGTTTGCGGTGGTATCCGCACTACAGCTATGTTGAATAAGCCCGACGTTTAACTGGTTCATAACGGCTCAAGAACTCCTTCAGGTAATTGCATGGTGATACAGTGCAAGCTACCACCCTGTTCAATCAAGGTTGCGCAGGGAATGCCCAACACATCGTAGCCGGGGAAAGCTTGGGAAATCTGTTCCAATGCATCCTCATCGGCCATACAGTCATAGATGGGCACCAGCACGGCCTCATTCAGAATCAAAAAATTGGCATACGTTGCTGGCAATCGTTGGTTTTCGTCATTGGCTATCGCGTGGGGCCAAGGCAAGGGAATGAGGGTATACGGTTCGCCATCCGCGTCCGTCATACCGGCCAGCTCGGCCTCCATCTTCTTCAGTTCTGCATAATGCTCATCGGCCGGATCATCACAAGCAACATACACAATCACGTTGTTCGGGCAGAGCCGCGCCAGGGTATCAATATGACTGTCGGTATCGTCACCGGCCAAATGTCCGTGTTGCAGCCAGTTGATCTTGCGTACACCAAAAGCTTCTTTTAAACGTGTTTCAATTTGGCTCTGTGTCAATTGGGGATTGCGATTAGCATTGAGCAAGCAGGAAGCCGTGGTAAGTAATGTGCCTTTGCCATCCGTTTCAATGGAGCCGCCTTCCAGGACCCAATCCTGCTTTTCATAGGCAGCGGCAGCGAAAGCGCCCTGCTCAAAAAGGTTGCCGGTGATCTGGTTATCGAGGTCATGCTTAAACTTGTTCCCCCAGCCATTAAATTGAAAATCGAGCAGCTTCATGCCGTCCGCCGTTTCAACGGTAAGCGGACCGAAGTCCCGCGCCCAGGTATCGTTGGTTGGGGTTGGGTAGAGATAAATGTATTCCATGGGCGCATCCATCGCCGCGAGACGCGTGCGAATGTGATCCAACTCCTCGGCCGGTGCGGCAATCACCAGGTCAGCATAATCGCAAATAACCGTAGCCAGGGCCTCGTAGAGCTGGGTCACGTCCTCCAGAATCCAGTCCCAATCGGTACCCTTATGCGGCCAGGAAAGAAGTACTGCATCCTGGGGTTCCCATTCGGCGAGAAGGCGTTGGCCAGCCATAGTCATACCTCGGTGATATATATAAAGAAGCAGGTGCCATATGGGCACCCGAAGATGGGCGGGCATTATAGCCCAGAATTACGCGATGACTGCCAGTAAATGAGAAGACTTATCATTAGCTGGACTTACTATTGCTGGATGATGGTTTCCTGAGCTGGCAAAGGGATAACATCGTCCGCGCTACCTGCTTTCTGGCGACTGTCTGATGGGGCTTCCGGGCCGACTTGCACGATGGCGGAAAGCGCGCGCATGGTTTGTCGCCCTTGGTGATTGACCGCCACCTGCATATGGATGTAATAGCGCCCCGCTTCTGCCGCCAGCAAACGCAACGGCATACTGTAATGACCTGTTTCGCTCAACGAAAAGGTGTAGTGAGTTTCTCCAGCCACAACATGGAGTCCATCGCTACCAGCCAAGGTGACAGTCATATCGCCTTCACTGTAAGAGGCTGCCAACTCCAGGGTCACATCAGCATCAACACCCGGCTCAAGTCGGTGCACGATATTTTCGCGCAAGCTTACCTCTGCACCGGGTTTGCCGTGATGAGTTTTATAATGATCCGTTGAGTGTTTTAGGGTTGCTTGTGATTGCTCGACTATTGGGCTTTTATCCGCCTCAAGCTGCGTTGTGGTTGATTCATTACTGCATGCAACAACAAACATGCTCATCAACAACCAGGAACAACCGTACATTTTCCTAAACCAATACATTTTCCTAAACATAGCTACCTCAACAGTTAACTTAGCTATTGCGATCAATTTATTGACGCGCGATAAAGACATTAAAACAGGTGGTAACATCGCTTGAACGATTGACGTTTTCATAGTCGGCAACTTCAACAATATGATCACCTGTTTCCAACGTCACTGTTTGCAGTTCCACGTTATTGGTTGTGGATGCACCTTCAGCCACCACCGCACCACGCGAATAAATCACAAAGTCCGGGTCACTTTGCGTGACGAAGTCACCACCGGATCGCTCAACGCGCACGGCATAGTTACCGCGCTGGGTTATCGATAAACGCAGAAATTGGTAGATACCCAACTTATTGTAATCAGTGTGTTCCGAAGTACTGCATACATTTGTCGGCGCTCCACCTACTGCCAAGGTTTTATAAACCGGCAAGTTAATACTGTTACTACCACTGTTGGTTTCGTCATCGGCATATTGGTTTACCGCATTAATATCCTGCTCATAAAGAAGGCTCTCAAACGCATCGCGGTGTGCTGGATAACGCGCAAGAAGGCGCTCAGCAAATAAAAATATCGTTACCAAACTCTCTGCGTTGACATAAGAATTATCCGTCAACGTGGAAAGAATCGGTGAGAAGTCCTTGGCGGTTTTGTTGGTGCTACTCAGGAAATAATTATATAAAACCGACTCAACAGAAGCTTCACTGTACCAGCCCTTTGTGGGATGATTTTTTTCGCCCACATCATACATAAAACTGTTGGATTGGTTGAAACCGCTGCTGTCCCGATAGATAGGATCATCCAGCATCATCGCCGCAAATGCATTGGCGAAGCCTTCGGAAAAGGCAACGCGCATATCGAGGTAATCAGCATATTGATGGGGGCCGCCAATAGAATCAGAGCGCGCTAACGCATCTTCAATGTAATGGCCCCACTCGTGAACAACGACATGGCTATCAAATTCGTCAGTGTCCTGATTGGCTTCACCGAGAATATAAATCGCATCACCCCAATAAAAACTGGTGCCAATCTCACCGAGAGCAAGATCTCCTTCGGCCGTGTTATTTTTAACACTCCAACGAAGTTGTAAGGGCGGGAAATTGCCGTTGTATCCGGCAGTGACAAATTGTTGCAAGCCGGTGTAGACAGCATCAAGAATGGCGAAAGGGCCGGCAGGACGTGAGCTGATGTAATCGCCACTGTCCCAGCCAGAGGGTGCATGCAAATTGCGTATTGAATTACTGTCACCGACGTTCGCTTCATTGCCCACCAATGCATACAACCGGTTGTTCGCTGTGTTGTCATTAACTGTCATGTTCCAGCTTGGAGCTTGATCGCGTTTAAGTTGCGCTTTCACCTGGACCTGCAAAACAGTATTTGCCTCAACGGTTGTACTGTAGAACCCATTATCATCCGTTGATGTTGTTGCTAAAACGCCATCTGAACTCACCAGCTCCACAACCGCTCCGCGAACGGGTCTGGCTTCAGTCGATGAGTAATCGAGCCCAATATGATTTTCATTATAAGGAATAAAATCGTAAGTGACTGTGCCGCTAACAATGACCGGATTAGCAACACTCGCCGAAGAGGAGCTGTTTGCGCTGGAGCTTGACGAACTGCGCGGAACCAACGGATTCGAGGAACCGCCCCCACCCCCACCACATGCACTCAGCAATAACATCGATAAACATAAAAACAGGATAAGACGTGCGCTAATTGCATTACTACCGGAGCTGAGACGCATACATAGCCTCTGAAGAATAAGATGAGAGCGAGGAAGCTTTTTCTTTATGATTTGCCGTGAGCATAGCGAAAAACCTCCCCGATGCCCATTAAATTATCCACCTTTATGAGGCAGACGTTAACTGTCACTCATGGTCAACGTAAATTAATTCCTGTGTTGCAAACCCCAGTCCACCGGCTGCTTTCACCAGGTTATCCACGATCGACTGATCCAGATCCGGTGTGCGTGCCAATATCCACAAATAGGAGCGATCGGGGCCGCAGACCATGGCGTACTGGTACGCCTCATCCAGGGCAATAATGTTGTACCCACCATAAAAGGGGCCGAAGAAAGATACCTTTAGCTGACCGATGTTTTTATCACCCACAAAGTATGCCTTTCCTGTTGCTTCATCCCACTCCTGCTTTTGGGTATCAAAGCCGCGATTCACTACCTTGATACCGCCGTCATCACGCAGGCTGTATTCGGCGGTCACCTGTTGCAGCCCCCGTTCAAATGAATGGTCCAACCGCGCAATTTCGTACCAGGTTCCCAGGTAGCGATTGACGTCGAAGTCGGTAACCGGCTCGATATTTTCCGGCAATTGGCTACAGGCTTGCAGTAAAAGCACACTGGTTATGAACAATAGGGCCATAAACTTTTGCATCATATTTTCCTTATCGTTTTCTTACCGTTTAGTTATAGAAGGTTTCACTGCACGCCTTGCAGAATATTCGTAGATGTCCACGCAGACAGATCAATCACAAATGAATACCCATACCAAAAGCGGGTACATTGATTCGGTCTTGCAAATTTGTCTGTACAGCCTTTACATAACGTATATGTTTTCCGCAGGCGCGCGTAAATGGCTGCAAAAGCCTGCCTGGCACAGCTATAATCGGTTGCAATTTCGCGGGCAATGACAGGTTGTTGAATGTTACAAAGTATTTTGTTGATTCTACTGGTGATCGGGGCCTTCTGGGGTTACCGGAGAATTGCGCATCTGGGGCCGAAAGAGCGTCGCAAAATTCTGTTGCGTAGCGCTGTCGGGGCATTAATCCTGATGCTGATCATGATGGCGGTCACCGGCCGTATGCATTGGGTTTTTGCCGTCATCGGCGCGTTGATTCCCTTTATGCGAGGCTTATTGGGCATAGGCTTGCAGTTCTTACCTTTTTGGCTCAAGTACAAAAATCGCCAGCAACCGGACCCAGGGCAAGAGCGCCAGCAGACGCAAAGCCCTGTGCAGTCGTCAACAATGGACGCCAAAGAGGCACAGGATATTCTGGGTCTTAAGGGCGACATTCATCGTGGAGAGATAACCGCAGAGATGGTTAACGACGCTCACCGCCGATTGATCCAGAAGCTGCATCCTGATCGCGGCGGCAATGATTATCTGGCGGCCCGCGTTAACCTGGCTCGGGACTTATTGTTAAAGCGCATTGAAAAGTCCTCGTAGGCTATACCGCAACCACTAATCCTTTTTCCCCATCACGTGGATATATCGACCAAGGGAACGGTATGGTTCCTGACGCGATAAAGCCAATTCCAGAGCAACCAGCTCTTCCGGCGAACGCTCACGCTGCTGCCCATCCAGAATGTAGTCGTGGAACACGCGTATACCGCTGCGCGTCACAACCGTCAGCGGCAATTCCGCCAACCAGGCATCAACCTGCTGCGGCTCCAGCGGATTAATAGGTGTCAGGCTACCTTTGGCTCCACCAAAATCCTGCGCGATAATTTTTTTAAAATTGGTTCGCAGTAAATTTTTAAAGATCAATCCGTGACGATTGTAATAAGTCAACGACAGCCATCCGCCGGGTTTGATGTATTGACACAAATGCGGCAAAAGCGATTGCGGTTCTGCCATCCACTCCATGACAGCATGGCATAACACCAAATCGAACTGATCATCATCCAGGTGCGCGCCCAGGTCCTGAATGGCACAATGAATCAGCGTAACCTGCTGCTGAAGTCCTGCATCCTCAACCTGCTCGCGTGCAAGCTTTAGCATTTCAGCGGAGATATCACACACCACCACCCGATGTCCCGCTTTCGCCAAAGCTAATGAAAATTGTCCCTGGCCACCACCGGCATCCAGTATGCGCAGAGACGTTTCTGCAGTAAGGACATGAGGGATGTATTCCGAAAAATCACGTTGCAACACGGCGAGACGCACAGCACCTTTTAAACCGCCATAAATATTTTTTTTGAAGCGCCCCGCCAGATCATCAAAGTTGCGGTCTTGCGATGCATTTTGTTTAGCCATGGATTTACATCACCTTGAAATAAGCGATTGCTAACGCGTTGCGTTTTTATTAATTTTTTGCGCGATGGCGGTCGGCATATCAATGTCGAGTCGCACACATAGCTCTGTCAGGTACATAACAATGTCCGCGACCTCATCGGCAACCCGGTTTTTAGCATCCTGATCGTCTTTAAGCTGTTGCGCTTGCTCATCCGTTAACCATTGAAAAATTTCCAATAGCTCCGCCGTTTCCACGGCCACCGCAGCGGCGAGGTTTTTAGGCGTGTGGTATGCTTGCCAGCCCTTAGTCGCCGCGCGCTGACGGAATGCCTGATTTATCTCGGTCAGGTCAAGTGTGTGATTTTTCATGAATGATTTCACCTTAAACAAACACAGCTGCATTATGTCGAACACTACCAAACCCTGTGCGACATCCACTGAATCAACCACAGGAAAAAGCTGGTACGTTTATATGATTCGCAGTTCCGATAACCAGCTCTATACCGGCATCACTACAGACATCCAGCGCCGGTGGCGAGAGCATAGCACCGGCAAAGCCGGGGCGCGTTATTTTCGTGGTCGCAAACCGGGCAGCCTATGCTTGTTGGAAACCCACCCTGATCGCAGCAGTGCCAGCAAACGCGAAGCGGCAATCAAACAATTATCCCGCCAAACCAAAGAACATTTGCTGTTGCAACAAACGGCTGAACAACAGCTCCGCCTCAGCGAATTCAATACGATTTTCGATCATGCCGACCAAGCCTGAGCGCCGTTATTGTGCGCACTGCCAGCGCCCCTTGCGCACGTGTTTGTGTCCTTGGGTTACCCCGTTAACCAACCTGACGGAAGTGGTCATCCTGCAACACCCGCTGGAAACGCATAACGCAAAAAATACGGCGCGCTTACTTCACATGAGCTTGCACAACAGCGAGACGTTTGAAGGCGAACAATTTGCTGATGATTTTTTAGCCACGCTGTTGAGCCGGGAAAGCAAGACCAATCTACTGCTATATCCGCCAACGCCTGCAGAAGATTCACTTCAACTGCTTGCACCAGCGCCGTTACCGGCCTTGCCACCGCCAGAGCAAATCCGCCTGATCGTGATTGACGGTACCTGGCGAAAAAGCCGGAAGATGCTGTACCTCAACCCTCCCCTGCAAGGCCTGCCGCGCGTGTCATTAGCCGATTGTCCTCCATCGGCCTACGCTATCCGTAAAGCGCAAAAAGACAATCAGCTTTCCACACTGGAAGCAAGTTGTTACGCTTTACAGCAATTGGAAAATTCACGGGTGGATTACGCTCCGTTGTTAGCAGCGTTCGAAGGATTTGTGCGACAACAGCAGGCGTTTATGCCACCCCGACATTGAATTATTTTCAGTCATTCTCACCTACAGGATTTCGAGCCTTTTTATGACTAGTGCCCACCCCAGTTTTGAGTTACTGCGCAGCCAACACGTTGAAGCCCTGAAGATCCGGGTAGAGGAATACCGCCACAAGGCTACCGGTGCGCAGCATATTCACCTCGCCGCCGATAATAATGAAAATGTGTTTCTCGTCGCCCTGCGCACCGTTCCCCATGACTCAACCGGTGTGGCCCATATCCTTGAACACACAGCACTGTGTGGCAGTGAACGTTACCCGGTGCGCGATCCCTTCTTTATGATGATACGCCGCTCGCTTAACACCTTTATGAATGCGTTCACCAGTTCAGACTGGACTGCCTACCCCTTTGCCAGCCAAAACCTTAAGGACTTCAATAACCTGCTCGATGTGTATCTGGATGCGGTCTTTTTCTCGCGCCTCGATGAACTGGATTTCGCCCAGGAAGGCCACCGGGTGGAATTTGCCGAGGCCGATAATCCTGATTCAGAGCTGGTATTCAAAGGCGTGGTCTATAACGAAATGAAGGGCGCCATGAGTTCGGTGGCTTCCCAACTGTGGCATACATTATGTAAATACCTGTATCCCAGCACGACCTATCACTTCAATAGCGGCGGCGATCCGGAACATATTCCCGACCTGACTTACGAGCAACTCAAACATTTCTACCAGACGCATTATCACCCCAGTAATGCCATCTTCATGACCTATGGCGACATCCCTGCCGCAACCCATCAGGCGCGTTTTGAATCCCAGGCGCTGTCGCGTTTTGAACAACTGGATAGCCTGATCAGCGTGCCCGCCGAAAAGCGTTACTACGCCCCGGTCTGTGTTGAAGAAGCCTATCCCCTGGATGAGAGCGAAGACGACGATCTGAGCCACAAGACCCACGTAGTCATGGCTTGGCTGTTGGGGAAAACCACCAACCTGGCTGAAAGCCTGGAAGCGCACTTGTTGTCCAACGTGTTGCTGGACAACAGCGCGTCTCCCTTGCAACAAGCGTTGGAAACCACGGAGTTGGGGCAAGCGCCCTCTCCTCTGTGCGGCATGGACGACTCGCAACATGAAATTGCTTTCGTGTGTGGACTCGAAGGTTGCGCTCTGGAAGATGTAGATAAGGTCGAACAACTCATCCTGGATACCCTGCAGCAGGTTGCCGAGGAAGGTGTTCCCCAGCAACTATTGGAAGCCTCTCTGCATCAGCTGGAATTGCAACAACGTGAAGTAGGTGGTGATGGCTATCCTTACGGTTTGCAGCTGATCATGACCAGCCTCACGGCCGCGACCCATCGCGGCGATCCGATTGCTTTGCTGGATCTGGATACCGCTCTGGCTGACCTGCGCGCAAAGATCCAACAACCGGATTTTATCCAACAGCTGGCGCGCACGCTGTTACTCGATAACCCCCATCGGGTGCGCCTGACCCTGCGCCCGGATACGCAAATGAACCAGCGAGTCAAACAGGCGGAAATTGACCGCTTGGCCGAACTGAAAAGCCGGTTAACTGAGACTGACAAACAAGCCATCATCGAACGCAGCCATGCCTTGCAGGCCCGCCAGTTGCGCAAAGACGATGAAAGCCTGCTGCCCAAAGTCGGGCTGGAAGACATACCGCCACAATTGCATTACATCGGTGGCAGCCATGAAACCTTCAATGGTTATCCGCTGCGCCGCTACAGCGCCGGCACCAATGGCCTCGTCTATCAGCAGATCACCTGCAAACTGCCCGCTCTGGACGCAGAACTGAAACCCCTCCTGCCGCTGTATTGTATTGCCATGACCGAGTTAGGTGTGGGTGACAAAGACTACCTTGCCACCCAACGCTGGCAGGCGGAGGTGGTGGGTTCAATCAATGCCTTCAGCAGTGTGCGCGGCAGCGGAGAAGATGTGCAGGCTATCGATGCTTACCTCACGCTTTCAGCCAAAGCCTTGACCCGCAACAATGGCGCCATGAGCGATCTGATGCACACAACCCTGACCGAGGTTCGTTTTGATGAGCTCAGCCGCTTGCGCGAACTAGTTGCCCAGACCCGTGCCCGGCGTGAACAGAGTGTAACCGGCAACGGCCACAGTCTGGCGATGAGCGCCGCCTGCGCAGGCATGAGCCCCGCCGCAAAACTCACCCATGAACTCAGTGGTCTGGCAGGCATTCAGGCACTCAAGGCGCTGGATAACGGCCTGGATGATGAACAACAGCTGCAAGCCTATGCCGACAAACTTTCCCGCATTCATCAGCTGGTTTTGGCAGCCCCCAGACAATTCCTACTGGTGGGTGAGCAAGAGCACCTCGATGATTACCTGCACGACCTGCAACAACGCTGGCCGGCCCATACTGCACCGGCTGATTTCCAGGCTTTCCATCTGCCACCGGTCAATGAACAGATTCAGGAAGCCTGGCTCACCAATACCCAGGTGAACTTCTGTGTAAAAGCCTACCCCACAGTACCCGCAGATCACCCGGATGCCGCAGTACTTACCGTTCTGGGTGGCTTCCTGCGCAACGGCTATCTACATCGCACCATTCGCGAACAGGGCGGCGCCTATGGCGGTGGCGCTAATCAGGATAACCACAGCGCGGCATTTCGGTTCTACTCCTATCGCGACCCCCGCCTTGCCGACACGCTGAAAGATTTTGATGCAGTATTGGACTGGCTACAGAGCACCTCCCACGATTGGCAATCCGTGGAGGAAGCCATCCTCGGAGTTATCGGCAGTATCGATAAACCCGGCTCCCCGGCGGGCGAAGCCAAGAGCACCTACCATGCGGAGCTCTTTGGGCGTACCCGCGAAAAACGCGAGCAATTCCGTAATCGGGTACTGGCGGTGACACTGGCGGATTTACAACGTGTGGCGACCACCTACTTGCGCCCGGAACGCGCCAGTGTCGCCGTGGTAAGTCATAACGGTCAGCGGGAGACACTCGATAAATTAGGTCTGGTACTCAAAACCTTGTGATGCATAAACGGAAAATCGTGGCCACATGGTTTTCGGCTTTAAAGTCAACTATATTGCTTTAGGCTATAACGACAATTTGTCATAGGGATATACGGGATAAATCCCTATGACACCGCCTCGCGGCCAATAACAATGTACCCATGACCAAGACGACCACAGCATTGACGCTCAATTTATGATACCCACTCGCCCGCTCAACTTCAGCGCCGTCACCCATCCCGGACTCGCCCGCGATAACAATGAAGATTGTTATCTGAGCTTGCCGGAATATGGCATCTGGCTGGTCGCTGATGGTATGGGTGGCCACGAAGCCGGTGAAGTCGCCAGCGCTATTGTCCGCGACACTGTTAAAGAGACTCGTGAAAAACATGCCAGTACGTCCCTGAGTGACAGTATTCAGGCGTCACACCGTGCCGTACTGGAGGCAGCTGCCCGTGGTGTCGGCGCGCTGGGTATGGGCTCGACCGTGGTGGCTCTCTATAGCCATCACAATGAATATGAAGTGGCCTGGGTGGGTGACAGCCGCGCGTATCTCTGGACCAACACTGCCGATGGTGGTCGCCTGGAACAACTGACTACCGATCACTCTTACGTGCAGATGCTGCTGGATTCCGGCGCGATTACCGCCGAAGAGCTGGAGAACCATCCCGAGAAAAATATCATCACCCAGTGCATCGGTTCGCAGGAACTGGCGGATGTCAGGGTCGATATGGTGCACGGGCAGTGGCAGAGAAACCAATGGATTCTGCTATGCAGTGACGGACTCAGCGATGAACTGGACGATAAAGCCATCGCCCAGGTGTTGTGTGATGCAAAAGACACCGAGACAGCCGCCGACCAATTGCTACACGCCGCGCTGACCAACGGCGGTCACGACAACATTACCTTGCAAATCATCGAGTCGCCCTTCACCCGTCGGCATCCTCTGGCGCCGATATGGCAATGGATTCCCTATCTCACCGGCCGCCGCCGGTGGGATGCGTTGATTTACGGTGCCGCTGTTGTGTCGCTGCTGGTACTGCTCTACTCGATCGTGAAATAAGGCACATAGCGCTTCTATGCAAATACCCGGATATCGCATTATTCGCAAAATTGCCCAGGGAGGCATGTCCACCGTCTACCTCGCGATACAAATCAGCGTGGGGCGCGTTGTCGCGCTCAAAGTGATGTCCCCAACCCTGAATGGTGATCCGGCATTCAGCGAACGCTTCCAGCGGGAAGCCAATATCGTTGGTCAGTTATCTCATCCCAATATCGTTTCGATTTATGACATAGGCCGCCATGACAGCCTGAATTACATCGCTATGGATTATCTGCCGGGCGGTTCGGTGCATGACCGGATGATGACCGGCCTCACGGCCGAAGAAGCGTTGCGCGTGACCCGTGAAGTCGCCAGCGCACTGGATCATGCCCATGAGAAAGGCTATATCCACCGCGATATCAAACCGGAAAACATTCTGTTCCGTGCCGACAACTCTGCCGTCTTATCTGACTTTGGTGTGGCCAAAGGCATGATCGGTGTGTCACGCATGACCAACGTCGGTCAGGTCGTGGGTACGCCGCACTACATGAGCCCGGAACAAACACGCGGTAAACCTGTGGATGGCCGTTCCGATCTTTACAGCCTGGGCGTGGTGTTTTTCGAGATGCTGACCGGTAGCGTCCCCTTTCAGGGCGAGGACGCCGTAGCCATCGCGATCAAGCATTTGAGTGCTCCGGTACCTAAATTGCCGGTGCATTACCAGGGCTATCAAAAGATCGTTGATCGCCTGCTGGAAAAAGATCCGGACAAACGCTTCCAAAGCGGGAAGGAACTGGCTGCAGCTATTGAATTACAGGAGGCCACCGGGCGCGGCAGTTACATCACTACCGCCAACCCGACAGAACTCAGCACCCTGGCACTCCTCAAGGCGCTGGTTGCCGCCACTGGTGCAGCCCTTAATCGCCAACTGATAAAACTTTTACGCCTTCGCTGGACGCCACAACGCGGTGTCTATCAACACCCGGAGACGCGAGTAACCGAAATTCTGATTACCGGCGAGAGCGAGGATGAACGTTCAACGGCGGTGTCAACGCGAGTCCACCAGGCCACACACCTGCAACTGGTTCACAATGCCCGCCGCCGATTGCTGTCACGGATAGTGCTCGGGATTGTGATGCTGGGCCTTATCGGTTTTGGTGTCAATGCACTGATTAGTAACGATGTTATAAAGAGTGACGATGCTGTAAAGAGTGACGATAAAGTAAAAATCGCTACCGCGAATACGGAACATCAATCCTCGGCATCCGGTGGTCGTGCCTCTTCCGCACAAGCAAGCTCAACAACCGCAGTGCTGGGCCAGCCGATTCCAGCTTTATCAACGAATATCGAAACGCCAGCTTCTTCTCTGGCAGCATCGTCAGCACCTATGGCACCACCGCCATTAATCATGGCTGAACTGGTACCGCGTTATGCCCTCACGGTGGACACCATACCCAGTAACGCACGGGTCAGGATCATGAATATTCCTGACCGCTACCAACACGGTATTTTGCTTGAGCCCGGTCGCTATCACATTGAAGTAAGCCACCCCGGCTTTGAAACCCGCTATGAGTGGATTGAAATCATCGATAAGGATTTTCAGCCCAGTTATATTCTTGAACGGGTTATTCCTCCGAGCACTAATTTCGTCAGCAACCTGGGCGGCAGCAAACGCGGCCCTGAAATGGTACGAATTCCCGTGGGCAGTTTCCTGATGGGTAATAAAATTGACCCTGCCAGCACGCCCGTCCATAACGTCATCATCAATAAACCTTTTGCAATCAGTAAGTATGAAGTCAGCTTTGACGAATACGACATGTTTGCCAAAGCCACCAATCGCGCATTACCCGGCGACAACCGTTGGGGACGCAAGAATCGCCCTGTCATCAATGTCAGTTGGAACGAGGCACGCGCCTATACCGAGTGGCTCAGCAAGATGAGTGGCGAAACCTACCGTTTGCCTACTGAGTCGGAGTGGGAATATGTCGCACGTGCCGGCAGCAGAACCCTCTACTGGTGGGGCGACAATGATCGGGATGCAATGGACAGAGCTAATTGCCGGCGCGGCTGTTACAGCAGTTTTTCCGGTTTGTTTGGCAGCAAGACGGCACCGGTCGGCACCTACCCGGCCAACGATTTTGGCGTGTATGACACCGCCGGAAATGTAGCCGAATGGGTGCAGGATTGCTACGCAGCGAATTACAGCAATAAACCCAAGGACGGACGCGCGTTTGAACCCTCCACATGTAACCAACGCGTGGTACGTGGAGGCTCATCCAAAAACAATGTGGAGCAAATCGCTTCCCATGTACGCGACCACTACGCACCGGAAATTTACGAAGAAAACCTGGGCTTCAGGGTCGTGATGGAATTGCAATAATTTTCAGAATGGCTACTGCAGTTTGCGGTTAGATACTCGCAAGGAGAGCATCGTAATCCGACACAAAACCTTGGCCTTCACACCCAAAATACCACAACAAAAATCCCAACCTACAAAAACAAAAAAGCCAGCATAACGCTGGCTTTCTTGTTTACCGCAGAAGCTGATTAATTACAGCTACGCACGTAACTCCATGCGTTTGTCCAAGCCCAACCTGAACCTGGAGCGTATGGACCACCCACTGTACACCAGCCGCCGACAGTACACTGGTACTCGCTGCCGCCGTTAACAACTTTAGCGCCAGTTGAGTATGAGCTGCCATCAACATAAGCCGGTGAAGTGCAGTTACCGGTGCTTACAGAAGAAGAGCTGCTGGATACAACTGAGCTGCTTGAGCTGGCAACTGAGCTGGAGCTGCTGGAAACCGGTGAACCGGTACAGCTACCCAAATCCAACCAAACAAAGCCTGAACCTGCAGGACCAGAGTTGTTGGCCGGGTTTTGACCTTGAGTCCACCACTGAGCCTGGTAACGCTTACCGTCGTGCTTGACCTGGTTACCATTATTGTAAACGGTGCCCGAAGCCCAAGCTGGCAGAGCAGCACAGGTGTCATTGGAGTTAGAAGAGCTGGAGCTGCTCGGAACGCTGCTGGATACGCTGCTGGAGCTGGAAGAGCTTGCTGGCGGATTGCCACCGTTACCGTAGTCAACATCCACACACTGATAGAAACCTTCAGCCGCATCTCTTACCCAATCACGTTGCCAAATGCTATAGACAATGTGTTTGCCAGTACGTGGAGGCATCCAGACACTGTGGGTAGAAACCCATTCCTGATCAGCTTGACCTGATTCGTGAATCTGTACCAAATCGCTCCAACGCAGTGGTTGGCTGTGGTTATAGCCTTCTTTGGTGATGTAGTAGCGGAAGTACATGGTTTTGTGAGCAGCGGTATTAGTCCACACAAAGTTCATGAAACCTGAGGTGACGTTAGTTGCTGGCCAGTCGGTCCTTGCCAAATCCATACCGTAGAGATTGGAACGACCAACGCTACACAATCTACCATCGGGGATAAAGTTCTGGTGGTCATCACGCACCCCGCCGACAGCCACTTCTTGCGGCGTGTACAGTCCCTGGTTGCCGGCTGCCTTGGCAGCGATACAAGCCGGATGCGATGGGTTTTCAATTCCGTTTTCTTTACACATGATCACACGGCTTTTGGGTGATGAAATGTAACCGTGCGCATTAGCTCCAGTAGCTGGAAGCAAAGAAGCTGCACCGACGATTAATGCCAAGGCACCCAAGCCTTTACGGGTTTTAACGCCCGCGATGGAACGTTTTATATTAGTTGTTTTCACGCCTCAATCTCCTGCGTTTTTGGTTTGCAAGTAGACAACAGTTCAGTGACTTGTCAGCCACCATTTATAACAACCTCTCGATACGCCAGTGGTACTGCTTACCCCCTCCACTGAAAATATCGAAACCAGATTGTATCCATCAAAGATATTAAATACCATATTTTTTTATTTTCAACGGTATTTAATATCATTAAATTTAAGTATCTTCCGGCACGCATCAATAACTAAAAAACAATTTCACCGTGCTTTTCAAAAGACAAATCCGGAAAACAGAATAAAGAAAATATTTATCACAAAATTTTGTGACCAAGTTCCGCATTTCACTCGGCACAGATCATATAAATTCTACAATCCTTGCATTGATAAGCAGCGATACACTTTACTTACGTGCCCATCAATAAACTACGGAGGCAGCCTCCAGCTTTAAACGTCGGTTTTTAGCCATACGAATTAATACGTACATCGCGGCAAATGCCATCATCCAGATCATTACCCAGACACTTAATACAAAGGCCAGCGATTCGGAAAAATTCCAATGGCGAGCAACCCCCAGAAAAGCGGCATAAAACCAAATGCTGTTAGAAATGGACGCGGGCAATACTGTCTTGGCAAATTCGTCGTGTTGATCGAAGTTAAAAATTCGCGGCAAGGAAACCAGATGAAGTGCAAATGCATTGATGGTGAGAATAATCACCAGAATTATCTTCGCCTGCAGTTTTTGGTTATGCAAATATTCAGGATTAACCGCAATGCCCTGCAACACCAACAACAAACCAGTGGCCCATAACACAGCCAGCGAAGCGATGATGATTTTTATCTCAAGGTGAATATCGGGGTGTTTGTCTTCTGAGCTCGAATTGAAAAAATAAGTTGATAGTTTCAAGTCTGAAATCAGAATAACGCCAATCGCCGAACATGCAGCGATCAGATGAAGATAGACTGTCAATGTATGCACCATTGCCTTAAACACCCCAATGCCAACCAAAGAGTGAATTATTTTTACCTGGCACTATGCCGGTAAATTTTTAATTTTTACGCTGCCAACAAGAACACATTAATGCTGGGGTATTGACCGAATATATTTTGTATAAACCCTGGCATCAAAAAAATGTTAACAGGTGATGAAAGCTGTTTGAAAAAATCGATCAGGCCGCGCATAACCTGGAACCGCTTTTCAACAACCTGTTAACAACAAAGGCGAAATGAATCGCCAGACTAATGGCCACAAAAAACATATGTCACGATGACGAAGTCATCACTAACACTCGGGATACAACATGAACGGGAAGGATGCGCGCAAACCTGGTTTGGCTAATCATTCCACAACAGAAAATGTGCATGAAAAAATAGTCAAGGCCGATAGCGGAATGATCCGTTCCAGCACCTGCTATTTCCCCTTATGAAAACGGGCTTGCTCAACACATTACAAACGGGCAATTTAGGACTACAAATCTTTATTGTTAGTGGTACTGCTTACTGCTCAGATGGACCAATGATACTTAATACCAATAAAAACGCAATATTTTTGTTACTTAATACCAAGCAAAATATTACTTATTGCGTCACAATTCGCAGATTCAGGGCTTTTAAGGAAAAAAAGTACTATGGGAACAAACAGTTAATAACTGAAAGCGGGGAAGTGCCCTGCCGTTGCGGGCCATGAAAAACGCGGTTTTCGTGAAGAGAAATTCTGCAACAGCCGGTTATCAATCGAAGGATTAACCTCCAATAACTCAATTGGCGCGTTTGAGTACCGCAACGAACATCGTATCCGCGTTCCATGCAGGCGCCCCTACCAGCGTCCGAGATGCCAATGAAAATGCGAGCTGACATGCTAAAAAGTCATCCACCTGATTTTCATTCTCGCTAACCTGCCAGCTGCAGGTTGCATAAACCAGATAACCGCCTGGCCGGACGGCTTTACTGGCAGAGAGCAAGATGGCTTTTTGCAGATCCAGCAGTTCGCTGGTATCCACCGCATTAAAACGCCAGCGCGCATCCGGATTGCGTCGCCAGGTGCCGGCCGAGGTACAGGGCGCATCCACCAAGACCCAGTCGAAGCCTTGCTGACGCGCCGCCTCAGCAGGTAAACGCAGCGCTTCTCTGCCCTGCCATTCAAAAGTTCGGATGTTATACAAACCCGCACGCTTCGCGCGACGTTTGAGTTCGTCCAGTTTATAACTCTGCAAATCCGTCGCCAGTACCATGCCTTTATTATTCATGCAGGCGGCAATCGCCAGGGATTTCCCCCCCGCCCCCGCGCAGGCATCCCAGACTTTATCACCCGGTCGCGCAGCAACGCAGGCTGCGATATGCTGGCTTGCCCGGTCCTGAATTTCGACCCAACCGTTTTTGTACGATGAGGTTTGAGTAATACCTGTACCACCCAGGGCGTAAAGTCCTTCGCTATCGAGTACTACGTCTACCCCTTCCGCGCTCAACAATGGCAGTAAATCCTCTGCCGTCATCTCACCTTGGGGCCGGAGCCAGAGCGGCGGAGATTGGCTTTGCATTGCAACGAAGCCGTTCAGATCTTGCGCCGACCATTCGCTGACCTGCGCGCGCGCCTGCAAAAGATCCCACCACTGTGGGCGCAAGCCGTGCCACAACAATTCCGAGGCAACGTGCTGACTTTGCCCAAGCGAAATGTCTGCCCCTTCATTATTTGACCCTGCCAAGCTTTGTTGTGCTCTCAAAAACCACGCTTTGCGTGACTCAGCATCGCGCAATGCTCCCGGCGCAGGGGCATCTGTCGTGTTACGCAAAGTCACCCAATACCAAAAAGCAGTGGGGGAAATTTTATGCACCTCTGCTGCAGTCCAATTGCTATCCCACGCCGACCAGTCCAACGCCAGTGTTTGTGCGCGGTAACTGTGTTCCAACGCAGCCGCAAGTTGTAAATAACGCATCGCCGAAAACATGGCTGCCGATAACATTAATTGTGTTGCAAGATCCAATGGCTGCACTTTCTTTCGATGCGTTGGCTTGCCATGATTTTTCACAAACGGTAACTGTCGCTTCAACCAGCGATCCAGCAATGGCCATTGCCCGGTTAGTTGTGCATCTTCTGCTAACCATTGGCGCCATAGCGGCAACAATAGTTCATAGGGTGCATTGCTCCACGCCATTGTCATCACGTTTTACCTGCCACAACTATTCATAAAAATTAATTAACAACCAAAGAGGCGATACCGACCAGGCTGACGATCAACAATGTCACACCCAGCACCCGATAAAACACCTTCGGATCGCCCTCCAGAATACGGTGATGAAAGCGCAGGCCGATCACATGACCGACAGCGGCGCAAGGCAGCAACCAGAGATGGTGAATCAGTTGCAAGTCCACGCCCGCATAGATGAACGCCGCCATTTTAATGGTCACCAGGATGAACCAGAGTACGAACAGCGTATCGCGCAATTGGTGTTTAGCGACGTGAGTGGCAAATACCGAAATGATCAAGGGCGCGCCGATCAGGGAGGTGCCACTGATATAACCTCCGAGCATGAGGAATCCAGTGTCCAACACCGGATGATTGCTTTTGAATGGCCGATTGATGATGTAGGAAATCGAGTAGACGGACACAATACCAAAAATAATTCCGGTCATTAATCCTGCCGGCAAGGTTAATAAACCCAGCACCCCGACTATCTTGGGAACGATCATGATCGCCAGGGCTTTTTTCAGATACGCCCAATCTACGGTGCTCTCCGGCGCCGATTCGCTGGTCGACCTACGCCCTTGCTTGCGCTGGTTCTGCCAGACCGTCAGTGCAGAAAAAACCAACAGGTGCACCGCGATCAAGGGCAAGTACACCAGCGGTTGGTTGTCCACCAACAACAGGAAAGGTAACGAGAGCACGGCGCCGCCAAAACCCAAACCGGAACGCACGAAACCGCTCCAGATAAAAATCAGTGCAATCAACAAGTACTGGTAAAACGCGAGATCAGCCATGGCAGGAAATTCATAGACAACAAGGAAAGCCGCGCATTATAGCCATTGAAAACCCTAACTACCGAGGTAATTTTTTGTTTAGCTGTTTGCCCGCAGGGAGCTGACGACGTAAAACTGACTCCAATCTCTATTTCGTCAATGCGCATTTTCCCAACCGTAAAGGAGTGAACGATGAGCTATCCACCGTTTTCCCGTCGCGATTTGATTAAAGCTATGGCTGCTCTGGGCGCCTTTTCTCTCGCACCCGGACTCTTCGCTGCCCCATCCGGCAAGAAAAAAATCGGGGTGGCACTGGTGGGCCTGGGCTCTTATAGCCGAGGCCAACTCGCTCCCGCCCTGCAACAGACAGAACATTGTTACTTGGCCGGTATTGTTACCGGTTCGCCAGAAAAAATTCCGGTGTGGCAAAAGCAATACAACATCGCCGATAAAAACGTGTACAACTACGACAATATGCACCAGATGGCCGATAACCCCGATATTGATGTAGTGTATATCGTGCTGCCAACCGGCCTGCACAAGCAATATTCCATCATCGGTGCCGAAGCGGGAAAACACGTCTGGTGCGAAAAGCCTATGGCGATGAACGCTGGCGAGTGCGAGGAAATGATCGCCGCGTGTAAGAAAAATAAGGTGAAACTGACCATCGGTTACCGCATGCAGCACGAACCTAATACCCAGAGGGTTATCCAGATGGCCACGGAAAAACCCTACGGCAAGATTCAATTAATTACCGCCGAAGCGGGCTATCGCAGCGGCGGCTCCCACGGCTGGCGTGCTGATCCGAAGTTAGGCGGTGGTGCCATGTATGACATGGGCGTGTACCCTCTCAACGCAGCGCGCTATACCTCCGGCGAAGAGCCTATCGCGGTCACCGCACGCCAGGAAAGCATCCGCCCGATGTATAAAGATGTGGATGAAACCATGGAATTCCGCCTGCAATTTCCCAGCGGCTGCATCGCAGAATGTGCCACCAGCTATGCGCGTGGTATGAATCGCCTGCATGCGCAATGTGAAAAAGGCTGGTATGAATTACAGCCGTTCCAGTCTTACAACGGGGTACAGGGTCGCACGAGTGACGGCACCTTATTAAATACGCCGATTGAAAATCAGCAAGCGCGGCAGATGGATAATGATGCCTTGGCAATTTTAAATAATTCGCCGGTACTGGTGCCGGGTGAGGAGGGATTGAGAGATATCCGAATAGTGGATGCGATTTTTAAAGCTGCTAAAGAAGGTAAAGAAATTCGTTTGTAATTTTTTGGTGCTAATAACAATACCAATCCCTAAATGAAGCCCTACAATGCGAGCTTGGCGTTAGGTCATTGATTTCGAAACCCTCAATTCACGACTGCATGGATGCAGGAGGTAGAGCAACGCAGGAGCAGTTGCCGAGGGATGAATTGAGGGAGCTACATGGACGTATTCATGCGTTTTCGAAATCAATGACCTAATGACAAGCGGACTACTGGCACTCACCATCTGCGCTCAAATCACAACGCAATCGCTTTTTCCTTCAACTTCTCAATCTGATCCCGCAGTTTCGCTGCCGCTTCAAACTCCAGATCTTTAGCCGCCTGGAACATTTGTTTTTCCAATGCATCGATCGTTTTCCAAATATCCCCGCCGTGCATATCCACTGCATACTTGCCCTGCTTCTCCGCCACTGCCGCGCGATTGCGCGCACTGCGTCCGCCGGCACCGGGGACCTGCGAACCTTCCATGATGTCGGTAATATTTTTGCGGATACCTTGTGGGGTAATGCCGTGTTTGAGGTTGTGTTCAACTTGTTTCTGGCGGCGGCGCTCGGTTTCTTCCATGGCGCGCTGCATGGAGCCGGTCATACGGTCGGCATAGAGAATCGCACGGCCATTGACGTTGCGCGCGGCGCGGCCGATGGTTTGAATCAACGAACGGTCAGAACGCAGGAAGCCTTCTTTATCTGCATCGAGAATGGCCACCAGCGAAACCTCCGGCATATCCAAACCTTCGCGTAGCAGGTTGATGCCTACCAGTACATCGAACTGACCCAGGCGCAGGTCGCGGATAATTTCCACGCGTTCTACGGTGTCGATATCCGAGTGCAGGTAGCGCACGCGCACACTGTGTTCGGCGAGATATTCGGTCAGGTCTTCAGCCATGCGTTTAGTGAGCACGGTAATCAGTACACGCTCATCTTTTGCCGTACGTAAACGAATTTCAGACAAGACGTCATCCACCTGACTGGTGGCCGGGCGTACTTCAATTTCTGGGTCCACAAGACCCGTAGGACGCACAACCTGCTCCACGACCTGCCCGGCATTTTCGCCTTCGTATTTGCCCGGCGTGGCCGATACAAAAATCATCTGCGGCGCGAGTCGCTCCCATTCATCGAAACGCATGGGGCGGTTATCCAATGCAGAAGGCAAACGGAAACCATATTCCACCAAGGTTTCCTTACGCGACCGGTCACCTTTGTACATGGCGCCGATCTGCGGCACGGTCACGTGGGATTCATCAATCACTAACAGCGCTTCCGCCGGCAAATAATCAAATAATGTCGGTGGCGGCTCGCCAGGATTACGGCCAGATAAAAAGCGCGAGTAATTTTCAATACCGTTGCAGTAACCCAATTCCTGCATCATCTCCAGATCGTAACGCGTGCGCTGTTCCAGTCGCTGTGCTTCAACCAGTTTGTTGTTGTCACGCAGGTATTCCAGCCGCCCTTTCAGTTCTTCTTTTATGTTGTCGATGGCTTCAATGATTTTACTGCGCGGTGTGACGTAGTGAGATTTCGGATAAATCGTAACACGCGGTACTTTATGCAGCACTTCACCGGTAAGCGGATCAAAGATCGAAATTTTTTCAATCTCGTCATCAAATAATTCCACGCGCACTGCATCGCAATCAGAGTCGGCGGGATAGATATCAATCACATCGCCGCGCACACGGTAAGTGGCGCGATGAAATTCCATATCGTTGCGCGTGTATTGCAACTCAGCGAGACGACGCAAAATACCGCGCTGGTCTATCTTGTCGCCACGCACCAGATGCAGAAGCATCTTGAGATAAGAATCAGGATCACCCAAGCCGTAAATCGCCGATACGGTTGCCACCACAATCGCATCCTTGCGTTCCATCAACGCCTTGGTGGCGGACAAGCGCATTTGTTCGATGTGTTCATTTATCGAGGAATCTTTTTCGATAAAAGTATCGGATGATGGCACGTAGGCTTCGGGTTGGTAATAGTCGTAATAGGAAACGAAGTATTCCACCGCATTGTTCGGGAAAAACTCTTTGAACTCACCGTAAAGTTGCGCGGCGAGGGTTTTGTTGTGGGCCATGATCAAGGTAGGCCGCTGAACCTGGGCAATGACATTGGCGATGGTGAAGGTCTTACCCGAACCGGTCACACCCAAGAGCGTCTGGTGTGCGAGCCCCGCTTGAATTCCTTTCACCAAACCGGCGATGGCAGTGGGTTGGTCGCCGGCGGGACCAAATTCGCTGTTGACGGAAAAAACTTGTTTCGACATAACGTGTTTCGACTTGAGTAAAGGAATGGGGAGACGTCAATGCGGCGCCACCTTATCAGGTTTGATTGACAACCAATGTCAGGAGACTGACAGTCAGTGCTTGATTTGGGCGTTAGGCCAAAGTTCAAGGATCTCTTGCAGCTGTTGTTCGGGACCGAACTCTTCCCAGAGGATGCCGTTGCAATCCCGCGTATCGGTAAAAGCGCTGGCAGCACTCTCTTCCCAGCCCAGGTGACGCAATCCCGGAACTTCACCCGCTGCGATTTGACGAATAGAAAAGTTCAGCGTTTCGGTGCGCCAGAGGGCGTAAACCTCCGGGACAATAACCTGGGGCTGACTCGCCAGGCGTTGCGTGTAATCCGCAATGGAATCCGTCAATGAACTCACACCCAGGGCAATGTGGAACTTTCGCATCTGCTATCCTCCGCTCAGCACTAACGTCACATTCATAATGTCAATTTCACGGGGCCTATCATGACCGAATATCGCACAGAAACCGACAGCATGGGCGAGATCAAGGTACCCGCCTCCGCCCGTTACGGCGCGCAAACCCAGCGCGCAATCAATAACTTTAGCATCAGCGGCAGAGGCTTACCGACCAGTTTTATTGCCGCCGTGGCGCTAATCAAAAAAACTGCCGCCCAAGTCAACCGCGAGCTGGGGTTGTTGGACGACAACATCGCGCAGGCTATTGTCCAGGCAAGCGAAGCGATCATGGATGGCCAGTATGATGACCAGTTTCCGGTGGATATCTTCCAGACCGGTTCAGGCACCAGCACCAATATGAACGTTAATGAAGTCATCGCCAATCTGGCCAGTGAGCAACTACAGAAACCCGTCAACCCCAACGATCACGTCAACATGAGCCAGAGCAGCAACGATGTGATTCCTACTGCAATCCACGTCAGCGCGGTTATGCAACTGGAAGAAAAACTGCTGCCTGCGCTGGAACATTTGCACACCAGCCTGCTCGGCAAAAGTGTCCAGGTAGAGGGTTTCGTCAAAACCGGACGCACGCATCTGATGGATGCCATGCCGGTGACACTCAGTCAGGAACTGGAAGCCTGGACCCATCAGATTGAAGCGAATTATGTGCGCCTGCGGACGCTGATGCCGCAGTTGTTGCACCTCGCCCAAGGCGGCACCGCAGTGGGCACGGGGATCAATGCGCATCCAGCTTTTTCCACTAAATTCGCCGCGCAACTTGCCGTCAACATCGAACATCCCTTTGTTCCTGGAGATAACCTGTTTGCACTGATCAGCAGTCAGGACACCGCTGTCGCCTTGTCCGGCCTCCTGAAAACCCTGGCCGTCAGCTTGATGAAGATCGCCAATGATTTGCGCTGGATGAACTCAGGCCCCTTGGCCGGACTCGGCGAAATTACCCTGGAAGCGCTCCAGCCGGGTTCGTCTATCATGCCCGGCAAGGTAAATCCGGTGATTCCTGAAGCCGTCGCCATGGTGGCGGCACAGGTGATGGGCAACGACACCACCATTGCCATTGCCGGTCAGTCGGGCAATTTTCAGTTAAATGTGATGTTGCCGGTAATCGCACATAATTTGCTGGAGAGTATTGAGTTATTGGCCAATGCCAGTGAGGTGTTGGCAGATAAAGCCATCGCCAGCTTCGCGGTAAATGAGGCCAACCTGACCAAAGCGCTGGCGCGCAATCCCATCCTCGTCACGGCATTGAATCCGATCATTGGCTACAACAAAGCAGCGGCCATTGCCAAGAAAGCTTACAAGGAAGGGCGCGATATTATCGATGTGGCGGAGGAGGAAACGGATATACCGCGTGCGGAATTGGCGGAATTGTTGAATCCGGAGAAATTGACGCGCGGTGGTTTGTAAGCGCATTTCTTTGTAGGTACACCGCGTCGGATTACGCTGCTGGGCAGCTAATCCGACCTACGTTTGCGACCTACTTTTTGCATGCTCGGGGTAATTCGGCTTTGAGGATGTCGGCCAGGTGGCGGGTGGCCGGGCCGGCGAAATCGCGGTCGGCGAAGGTGATATAAATCGGCACCTCACGCTCGGCGCCCACTTCGACTGACAAATATTTCAAGTGGCCAGCAGCTATCTCCTGATGGGTGTAGGCATCTGGCAACCAAGCGTAACCAAGGCCCATGCGAATGGCCTCCAGCGACGTCTTGATATGGCTCACCGTCCAGCGCTGTTCAGCTTCCTGCCAACCCTCCGAGCGACGGCGGAACAATCCGGAATCACGCACGATAATCTGCCTATGCTGGCGCAGATCCTCGACGTTGGCGGGCCGCCCTAGTTGCTGCAATGGGTGATCCGGACTAGTGACGCCCCGCATAATTACCGTCACCAGTTTGTCTCCCATAAATCCCGGCGGCACGCGTCCACCGATGGCCAAATCCACTTGCCGTTGCAGTAAGGCATCCTCGGTTCCACTCAGAACCGACTCATATATTTCCACGCGGGTTTCAGGATAATCCCGTGCAAAAATCTCCAGACAGCGCAGGATTTTCTCGGAAGGAATAATCAGATCCGCCGCAATACTGATGAGCGGTTCTATGTGAGACGACAGACTCGCCGCCGCTCTCTCCAGACGCTCGGCCTGCTCTAGCAGCACTCGGGCGCGGCGGTAAAGCACATCGCCGGCAGGCGTGGGAACAGCGCGCCGCCCTTGCAACTCAAACACCGCCACACCCAACAACGTCTCCAACTGCTGGATGGCGTAGGACACGGCCGATTGGCTCTTGTTAAGCATCTCGGCAGCTTTGGCGTAACCGCCGGCGTCAATGACCGCCAGCAGCGCGCGCCACTGATCCAGGCTGACCTTGGGTTCACAACAAGTGGGTACCGTCGCTTTGGGTGTGGCCATCGCCGCCTCCAATAGATTAGTTTTTTCGATTAAAACAAGTTAAATATCGCTGTTTATCATCGGCTGGTCAAATCATTAAATAGCTCCCATGGCAATTCAGCCGCTGACACATGAAGGAGCAAGACCATGAGCACTCTGTTACAAATCACCAGCAGTATCACCGGCGACAACAGCCAATCCACCGCCTTGAGCAATGCATTCGTCGCGCGCTGGAAAGCGCAAAACCCTGATGGCAAGGTTATCCTGCGCGATCTGGCCGCGGAAGCCTTGCCCCACCTGGACGGCGCACGCCTGGGTGCCTTGTTTACTCCGGCTGACCAGCGCACGCCGGAGCAACAAGCGGTCGTTGATTACTCTGATGAATTGATCAACGAATTGCGTAACGCCGATGTCATTGTGTTGGGTGTGCCCTTATATAACTTCGGCATGCCGTCAACACTCAAGGCATACTTTGACCATATCGCCCGTGCCGGTGTGACCTTCCGCTACACCGCCAATGGCCCGGAAGGTTTGTTGCCCGATGTTCCGGTGTATGTCTTTGCCACCCGCGGCGGTCACTACGCCGGTGGACCAGCTGACTGGCAATTGACTACATTCCTGAATTTCGTGGGCTTTAAGCAAGTGGAAACTATTTATGCCGAAGGTCTGGCTTTAGGTGACGACAGCAAGACCAAAGGTATCAACGCTGCCCAGGAGCGAATCAACCAATTGACCGCTGCCTGATCTTTGAGGAGGTTTTTATGCAACGCGAACTGCAACAGATTGTCCCCGGCCGCGCCACCAGCGATGGGGCTGGCGTGCGCATAAAACGAAGCCTCGGACAAACACCCCACGCCCGTTTTGATCCATTTTTGATGTTGGATGAATTTAATTCGGAAAACGCTGATGACTACATTGCCGGTTTTCCGTCGCATCCCCATCGCGGTTTTGAGACGGTCACCTACATGCTCGAAGGTCATATGCTGCATGAAGACCATTTGGGCAATCGCGGTGACCTGAAAACCGGTGACGTGCAGTGGATGACCGCCGGTCGCGGCATCATCCACTCCGAAATGCCGCAACAGGAACAGGGAGCCATGCGCGGTTTTCAGCTCTGGCTCAATTTACCCGCTGCAGAAAAGATGAAACCGGCGGCCTATCGCGATATCCCCGCAAAGGATATTCCGACAGTGCCGCTTCCGAATGGCGGCCAGGTTAAAGTGATTGCCAACAGCGTAAGAGTTGGCGACGAAGCAATCACCGGCCCTATTCACGGATTAAGCACAGAACCGATTTATTGGGATGTGCATTTACCCGCGCAGGCAACGTTCGAGCAAGCCGTCCCGACGGAACACAATGTCTTTGTTTATGTGTACGAAGGAGAAATCGCCATCGGCGATGACCAGCGCAAATTAAGCGCCGGCAACGCAGGACTATTGTTCAAAGGTGATGAGTTAAAGATTGCCGCTACCGGCGACGCAACCCGTTTCCTGGTGTTGGCCGGAAAACCGATCAAGGAACCCATCGCCCAATACGGCCCCTTTGTGATGAATACCCAGGATGAGATTGAGCAGGCCATTCGGGATTATCGCAGCGGCGAATTGGTCAATTATTAAGTTTTTACCCCAGCCCCTTAACCGGGGCTTTTTTCATATTACCTGGCCAACCGCAAGGTAATCACCGTCGCAAACGCCCACACCCAAAAAAAGAACCACACCAACAAGGGCGTCATCATGCCAAGCTGCAAACCCGCAAAACCTTTGCCGGCATAGAAAGGGTAAATAATAAAAAGCTGAACAAATGTCGGAATCAAACTGATGACGAAACTGCGCATAAAGATACTGCTGGTCAGCATCGGCAACAAAAACAACAGACCCCACAAACCGCCCCAGACAATACGCGGGTACATCCACTGCGGGGCAACAGACCCGTACAAACTAACACCGAAAGATTGCGAAATACCGTAACGGCTGAACAGCCACATCACCACACAATAGATCACACCACCGACACAACCGGCAGCAAAACAGAGCAGGAAATTTTTCATCGCTTTTTCTCAAATACAGGTACAAAGACAGGATGCGGTTATTCTTTAATCACAAACAAATGTAAAGAAATGTCCGAGGTTGTCAGCAGTCTGCGCATTTGGCGAGCATGGCCGACAACGAAATGATAGACTGGCCGCCGAATTTTAACCATGACCTATTCCCTGTTCGATGACATTAAACAGTCAATGTTTATCATCAGAATGTCGGGCTCTCACTGATTGATGTTGGTTGCCATGTTTACTTTTTTTGAAAGCCTGATTAAACCTTTCCCACCCCAGGACCCGCAACAGCCGCCCAAAACACTGTTTGCGTTTTGCCGCCACTACACACGCGGCATAGAATTTCATCTGGTATTTATGGCACTGCTCACCGGCGCCATTGCCATCATGGAGGTCTCGCTGTTCGGCTTTTTGGGAGAACTGGTCGACAAGCTCAACGCCCATACACCGGCCAGTTTATTTTCGGAATCCGGTGACAAATTGATTCTGATGGCCGTGGTCATCGTACTCTTGTTGCCCTGCGCCGTACTTCTCCATTCGACAGTCATCCACCAGACGTTATTAGGCAATTACCCGATGCGGATTCGCTGGCAGGCGCACCGCTATTTGCTGGGTCAGAGTCTCGCGTTTTACCAGAATGAATTTGCCGGGCGCATCGCGACCAAAGTCATGCAAACCGCACTGGCAGTGCGCGAAACCGTCATGAAATTACTCGACGTCTTGTTGTATGTCGCCGTGTACTTTACTGGCATGGTGTTGCTGGTAGCGTCGATGGATTACCGGCTGGCGATCCCGCTGTTGATCTGGTTTATCTGTTATGCGGGTTTGCTTTATTACTTTCTCCCGCGCCTCGCGAAAGTATCCGCCGCGCAGGCCAATGCGCGTTCCGACATGACCGGCCGCCTGGTGGACACCTACACCAATATTTCCACAGTGAAATTATTTTCACATTCCCGACGTGAAGCGACCTATGCAAAAGAAGGCATGGAATATTTCCTGACTACTGTTTACCGGCAAATGCGTCTGGCTACGCTGTTGAACAGCGGTGTATGGACCTTGACGGCACTGCTGATTTTTTCCGTAACGGCTTTGTCTATCTGGTTGTGGACCGAATCCGCTATTTCTACCGGCGCTATCGCTGCGGCGGTAGGCTTGGTGTTGCGCCTGAACGGCATGGCGCAGTGGATTATGTGGGAAGTGTCTTCGCTCTTTGAAAATATCGGTACCGCTCGCGATGGTTTAAATACGCTTTCCAAACCGCGCGATGTACAAGATCAGCCCGATGCACCCGCGCTCGCGATCGAACATGGCGCCATCAGCTTTAACAACGTGAGTTTTCATTACGGCAAAGGCAGCGGCGTGATTGATCATTTCTCTCTCGATATAAAAGCGGGGGAAAAAATTGGCCTGGTCGGTCGCTCAGGTTCCGGTAAATCCACGCTGGTGAATTTGCTGATGCGTTTTTATGACGTGGAGGCCGGCAAGATTCTGATTGATGGAAAAGATATTGCCGAAGTGTCGCAGGAAAGCCTGCGCGCGCATATCGGCATGGTGACCCAGGATACGTCTTTGCTACACCGCTCGGTGCGCGATAATTTACTTTACGGCAAACCGGATGCCACGGAAGACGATATGATTCGTGCAGCCAAACAGGCCGAAGCTCATGATTTTATTCAGCACCTGGATGATGGCAAGCATCGCACCGGCTACGATGCCCATGTGGGTGAACGCGGTGTGAAATTATCCGGGGGACAACGTCAGCGCATTGCTATCGCGCGAGTACTCATCAAAGACGCACCAATCCTGATTATGGATGAAGCAACGTCAGCACTGGACTCGGAAGTGGAAGCGGCTATTCAGGCCAACCTGACAACCTTGATGGAAGGTAAAACGGTTATCGCTATCGCACACCGTTTATCGACTATTGCCGCTTTGGATCGCTTGATTGTGTTGGATCAGGGCCGCATCGTTGAACAGGGAACCCACAGCGAACTCATCGCCCTGGGCGGACTCTACGCCCAACTCTGGGCTCACCAATCCGGCGGCTTCCTGGGCGAGGTGTAATCACGCGCTATGTAGGTCGGATTACGCTGCGCTAATCCGACCTACTTGTTCTTTTTAATAAAGACATCCCAGATCAACAACACCAGCCCCACCGTAAAACCGACATGCGCAACCAGCGCACCGCCGGCAAAGAGCAATCCGAGACCAACCGGGTTGCCGTCTTCCGGGCCAAAAAAAAACATACAACATCAAGGGCGCGGCGCACACCATCACCAGCAACAAACTCAGCGCAATAATTTTGATACCGCGCGGTGAGTTACTGCGCAATATCGCGGTCACAGGATTTTTCAACATAGTGGTCACTGTGCGTGGTTAGCAGGCAACTGTTCAAGCGGCCAAGGAATACACGAAGTAATTCAACCCGGGGGAGAATTACCACATCAAATCATCAGGGATAACGTAATCCGCGTAGGGATCATCATCTTTGGTGTCGGTGGCCGCTTTTGCATTGGCGACCAGCACACAATCGGGATCACGCAATGCAATCTTGTCAGCGATGATACGCGGCACCAGCTCATACTCACCGGCTGATTTCACGATAGTTAACAGCCCGCGAATCAGTTGCTGCTGCATCTCCGGCTTCATGCGAATTTTCTTGATCTGTTTGCCGTCGGTGAAATTGTATTCAACCTCGCCACCTTTGGGTTGGCGATTGTTGTCCACCAATTGTTTAATCTGCGCGGCGATCGCTTTATTTTGCAACTCCTGGTCACGCTGCCGATTCAACTCGCGATCGCGCTGCACTTTTTCCAGCCGCGCCTGTTCCGCTTGTTGTTTAACCTCGTCAACAACCTCTTCCGCCGAACGGCGGGCTACATTCGTTTGTTTACGCTTTTCTTTATTGACCTGTTTGACTTGCTTCTTATCAACCAGACCCGCTTTCAATAATTGATCTTGCAGAGATGGCATACCTACCTCTTCCCGTTTTTCTGATGGATCACAGCCAGGGCGTCACTCTCGCAGCAATTACCTGGATTGGCAATATCGTCCCGCGATTTCAAACTGCCCATGGTTTCGGACAGCCCACAGCGCCAAACTGATAGACTGGCAATCTTTTTTGGCTGACCGATTTGCTGGCTTGAACCAAACCCTATGAAGAACACTGAACACTTACCACCCCGCCGCTGGGATATTTTCTGCCGGGTTATCGACAATTACGGCGATATCGGTGTTTGCTGGCGGCTGGCACGACAATTACAGTCTGAATATGGCCTGTCGGTCCGCCTGTGGCTGGATGACCTTGCCGCACTGCGCCGCCTGTGGCCCAGCACCACAGATTGCGCGCAACAAGTCGTCAGTGGCGTTGAGGTCATTCACTGGCCGGCAGAATTTCCCCCGACAGTACCTGCCGAGGTGGTGATTGAGGCTTTTGCCTGCGAGTTACCGGCGACCTACGTTGCCGCCATGGCCCGGCAGTCTGTGCGCCCACACTGGTTGAACCTGGAATATCTGAGTGCCGAAGCCTGGGTGGATGACTGCCATGGTATGCGCTCCATCCATCCGCAACATGGCTTAGCCAAGACCTTTTTCTTCCCCGGCTTTACCGAGAAAACCGGCGGCTTGTTGTGTGAAACGCAGTTGCGTCCAGAGCGCGACACGTTTCAGACAAATCCCGAAGATCGAGCAAATTTCCTGGCGTCCATGGGGGTATCAATGGCTCCGGATACCTTGCTTATCTCTCTGTTCAGTTACGAAAACCCCGCCATCCATTCGTTAGTGGAAACCTGGCGCGAATCGTCCCGACCGATCCATTGCCTGGTGCCCGAGGGCAGGATTCTCACGTCGATTAGCCGCTACTTCGATCTCACCCCAACTATCGGCGCCAAGGTAACGCAAAACCAGCTGACCTTGCAGGTAATTCCTTTTATGACACAAGACCAGTACGACCGCCTGCTCTGGAGCTGCGACATCAATTTTGTGCGGGGAGAGGATTCCTTTGTTCGCGGGCAGTGGGCGGCCAAGCCACTGGTTTGGCATATCTATCCCCAGGACGAAGAGGCACATCTGGTCAAGCTGGCGGCGTTTATGGAGCGTTACCACCAGGGTTTATCGCCCACGCTGGCGCAGGCGCTTGAAGACCTGTGGTATAGCTGGAACCGTGGAGACAACTGCCAGAATGGGTGGAACCTGTGCATGGAGCGACTGTCGGAATGGCAGCTCCACAGCCACCACTGGGAGCAAACCCTAAATTCTTTGGGGGATTTGGCTGCAAAGCTGGTGCAATTTTGTGAAAAACCGCTATAGTAGCCGCCGATTTTAACCATCAATTTTTGGGATTCGTCATGAAAACTGCACAAGAACTGCGCGCCGGTCATGTAATCAACATCGACGGCTCACCCTGGGTTATCCAGAAAGCGGAGTTTAACAAGTCAGGCCGTAACTCCGCCGTTGTTAAGATGAAGCTGAAGAACCTGCTGAGCGCCATTGCCACCGAAACGGTTTACAAAGCCGACGACAAGTTCGAAGACATCATCCTTGATCGCAAAGAAGTGACCTACTCCTACTTCTCCGACCCTATGTATGTGTTCGTGGACTCTGATTACGAGCAATACGAAGTGACTAAAGAAGACCTGGGCGATTTGCTGCTGTACATCGAAGACGGCATGCAGGACGTGTGCGAAGCGGTGTTTTACGACGGTCGCGTTATCTCTATCACCCCGCCCAACACCATCGTGCGTGAAATCTCCTACACCGAACCGGCTGTACGCGGCGACACTTCCGGCAAGGTGATGAAGACCGCCCGCCTGAACAACGGTACTGAGTTGCAAGTGTCTGCGTTCGTTGAGATTGGCGATTTGATTTCCATCGATACCCGTACCGGCGAATACAAGTCGCGCGCTAAAGCCTAATCGACTCGTGTTCAGTAAAAAGCCCCATCTTTATGGGGCTTTTTTATGGGCGCCAGATTGATGGGTACTAGGTTTATGGGTACTAGAAACCGCAGATTTTATGTAACAGATCGACCAACTTCCTGACATTTTCCTTCAACACAGGGACGAGCCCCGCCAGCTTGCTATACTCCCCCGGACGAAAATAAAAGGAGTAGCACATGGCATTAGACAGCCTCTCATTACTCGTCCTGGTCGGATTGGTATCCATCGCCTGCCAATGGTTCGCCTGGCGCATTCGTATTCCCGCTATTTTGCCCTTGTTATTAGCTGGCCTCGCGCTGGGGCCGGGGTTTCATATCCTTGATCCGGACGCCCTGTTCGGCGACCTGCTTTTTCCCTTAGTCGTACTGTCGGTCGCCATCATCCTGTTTGAAGGCAGCCTGACCTTGCGCTTCAGCGACTTGCAAAATCACGGCACCATGGTGCGCAACCTGGTCACACTGGGCTCCCTTATTACCTGGCTGATCGTGACACCCAGCGCACATTACTTTCTCAATCTGTCCTGGGAACTGGCCTTTTTGTTCGGCGCTATTGTGGTCGTTACCGGCCCCACCGTCATTGTCCCCATGTTGCGCACCGTGCGGCCCAAAGCGAATATTGGCAACATCCTGCGCTGGGAAGGCATTGTGATTGACCCCATCGGCGCCCTGCTGGCCGTTCTGGTTTATGAATTTGTGGTCTCCTCTCAGGAAACCGCACTTGTGCATACCCTTCAGACCTTTGGCCTGACATTAGCCATCGGCTTCGGCCTGGGTGCCGCGGCCGGTTATTTTTTGGGGGTCGCCTTGCGTCGTAACTGGTTTCCGCACTACCTGGAAAATACCGGTGTGCTGACCTTGATGTTGGGCGCATATGCACTCTCCAACCATGTTGCCGAAGAGTCCGGCCTGTTGACAGTAACGGTCATGGGTATCTGGCTGGCCAACATGAAGCACGTTGAAGTGGACAGCATCCTGGAGTTCAAGGAAACCCTCAGTGTCTTGCTGATTTCAGCCTTATTTATCCTGCTGGCCGCCCGTATCGATTTTTATGCGATCAGCCAATTGGGCTGGGGCGTGGTATTTGTGCTGCTGGTGGTCATCTTTGTCGCCCGGCCCTTGAGTGTGTTGGCCTCAAGTATCGGGACATCCCTGAACTGGCGCGAACTGGCATTGCTAAGCTGGATTGCACCACGCGGAATCGTTGCCGCCGCCGTATCAGCACTCTTTGCCCTGAAACTGGAAGAGGCTGGCTTCCTCGAAGCAGAAAAAATTGTCCCCATGGTATTCCTGGTGATTATCACCACCGTTGTATTGCAGAGTTTGACCGCCGGCACCTTCGCCAAACTGTTAGGCGTGCGCGCGCCAGCTCCACAAGGCTTACTGATTTTTGGCGCCAGCGCATTTCCCCGCGCCTTGGCCAGCGAACTCATCAAACAGGATATTCCAGTCAAACTGGCAGATACCAACTGGGATAACATCCGCGCAGCCCGCATGCAGAATATTCCCACTTACTATGGCAACCCCGCCTCCGAGCACGCCCACCGCACGCTCGACCTTGTGCTCACTCGCCATCTCTTGATTCTCTCACCCTATCGCCAACTCAACCCCGTGTTGAGTTACGACTACGAAGCCATTCTGGGCGAAGGCAATGTATGGGGCTTGGGCTACGGAGAAAAAGACACCCGCGCCAGCCACAAACAGGCCGAAGATTACGCCAGGAATTTAAGCCTGTTCGGGGACGATATTACCTACGGCAAGTTGGCCAGCCTGATGGCGCGCGGCGCCCAGATAAAAACCACCCCCTTGACGGAAGCCTTTACCATCGAGGACTACGCCAATAACTACGGCACCCGCGCCCTGCCACTGATCGCCCTCGACCCAAACAATCGCACCTTTATTTATACCGCGGGCATGTATACCCCTGAGACGAACACCAAGGAAAGCAACGCGGCACCTCGCCATGAACCCACCAAGCGTGCCTGGACACCTAAAGCGGGTTGGCAAATTATCAGTTTGATTACACCGGAGACTGAAGTGAAGCCCACCACACCTGAAGATCCGCAGTAAAAGCCAATAAGCTGTCCATTCGGACAGCTTGACTTTAAGAGCGCACAACGTGAGTTTGCCGCTCAGGTTTTTGTTTCGAAACCCTCAAATCACGGATGATTTGCGGGAGCTACAGGGATGTAGTATGCGTTTTCGAAACAAAAACCTGAGTGGCAAACGGACTACGAAGCACCTATATCGCACCAGAAACGCCCTACTGACATCCTACCTCACCTCTTTTAGTGCAGCTCCCTAGCGCAAAACAGTCAGCTTTTTAATTTATTGTCCAATTAGTCAGCTTATTTCAAGCATTCACATAAAGGGGAATGAAAGTTGCAAATCAGGGGCAACAACAAGTGAACCCTGGGAGCTAACGATGCAAACTTTTATTGAAAACATGCCCAAAGCGGAATTGCATGTTCACCTGGAAGGAACACTGGAACCGGAACTCAGTTTTGAACTGGCACAGCGCAATCAGATCGACCTGCCCTACAAAACGCCGGACGAATTGATCGCTGCTTACAACTTCTACGACCTGCCCTCTTTTTTAACCATCTACTACGCCGCCATGGACGTGTTGCGCACCGAAGCTGATTTTTACCAGCTCACCTGGAATTATCTGAGTAAGGCACGCAGTCAAAATACGGTTTATGCCGAGGTGTTTTTTGATCCACAAGCGCACACCAGTCGCGGGGTCGAATTTGGGGTAGTTATCACCGGCATTCACAAAGCCCAGGTGGATGCCAAAGAAAAACTCGGTATCGAAAGCCAATTGATCATGTGTTTCCTGCGGGATATGAGCGCGGAATCCGCCATGGCGCATCTGGAAATGGTCAAACCCTACCGCGACTGGGTTGTTGGTGTAGGCCTGGATTCAGATGAAAAAAATAACCCACCGGTTAAGTTTGCAGAGGTCTTCAAGCAAGCGCGGGAGATGGGTTTAAAACTGACGATGCACTGTGATGTGAATCAGCAAAATACGCTGGTTCACATTGGCCAATGTCTCGATGAGATTATCGTGGACCGCATCGACCACGGCGTGAACTCGCTGGAAGACGATGCGTTATGTGAAGCGATAAAGAAACGCGGTTTGGGGCTGACCGTGTGCCCGGTGTCCAACCGCTTTGTAGTGCAATCACTTACCTCTGCAGAAATTCGCACCATGCTACAAAAAGGCATGCTCGCCACCATCAACTCCGACGATCCTGCTTATTTCCGCGCGTATCTCAATGAAAACCTGGTAGAGCTGCAACAGGAAGGGCAATTCACCAGCGAAGAAATCACCAAGCTGGTTGGCAATGCGTTTCGGGTTGCCTGGTTACCGGAAGCCCAAAAAAATCATTATCTGACGTTACTCAACGAGTATGTCACCACAATCACTGACCAGCCGGCCAATTAATGTATATCGGGATAATGTCATGAAATTTTTCATCCACAAACGGGTACTTTTACTTATTCTCAGCAGCTTTTTTGCGTGTCTAACACTGGCCAGCCAGGCGCAGGAAAAACCGCGCTTCTACGAACCGACGGATACCATTGTGATACTTGGCGCTGTGCCCCAGGAAATTCCGGTACTCACCGATGCACTGGAAAATCCTGAGAAAAAAAGTTTGTGGGGTATACCTTATTGGCAAGGGAAATTGCATGGCAAACCCGTGGTTATCGCCATCACCGGTATCGGAAAAACCTTCACCGGCATGACAACCACGTTGTTTATTAAGGAATTTAAACCGCGCATGGTACTCATGACGGGCACCGGTGCACGCATCAATCAACAGTTGCGCACGGGTGATGTTATCGTGGCAACGCATACCTATGAGCACGACTATGGCAGCCTCACAGCAAACGATATGGTGTATCGCCCGATGAACGGACCCGATGATGGCAAGGAGGTGACCAATGAATTTAAACCCTCCGCAGCCATGTTGGCCCTGGCAAAAAAAGCCATGGATACTTACGAACCACAAACCGTAACCGCCAATGACAGCACCTATAAAAATTCGGTGCGCTATGGTGTCGTGGCGTCATCGGATTTATTCGGTGTTCCGCAGGTACGCATTGATCTGCTGCGCAACCATTTCAAAACTGACATCATGGAGATGGAATCCGCCCCACTGGGTCATGTGTGCGAAGCTTTGGGTGTGCCTTACTTAATTGTGCGTGCCGGTTCCAATGTTGCCCAGGAAGCACCCAATGATGACTATCTGCGCCTTGGCCCTATTGCCGCACGCGAGGCCGCAAAATTTTCCTTACACCTGGTAAAATTTTTATAGTTCAAAACCTCTGTGACGCGGGAAAAATAAACGATGAAGGTGTCATTTTTTGCAAGACTTGCAATGCTATTGATTGCGCTTCCCTGTTACGGCGGAATCTACGCTGATGCAGTAAAACAATTAGGCTACAGCGAACTGGCAGCAACATTTTCTATAGAGAAAGTTACGCGTATCACCGGCAGGGATGCCGGCAAAGCCGAGGATTTTTCCGAGCAACAGGCTCTGGCTGTGCTCAAAACTCTCGACGCCCCCACAACAAAAGTGGATCTCGCCAGCTTTGTTGCACATTACAACAAACCGGACCTTGCCTATCTCGGAAACCTGCGTGAACCTTCTGTATACCAACGTATTGAAACACGCTGGCTGAGCGCCTCGAAAGAAGGCCATTCTGATTTTGCTATTGCCTTGCGCTCGGTGATCGACCAGAGCGTGGCGACCGGTTATAACATCTATACGACTCCCTGGCCGTTGTTCGAGCGTGAGACGCATATTATCTATGGCCACAATGATATTGATCACGCTCAACAGTTACTCGCGCTGCTGGCCAGTGAAGGACTTGAGGCGCAGGTTGGTTTTTCTCTGAAAACATCAGCCTTTTTGCATCGTGATGATTGGGGCACACCAAATCCCAACACCATTCGATTAAGCGACAATCGCCACCTGATAGAAGCACGTGAATACGATTTACACTTTGGCTTTGCGACTGCCGATGACAAACAACGCTTTATGCAGATAGTGAATCGTTACGCTAAAAAAAATCGTGCTGAACAGTCAGGGCTTATTCGTAGTGCCTGGTGGCAACCCTATTACCGCAGCCGGGTGGCTGCACCAAATTTTCATCCGGTTACCCAGATCCTGGTAAGTCACGGTGAGGAAACCGCTGTAATGCTCGCATTGCCGAACAAAGCGCCAGGCTTAATTAAAAATATTGCTGCACTTAACAAAACCTGGACTCTCAACCCGGAAACGATTTGGGTAAATCCCGCGTTTTATCGGTACTTGCAGGGAAATTATAAATAACCGGCAAGGCGGGTATAAATAACAGTAAATGGCTATTGAGCCACGCGACGTTTATTTTTTTTGACGGCCCAAAACAGGCGTATTCCCAGCAATACCGCCACAATAGCACCGTAGACAGCTGCCTCAAAATAGCTGGAGCGCACCTGCCATAAAACATGTATCCAGGCCAGAATCAACGCAAGGTATACCAGACGATGCAGCTTGACCCAGTTTTTCCCCAAGCGCCGCATCATCTTTTGTGTGGAGGTAATGCCCAAGGCAACCAGAATCAACAGCGCCGGAAACCCTACGGTTATGTAGGGTCGTTTGAGTGTTTCAGACACCAGACGACTGAAATCCAACCCGAGGATAAAAATCAGATACGACAGTAAATGCAACAATCCATAAAACAACGCAAATAAACCCAGCATCCGGCGATGCGACATCAGCCAGCTCCATGCCAATAAACGGCGTAAGGGTGTGACAGATAACGTGATAAACAAAAAATAAATCGTCCATTCGCCGGTGAATAACACAATAGTTTTCGCGGGATCAGCGCCGAGTTGCTGGGTGATGGTGTTAAAGACCAGCCAGGCGAAAGGAATGAGTGCGCAGAGAAAGATGATGAGGCGTCGCCAGCTGGTGGGGATTTGTTGCACGAGGTTATCCGGGTTGGTTTGGTTAGAAAGTTGGTTGTCGGATTACGCGGCTTTGCCGCTAATCCGACCTACGGTACGGTTAGTAGTATTTTTTTAGGTCCATGCCTTTGTAGAGATGGGCCACCTCGTCGGCGTAGCCGTTGAATAATTGAGTATCGATAATATTGGGGCTAAACAAGCCGCTGGGTAGGCGTCGCTCGGTGGCCTGGCTCCAGCGCGGATGATCCACCTTGGGATTTACATTCGCATAAAAACCGTATTCCTGCGGTGCGCTGATATTCCAGGTAGTCGGCGGTTCTTTTTCGGTGAACTCAATCTTCACGATAGATTTAATACTTTTAAAACCATACTTCCAGGGCACTACTAATCGCAAGGGCGCACCGTTCTGATTGGGCAATACCTTACCGTACAAACCCACCGCCAATATCGTCAACGGATGCATGGCTTCATCCATGCGCAAACCTTCAACATAAGGCCAATCAATACTGCTGAAGGCACTCTTCTGCGCCGGCATTTGTTTGGGATCTTTCAATGTAGTGAAGGCCACGTACTTCGCGTTCCCCGTCGGCTCAAAACGCTTCAACAAACTCGCCAGTGGAAAACCAACCCACGGAATCACCATCGACCAGGCCTCAACACAACGCAGACGATACACCCGCTCCTCCAGCGTCATGCCTTTCAGGATATCTTCCAACGTAAACCGACCCGTCTTCCCCGCCTCCCCGGCTATTTCAAGCGACCAGGGATGCGGCTGAAAATCTTTACTGTTCTCCGCAGGATCATCCTTGTTGTAACCAAACTCATAAAAATTGTTGTACTGAGTAACATGCTCGTAAGGCGTCAACTTATCACTCACTTTATGAGAGTCCGCCGTCGCCGACGCGATCTGCCGCTTCAACCAATCCGGCCCTTTATTCTCCGCCTCCGCTGCCACATAACCCGGCTCCGCCAACACCCCCGGCACCACCATCCCCGCCGCACCCAACACACCCACCGAAAAAGCCCCACGCATAAAATCCCGTCGCGCCCGATAAATCGCTTCCGGCGTAATGTCTGAGGAGGGAATATCCGACGGCTTCTTGATTAGCATGGCAGTTACCCGAATTTAAAAATTTATGGCACATTCTCTCAGAGAGAATACCGTTGTCGACTCTGAGACCATCGGCAGCACGGATGCTGCTGATGAGCCCCCACGGAAGGGTTCACGGCGAGTCTCAGAGTCGACAACGGTATTCGCGGCACGACCGACTAAAGCTCGGTATAAACACCAGAATTACTTAATCAAATACACCACATACACCTTAGCCTTCGCCCGAATCACCCCCGGCTCAAACGGCTCCGAACTCTTCATCCGCATATCCGCACTCACCGCCAACCCTTGGGCAGACTCACCATAAACCTCACGATTCGGCACCAGGAAATACGTCTCCTCACGGCGCAACTCAAACTCCGAAATCGAATGCACATCACCCAACTTGCGCCCCTGGGACTCCACCAAAGCCGCCGCCCGCGAATGCGCATCCTCCAGCGCCTTGATCAACGCCTGATCACTCACCACCTTCTCATCCGACACCGACAAACTGGTATCCACGGTGTTGGAGATCTTCGCATCCATCAACGCCTGCATCAGCGCGCCATAACGCTCAAGGTCGCGCAGGGTAATATCCACCTGGCGATAAACCCGGCTGCCGCGCGGCACCTGCTTACCTTCAACATAATCGTAAACCGGCGTAACCTGCAGCGCCGTGGTCGCAATATCGCGCGCCTCAATATCCATAGCCTTCAGAGTATTGATCAGATGTACTGAACGCTTATCCACATCAGCCTTGGCTACACCGACATCCATATTCTCCGAGGTCAGGCCCAAGGTGATGGTCATCTCATCAGGGATGACCTCAATCTCCGCCGAACCCTCCACATAAATATGCGGCTTGGCCGGCAAAGGGTTCGCAAATGCGACGGCAGAGGTTAACAACAATACCAGGGCAAGTAAGTGATTCATAAAGTGTCCTTTTGTTACAGAAGAAATACGATGGAAAACAATAAATAGTTTCATCGCCACTATAGTGGAAACGATCAGCTCAATTTGTAAAACGGTGTAAGGATCGCGCAGCCAGCCTTAACCCCGTATGAACCTCGCGCTTGTCCAGCCAAATCTTTAACAAAATTTACATTTCCCACGACCAGAAATGGCGCCCTATTCCGACTCTGCCAGGTATAAATAATTCCGCCCTGACCGGCTGCATACCCACATATGCTCAGCCAGCGGATCACAATCTTTGGTTTCAAGCTGGCTATCCGGCGTCAGGGTTTCACTGACGCCCATGGTGGCTTTGTCTTTCTTTAAAAAACCATACATGGTTTCAAAACGCTGACTGAAATCCAGCCCTTTTTCCTGCAAATCAAAAAACAAAAAATAGAACTTTCCATACGTCATGGTGACACCACCCAAACCTATCTCGTGCATCTTTTCAATGTACTGGCGATAAGCTCGCGCTAAATAGGCATCTATGGCAGTTTGATCTGAGGCGCTGCCGCTATAAACAGGTAGCGCCATTTTATTCTCGGCATCCAATACGCCTTGTGCCAAACGTTGGTTACGGCGATTGCCTATCAAAGTAAATTGTTGATTGCCGCAGTGCATTGTTTCGCCATTAAGCTCGCAAGTAGATGATGCGAGGGTTTTCGGGATATGGGTGGTGAAGTTGTTGTTTGTGGTTGTGGTTTCTGCTCAACAAGTGCTGGCAGTTTTCGCTCCGGCTGCGGCGTCGATTTTGGTGTAATTTTTTTGGCCGTAGATTTTGGCATGGGTAACTCGATGCCAATACGCCCTGCCGGGCGCTTTAATAAAAGTGCCTGGGTGGTCGCATCGTTACGTTTGAATTGATAAAACGGCGGCAGGGTTTTTGCCTCGCCTCTGGCCTGTAGTTCACAGTAAACCTGCTCGTAATAGCTGCTGGCAGAGGCAAAACAGAATGACTGTGCCGAGGATTGCCCAGCCAGCAACGCCATACCGAATAGAAAATACTGTATCGTTTTTCTTATCACCTGTGCTAAAAAATCCTGCGTAATTCTTTTCATGACATTATTGCCTGTTGTTCGCGCTTCCGAACCGGCGATATTCTGCCAAGCTAAGGAACGAGAATCAGTGTTTAATTAACCAACATTGATGGATCTTCGCATTGCGCTGAAAATCCTGATCAATCGTCTGGGCGCTGATATCCTGGATGGTGTAATCCTTTAGCGCGTCATAATCCAATTTGAAACTGCGCAAATTATTCGAAAACATTAGCGTCCCGTCTTCTGCCAAGGCACGCATAGCATGATGGATCATGGTGACATGGTCCGCCTGGATATCCAGCACATCTTCCATGCGTTTGGAATTGGAAAAACTTGGCGGATCTAGCAGGATCACATCAAACTGCTGGGTATTTTCTTCCAGCCACTTTAGACAATCTGCCTGCTCCAGCCGATTGCGCGACTCGCTTAAACCATTCAGTGCGAAATTTTTACGCGCCCAATTCAGATAGGTATTGGACATATCCACACTCACCGTAAATCGCGCGCCCGCCATAGCAGCACGCACGCTGGCGGTTGCGGTGTAGCAAAATAAATTAAGAAAACGTTTGTCTTTTACTATCTGCGCAATACGATCGCGCACCGGGCGATGGTCCAGAAATAACCCGGAATCCAGATACTGCCACAAATTAATATGCAAACGCGATTGGCCCTCAACAACAGTGACCAGATCGCCCGTAGGACGATCACTGAGCTTTTCATACTGCGCGCTGCCCTTGTTGCGGCGTCGCTGTTTGTAGCTGATATTTTTTATCGGCACATCCAGCGCAAAGGGCACGGCCATTTCAATCTCCGCAAAGCGTTGAGCCGCCCGGTCTTCGTCAACAGATTTCGGCGCCGCGTACTCCTGTACGTGCACGTAGGTCTGTTCGTTGCGCCCGTCCTGCGGAATGCCGCGATAAATATCAATGGCTGCTGCGTATTCCGGCATATCGGCATCGTACAGGCGATAACAGCTGATATTGTTTTTTCGCGCCCATTTATCCAGTTGTTTCAGGTTTTTTTGCAGGCGATTGGCCAGCATCTGCGCGCCGTTAGTCAGGGCCGCTGCTTGCGCCGCTTTATCTTCGACTTTGACCTTTTCCTCGGCGATTTGCCGCTCGCGATCATCCTTGCTGAAGCGCCCGTCCTGCTCTACACGGCTTTGAACAAAGGCGTCACGGTCAATGTTAAATAATAAAACCTCGCTGGCGATGGTTCCGTTAAAGAGCTTGTATTTTTTCTCAGCGCGCAATCCCATTTGCTTACCCAAATCGGGATTACCGGTAAAGATGGCGGCACGCCACCCTTGAAATTCATTGCGCAACCGCTCACCCATGTGGGCGTACAGAAGTTTCAAGGATTCAATTTCCCCCAAGCGTTCACCGTAAGGTGGATTACAAATGACCAGACCATAATCCATGGGCGCATGGGTCGGCTTTTTAAACTCCGCCAATTCCTTGCGGCTGACACGTAACCAATGATCCAGCTCTGCACTGACAATATTTTCTTCGGCGGCGCGAATGACTTTAAGATCAGCATCGTAGCCGCGGATTTCCGGTAAATTTTTTGCCAGGCCATCACGTCGGCGATCAAAGGCTTCTTCACGCAACGACAGCCAGATATCATTACGGTGATTCAACCAGCGTTCAAAACCAAAGCTGGCCCGTCCCAATCCCGGTGCAATATCAGCAGCCATCATCGCCGCCTCAATTAACAAAGTTCCCGAACCGCACATCGGATCGAGCAGTGCCCCGCCCTCCGCCGCCACCGCAGGCCAACCGGCGCGTAATAAAATACCGGCGGCAAGATTTTCTTTTAACGGTGCATTGCCCTGCTTGATGCGATAACCGCGTCGATGCAAACTTTCACCGGACAAATCAATACTGATCACCAATTTATCTTTAGCAAGCCGCGCATTCACGCGTAAATCCGGATCACGTTTTGCCACCGATGGACGCTCGCCACTGAAATCACGTAAACAATCGACGATGGCATCTTTCACTTTTACCGCACCGAATTGTGTATTGCGAATGGCGTCATTGGTGCCGGTAAAATCCACTAACAACGAACCGCCCGGATTTAGATGGTCTTGCCAGGGCAAATCGCGCACGCCCTGATACAACTCGTCCTGACTGTTCACAGTAAAGTTGGCCAAGGGCAACAAAATTTTATTGGCCAGACGACTCCACAAACAAATGCGATAAGCAGTTTCCTGTGACGCATGAAAATAAACGCCGGCGATAGTTTCGCGCAACTCGGTCGCGCCCAGGTCGGCCAGTTCGTTATACAGGAGATTTTCAATGCCTTTCGGGCACGTAGCAAAAAATTGATGTTCGATCATGCGTTATCCTTTGTGTCGCGCGGAAATATGCGCCATCAGCGCGCAGCCCAGTACTCATGCGGGTTTACGATTTGTCAAATCGATTTGCTAGAGTTTTAAGTACTATAGAGCGCGCTGGCTATAAAAATAAAATCGTTCAAAGTACTGCGTTTTTTTGTTGTACTGATCTTCCGCCGTGAACTTATGACAATCGGATGATGTCAACCGAGTACAGTCATCGGCGCCACGGCATGGGTATATGACGTATTACGTCACGGTGATTGTAACTCCTCGTTCCAAACGTGCATTCAACATTCTAGCCATGGAGAGTTGAAAAACGGATGGACACTTCCAACATCTGCAATACAAGGTAAGAAGCATCAAAAAGCGAAACAAAAACTAACCACCGCAACAACCGTTACATAGAGGTGCTATAACTGATGAAACGTCAAAAACGTGACCAAACAGAACGCGCATTCAGTAAAGGGTATAAAGCTGGTATTGAAGGTCGTTCAAGGAGTTTGTGTCCACACGACAGCGGTACCGCTCGACAGCAATGGTTAAATGGATGGCGCGAATCGCGCATTGACCAATGGGACGGTTTAAATCGCATGGCTCAGGTGCAAAAGCTGAGCAATATCCAACAACTTCCTATGAGTACTTGATCAGATACTGACACAATCCCAACCGCGCCCGACGGCTATTCGGGCAATCCTGCCATGACTTCGGTCATGACCAAACGCCCGCTACTCGCGGGCTTCTTTTTTTCAGCCCAGGGTAATCCGATTAATAAAAATACCGGATTGCCGATCATAAAATTCCCTCATTTTTCCATCTGCGCAATAGCGCTGGCAGCCTCGGTAACCACCGCCGGACCACGATAAATAAACCCGCTGTATATCTGCACCAGACTGGCGCCTGCCTTGATCTTCTCTACCGCGCTGGGACCATCAAAGATGCCCCCAACGCCGATAATCGGCAGCTTGCCCCCCAGGTGGCTGTGCAGGCCAGCAATCACACGTGTGCTCTTGTCGCGCACCGGCAAGCCACTCAGGCCACCGGCTTCTTCACTGTTAACGCAGCCTTCCACGCCTTCACGTCCAATGGTCGTGTTTGTAGCAATCACCCCGTCCATGCCCTGCTCGGCCAAGGCAGTTGCTACCTGGGCAATGGCGATATCATCCATATCCGGCGCGATCTTCACCGCGACCGGCACATAGCGTTGATGTGCTTCTTGCAGGGTTAACTGTTCTTTTTTCAGGGTCTCCAGCAAGCGATTGAGGCTGTCACCGAATTGCAGATCCCGTAAACCGGGCGTATTGGGAGAAGATACGTTGACCGTGATGTAATCCGCATGGGCATAGACTTTGCGCATACCGATCAGGTAATCATCCGCTGCATTTTCCACCGGGGTGGTGGCGTTCTTGCCGATATTAATCCCCAGAATGCCCTGATAGCGGCGCTTGCGTACCTGGTCAACCAGATGATCCACGCCTTTGTTGTTGAAACCCATACGGTTGATGATCGCTTCCCGCTCAGGAATGCGGAACAGGCGCGGCTGGGGATTACCCGGTTGCGGGCGGGGTGTCACGGTGCCAATCTCAACAAAACCGAATCCCAGAGCACCCAAGGCATTGAAATAATCGCCATTTTTGTCGAGCCCTGCAGCCAAACCCACGGGATTAGGAAAGCGCAACCCCATCACCTCAACCGGGTTATAAGCCGGTGCAGAGATAAACAACTCCAGCAACTTCAGGCGTTCGGCGGCACCCAGCATATCGAGGCTGAATTCATGGGAAACTTCGGGGTCGAGGCGGAACAGGAGGTTTCTGAGCGTTGAGTACATAGGCGTCATTACAGGCTATTGGAAGGGCTGAAAACTGCGCGCAAGGATACTGGATTCACCCGCCCTAGTCGATTTTTTCAATGCCCTGGAAGCGGTGGTTTTCATCAAACAGGATGCGAAAACGTCCGCGAATCCCCAGATGCGTCACGTAAGGTCGCAGAATCATCGCCGGGAAACGAACCCGTCGGCCATCCACGCTGGTGGCCAGAACATCCCGCACTGCTCCCTGATATAGCCGTTGATATTCATCAGGGGAAATCATGAGGTTGACGATGAGATCGCGCAAAGACATTCCTCGCTACAAAAATAAAAAGTGCTCACTACCAAAACACAGGTTCATCCCCTAGGATAAGGCGAACCCGACGAACAACAGGAAACACATCATATTATGGACGCTGCCCTGCCGCGAAAACTATTACTCGCCATCGCTCTGATTCAAGGCTTTTTGCTGCTTATCCTGCACCAGTCCATCGAATTTAGATTCTGGCCGCATCAAGAACCGCAATGGCTGTTTTGCCTGTACAGCATGGTCATCATCGGCCCCTGGATGTTGCTGTTGTCGTTAGAGTCGGACAACTGGCGAACGATTATTCGTTGGATCTTGCCCTTCACCCTGCTCTGCGGCCTCACAGGATATTATGTCGGCAGTCAGGTGATTCCTCTTGAGCATCTACGCTTCACCGGTTCCTTGGTCGCTTTTGTTTCCACGCTGGGCATCGCCAGCTTCAAATTGTTGATGTATGCCCAGCAACGTGCCACCGGAAACCCTTTCAACTACGCAGATCTATTTCGTTTTTCCTGGCGAAACTTTTTAACACTCGGTCTTGCGCTGTTATTTATGCTGTGCGTCTGGGGCATTCTTAATCTGTGGGCAGAATTGTTCAAGGTGATCAAGATTGACTTCTTTGATGACCTGTTTAAAGAACCCTGGTTTTATTATCCGGCACTGTCACTGGCCCATGGCTTCGGGGTACTTATCTTTCGCAGCCAATACAAGGTTATCGACACCATCACGCGCATCCAGCAAGCCCTGATGAAATTTTTGTTGGTGATTCTGACCCTGGTTTCCATCCTGTTTCTAGTCACCTTACCCTTCACCGGCCTCGACCCTTTATGGGAAACAAACAGCGGCAGCGCATTGATTTTGTGTATGCAGGCATTGATGTTATTTTTCCTCAACGCCGTCTACCAAGACGATCCCGACACCCAACCTTACCCGCTGTTTATCCACCGTTTTATTTATCTCGGCATTGCCCTGTTACCCATCTACAGCGCCATTGCTTTTTATGGTTTGAGCTTACGAGTACAACAATATGGATGGACGGTAGATCGCTGCTGGGGCTTTCTGGTCTGGGGCTTTCTCGCGCTGTTTTCCGTGGGTTATCTCTGGGGCATTATCAAGCAACGCGATGCGTGGTTGCACAGGCTAAGTTGGGTCAATGTGCGGATGGGAATTTTATTGTTGTGCACCATGATACTGATCAATTCACCGCTGGTGGATTTTCGCAAGATATCTGTCAACAGCCAGCTGGCGCAACTGGAGTCAGGCAAAGTGAAGCCCGAGGATTTTGACATTCATTATTTTCGCCGCGATTTGATGAAACCCGGCTATGAAGCCCTACAAAAACTTAAGCAGGATTTTAACGAGAGTCACCCGGCCGTTGCGATTGCCATCGACAGCCTCTATCGCGACCACACGAACAAAACAAATCCGATTGATAGAGACCAGCTTTTCAAAGCCATTCGCGTTCTTCCCGAACACACCATCCCAACCGCACTGGCCGATGCCATCTACGCCGACCTGATCAGCAACCCCTGGCGTTTACGCAATATAAAAGATTACTACTTGATGCCAGTTGATCTGGATGAAGACGGCAGCAACGATTATGTGTTGGTGGATATCACAGAACATTTCCCGAATGTTTCACTGTTCACCCAGCAGGGAGATGTGTGGGAAAAACTCACCCTTAGCCGACTCGACAAGCAAAAGTATGATGCGAAAAAACTGATTGATACCTTGCAGCAACAAACCATCAAAACCGTAACGCCGCGCTGGAAGCATCTACAACTGGGTGACTTCACGTTGCAAGTGAATCAGGACGCAACGCCGTAGGCATAATGCGAGTGGCGCCAGGGTTTTAGTTTCGAACCCCTCATGGGTTCGTTTTGCGACCTAATCATTGTTTAATCAAGTCACGCAATTCGCGCAATGCCACAGAGAAAACCGCAAAATCAGTGTGACTGCCTGCTTGCAATTCATTGATCATCGCGGTCCAGCGTTTAACCTGTGCATCGTTTTGTTCACCCCAGGTGGAAACAACCGCATCGATAGAATCATCACCGGTGATTTCCGGAATCAATTGTGTTGCGAGTGTGCGCAATTGCGTTTCGAGATCATCCATAAAACTTTCGCGCGCCATGGCTTGCCAGTAGTTTTCTACCTTGACCTCCGATAATTGCTCAGCAAACCACGGCAACTCCAGATATTCACCCAGGGTTGCGTATAAGTCGGCTACCGCGAGCAGATCGGTGCCGCTCGTTTGCGCCGCATCCACTACGCTGAGTCCGGAGAATAAATAACCCGGCATGGCCGCACGTTTGGCCAAGGATTCCGGCAAGCCTTGCTCCTGCAAATAAGCGCAGCGTGCTTGCCAATTCTCTAGCGGTTGGCCGCGCAATAATTGCGGCAGATGGCTGGTAATGTCCTGCATACCGCGGGTGAAAATTTCCACTTCTTTGCCGGGATCGAGATGACCGCGTCGATTGCGCAAAAACCAGCGCGTTGCCCGCCGCACCCGGCGCATCATCTTGATCATCAACTCAATTTGCAGCGCTGCCGGTATGTGGTAATCAAGCTGTTCCAGTTCCCGCCAATAACTATCCAACTGAAAAATATTGCGCGCGGTAATGTAGGCAGCGGCGAGCTCGCCCACACCAGCGCCAGTGGACTCCATCAAGCGCTGCGCAAAGCTGATGCCCATATTGTTAACAATATCGTTGGCAATCTGGGTCGCAATAATTTCGCGCCGCAGGCGATGGCGATACAAAGGCTCTTTAAAATCCCGGGCAATTTTCTGTGGGAAAGCGCCTTCGATAAAACCGGCAATATAAGGATCACTGGCGATATCCGTCTCCACCAGATCCTCCTTCAGCGTTGCTTTTGCATAAGAAATCAAAATCGCCAACTCCGGCCGGGTTAATCCTTTGCCGTGAGATTGCCGTTCTATCAGGCTGTCATCGTCGGGCAAAAATTCCAGCGCACGATCAAGTCGGCCTGCGGCCTGGAGCCTGCTCATAAAGCGACGATATTCGGCCCCGCGTTTGAGGGCATCGGCCTGGGCAATGCTGATCGCCTGGGTTTGTCGATAATTATTGTGCAAGACCAACTGCGCCACGTTCTCCGTCATATCCATCAGCAATTGGTTGCGTTGTTTTTGCGTGAGATCGCCTTTGGCAACTACATCATCCAGTAAAATTTTGATATTGACTTCGTGATCCGAACAATCCACGCCGCCGGCGTTATCAATAAAATCTGTATTGCAGGCACCACCGTTCAGGCAATACTCTACCCGCCCCAACTGGGACATACCGAGGTTGCCGCCTTCACCAAATACTTTGCAGCGCAATTCATTGCCGTTAACACGCACATTATCGTTGGCCTTATCACCCACGTCGGCATGACTTTCCTCGGAGGATTTCACGTAAGTGCCAATACCGCCGTTCCATAGCAAATCTACGGGCGCCTTTAACAGCGTATGAATCAATTCACCCGGTGTCAGCTTTTCTTGATCAATCGCCAAGGCTGTTTTCATCTCGGGTGTGATTGCAATTGATTTCAAATCGCGCGGGAAAACACCGCCACCTTTACTGATATGACTCTTGTCATAATCCATCCAGCTGGAACGCGGCAATTTAAATAATCGCTCTCGCTCGCGAAAGCTGCGCTTCGCATCCGGTTGTGGATCGATAAAGATATGCTGATGGTTGAACGCAGCAATTAAACGGATGTGCGGCGATAACAACATGCCATTACCAAACACGTCGCCCGCCATATCACCGATACCAATCACCGTAAAATCCTGCTCCTGAATATTGATATCTTTTTCCTTGAAGTGCCGTTGCACCGAAATCCAGGCACCGCGCGCGGTAATGCCCATAGCTTTGTGGTCATAACCCTGACTGCCACCGGAGGCAAAGGCATCGCCCAACCAAAAGTTATACTCAGCGGAAATGCCGTTGGCAATATCGGAAAAAGTAGCGGTGCCTTTGTCCGCAGCAACCACTAAATAAGGATCATCCTGATCGAAGCACAACACATTCACGGGTTTAACTATTTCGCCACCACGCAAATTATCGGTGATATCCAATAAACCGCGAATAAACATCTTGTAACAAGCGATGCCTTCCTGCTGAATATCGTCACGGCTCGCGCCCACTGGCATTTGCTTGCACACAAATCCGCCCTTGGCACCGTTAGGCACGATGACGGCATTTTTTACCTGCTGTGCTTTCACAAGGCCAAGAACTTCCGTGCGGTAATCGGGCAGCCGATCTGACCAGCGCAAACCACCGCGCGCAACCTTGCCACCGCGCAAGTGCACACCCTCCATACGCGGTGAGAAGACATAAATTTCATACAAGGGTCGCGGTGCGGGAATATCGGGTACCTGGCGCGGACTGAACTTCAAGGACAAGTATGCTTTTTCAGCGCCCTGTGCATCGCGTTGAAAATAATTCGTGCGCAGTGTGGCATCCATCATCGCCAGATAACGACGCAGAATGCGGTCTTCATTCAGGTTGGCAACACCGTCCAACTCCTCCAGGATTTTACTGCGCAAACGATCGATACGTTCACTGGAATCGCGACTCTCGTTAAGGCGCGGATCAAATTTAGCCTTGAACAAGGCAATTAAATTGCGCGTAATGGCCACCTGATTTACCAAGGTATTCGCAATATAACTTTCGGTAAAGTTAAACAGGGTCTGGCGCATATAACTGGCGTAGGCGCGAAACAACATCACCTCGCGCCAATTGAGTCGCCCACTCAAAATCAGGCGATTAAACACATCATTGTCGGTACGTTTGTGCCAAATGGCTTCAAAGGCTTCCTGAAAACTTTTCCTGACCGCATGCACATCAACCGCTTCGGACAAATTATGGGACAAGGTAAAGTCATGCAGCCATACGCTGGAACCATCACGGCGCCGAATTTCATAGGGATTCTCGGTAATAACCCGCAACCCCATATGCTCCAGGATGGGAATCACATCGGACAATTCCAGGGTCGTATTCAAGTGGAATATCTTGAAACGTAAAACGTGATCTTCCGCACCTGCCGGTTGGTAAAAACTCATGGCAATATCGCGAACATCGCGCAGCTCGGCAATAGAGTCAATGTCGTGTACGGCGGTGCGCGAGTCATAGGTTTCCTGATAGGCGGAAGGAAAAGCTTCGCGGTATTGTTGCAGCATTTCCATGGTTTTTTCTTCGCCATGGGCATCGAGCAAGGCATCCTGTAAATCGTCGTCCCAGGAACGGGTAATGGCCACGATGCGCGCTTGCAGTTCCTGCTGGTCGTAATTCAATGGCTGATTCGGGTCGACCTTGAACACCAGGTGCACGCGCGCAAGGATGGACTCGGAAAACCAGGTAGTAAACTCACATTCCTGTGTGCCCAGTGCCTCGCCGATCAAGGCCTGAATCTTCAAGCGCAAACGCGTGGTAAAGACATCGCGCGGCACGTACACCAGGCAGGTAACAAATTTGCCGAATAAATCCTTGCGCATAAACAGGCGTACCATATAACGCTCGTTGATGCGTGCAACGCCGGTGACCAGTTCATATAGCTCGGCGCTGGTGCTGAGAAATAATTCATCGCGCGGAAAATTATCAAGGATCTGCTGCAAGGCTTTGCCGTCGTGGCTGTCGGGGTCCAGTTCACTGCGTTCAAAGACTTTCGCCACCTTGGCACCGATCAAGGGAATCTGGCGCGGACTCATGGTGTAAACCGCTGAGGTATACAATCCGAGAAAACGCGCTTCGCCGCAAATTTCCCCGGCCGCGTTGAAGCGTTTCACCACAATGTAATCCGAGTAGGCCTGGCGATGTACACGGGAACGCACGGACGATTTGGAAAAGGTCAGCACCTGGGGTGCTAAATGAAAGCGCGCCATGCCGTTGTTGAAATGGTGCACATCGCTGACGTTAGGCGCACCGCCTTTGAGCCCGAAGACACCCAGGCGTTTATCTACACGCTCACGCAATAATTTAACGCCATCCTCCTCGCCAAACTCGTATTCGGCGTAGCCGAGGAAGGTGAAATGGTTATCCACAATCCAGCGCAAAAAAGCCTGGCTCTCTTCTACTTGCGCCGCCACCACAGCATGACGCGCCAGGTTGAGATTTTCCTCAGCATCCAGTGCGCATTCGACCAAGGGTTGGTAATCCGCCACCACCACATCGACTTCGGCCAGAACGGAATCAATGCTGGTCACCAGATCGTGCAAGGTATGCTCTTCGGTGCGCAGGCTGATCTCCAGCACGATCAGGGCTTCTTTATCCAGCTCATCGTCTTCGGCCAGTGAGCGGTGCGCGAGTTTCTGTAATTGATGGTGCGCATCGCGCGCGACGGCAACAACCGTACTTTTGATGGCGTGGATGGCGATGTTTCGACGATTCAGTTCAATGCGGATAGAGTCGACGAGGAATGGCATATCGCGCTGCAAGACCACCAACACGGTATACGGACAAACCCAACCGTCTTCTTCAAGATTGGGATTGAATGCACGAATCTTCGGCGCCTTTCGATCATACTGCTGCAAAAACCGCCAATACTGAAACACCGCACCGAATATGTCGCTGAGGTGGCGGCCGGCGAGTTCCTCCAGGGGATAGCGATCAAAGAACTGTTCAGCAAAGGCAAAGAGCGCTTGCTCTTCAGACGGTGACAATTGTTGCGCAGCGTATTCGCGCAGCTCGTGAAAAAAAGTGCTGGAATCTTGCGTACTGGTTAATCGTCTGTCCACAGACACCTCCCGGTGAGTTCAAAAAATAACCACGGGTTATGGGACCGCAAAAATCCCGTTAAATTTTGCGTGCGCGCATTTGCGCTAACACATGTCAGCCCTGTCTTTAAGATTAGCTGAACTATTTGAAGAAAAATTAAGCGGGGCTGAAGATTAACTGAGCAGGGCCAGCGAAGCCGTTGAAAAATCGGGGAACTGCCATCACTATGACAGGTCTATCCAGCGTCGCATGAATCGACCGACGGTCAGCCGACAGGCTGTTAACCAAAGCGCCGCTCGAAGGTGAATAATAAACAACACCGGAATTTTTATTACATCCCTATTCAAGTAACAAACCACAGTAAAAGGTGACCCCTATCCATGCAGGCTTATCAGCAGATCCAAACGCTCTACACCTGGCTCAACAATCAGATCATCGGCCAGGAACACCTGAACCAACGACTGTTGATTGCACTACTGGCCGATGGCCACCTGCTGGTGGAAGGCGCTCCCGGTCTGGCCAAGACCAAAGCCATCAAAACCCTGGCCCAGGCGATTGAAGGTGACTTTCACCGCATTCAATTTACGCCCGACTTATTACCCTCTGACGTGACCGGCACGGATATCTACCGCCCGGAGCACGGCACCTTTGAATTCCAGTCTGGCCCGATTTTTCATAACCTGGTCCTGGCTGATGAGATCAACCGCGCCCCGGCCAAGGTACAGTCTGCGCTGCTGGAAGCCATGGCCGAGCGCCAGGTGAGCGTGGGTAGCCGGACGTATCCGCTGCCGCCCCTGTTTATGGTGATGGCCACCCAGAACCCGATTGAACAGGAAGGCACCTATCCATTGCCGGAAGCCCAGCTCGACCGTTTCCTGCTGCATGTGATGGTGGATTACCCCAGCGTGGACGCGGAACGCCGCATCCTGCAACTGGCACGCAATGAAGCAGCAGCTATTGCACCGGAAGTACCGGCGACCGTCAGCCAGGCAACCCTGGAGCTGGCGCGTAAGGAAATCCTTGCTATGCACATGGCGCCGACGGTTGAGGAATATATTGTCCAGTTGATTAACGCCACCCGCCGTCCCGCACAATACAACGAAGACCTGGCCAACCTGATCGAATATGGCGCCAGCCCGCGTGCCACTATCGCCCTGGATCGCTGCGCCCGTGCTTATGCCTGGCTGCAAGGTAAGGATTTTGTCAGCCCCGATGATGTACAGGCGGTCATTCACGATTGTCTGCGTCATCGTTTGATTCTCACCTTCGAAGCCGAAGCCACTGGTGTTAACAGTGACCAGGCGATTGATCAGTTAATTGCCGTTGTTCCCCTGGCGTAACCCATGAGCAACGCGTTATTGGACAACCTCAACCCCGCCGGAGCCTACAGTGATCTCGCGCAACTGCTGCGCCTGCGGTTTGCCGCACAGGATCTGAAACTCTTCGCCAAACGGCCGGTGCGCAGCCTGCTGACCGGCGGAGAACGCACCCGCTTTCGCGGGCGCGGCATCGACTTTGAAGAAGTGCGCTTGTATCAGCCCGGCGATGATATTCGCACCATCGACTGGCGCGTCACCGCGCGCACTCAGGTGCCGCATACCAAAATTTTTCGCGAAGAGCGTGAGCGCCCGGTGTTTATGGTGGCCGACCAACGCGCCACCATGTTCTTCGGCAGCCAGCGCTGTTTTAAATCCGTGCTGTGCGCGCACATCTGTGCGCTACTCGGGTGGGCTGCGCTAGGCAACAGCGACCGCGTCGGCGGTCTGGTATTTGGCGATCACACGCAACGGGATATCCGCCCGCGTCGCAGCAAGCACGCCATGCTGGAGTTGTTGCATCAATTGCAGGATTACAACCACCGCCTGCAATCCCCGGTCCCGCCCGCTGATAGCGTGAAACTGGTGGATATCCTTGCGGATACTCGCCGCATCGCCAAACCAGGGTGCGCACTATTTATCGTCAGTGATTTCCACGACTTTGATGCAGCGTGCGAGCAACAATTGTTTGAGCTGGCGCGGCATGCTGATGTCACCCTGGTGCATGTGTTTGATCCGCTCGAACGGCAACTGGCCAGCAATTCCGTTTTAACGATTAGCGATGGCCAATCCCGCTGCCGTATTCCAGCTAACGAACGGCGCTTCCAGCAGGCTTACCATGAACATTACCAACAACATCTGCAGGACTTAACCCGCCGTTGTCAGCGCCTGAATCTGTCCCTGCTGTCTTATGCCACCAATGACGACATCCAACATTTGCTGCGCGAGCGCTTCGGCAAAAATAGCCCGCGCCGCCGCTAGGTTTTAGACACGATGGAAAACATGGACCCACTTGCTCAACTGAAAGATATTCACTTGCCCGACGCCGTTGGCCTTTGGCCTTTAGCCTGGGGCTGGTGGGTGTTGTTAATCCTGCTGGTGCTCGTCGCACTGACCGCGTTCCTGATGTTTCGCCGTCACCGGCAACACAACCGCTACCGCGCCGCTGCGCTCGCCGAATTGCAGCGCGCCACGCTCTCTGTAAAAGCAGGGGCCGTAAATCAGGATCAACAAGTCGCCACGTATTTACAGCAACTCAGTATTATTTTGCGCCGCGCGGCGTTAAGCGGTTGTGGCAATAGCTATCAGGCAAACCTCAAAGGTGAAGACTGGCTGCGCTGGCTTGATGATCAATGCCCGGAAGCCCGCGGCGGTTTCAGCAGCGGTGCTGGCCGCGCGTTATTAACCGGTCCTTATGAAGCCAACCCACAAGCGGATATCGATGCCTTGCAACAACTGGTGAGTTTATGGCTGCAAAAACATCGCAACCAATGGCAGAAAACACCGGTCAGAAAAACCGCTGCAAAAACCTTATTGCCGACACGCGCGCAACCAGAAGCCCCCGTTGACAACCAACCTGCTGATAAACACCCCGTGAATAACAAGGAGACCCGCAATGCTTGAGTTGCAATGGCCCTGGTTATTACTGTTGCTGCCTTTGCCGCTATTTGCCCGCTTGCTGCCGGCGCAGCAGCGTCAGGAAGCGGCGTTACGCGTACCTTTTTATCGCAGTGCCGCCGCCTTGCAAGATGCCACCGGTTTGCATACACGCAAAGGCCCGCTGAAGATCCTGTTGTTGTGGTTAATCTGGTTGTGCAGTCTGCTCGCCGCGAGCAATCCGCAGTGGGTTGGCGAGCCGGTGAGTCTGCCCGGCAGCGGGCGCGACCTGCTGATGGCCGTGGATATTTCCGGCAGTATGCAAATTGAAGACATGACCTACCTGGGTAAAAACATCAATCGCCTGCAAGCCATTAAAATTGTCGTCGGTGATTTTGTGGAGCGGCGCAAAAGTGACCGCCTGGGTTTGATCCTGTTCGGTAGTCAGGCGTATTTGCAAGCACCGCTCACCTACGATCGCAACACCGTCAATCAACTGTTACAGGAAACCCAGATCGGTTTTGCCGGCGAGAAAACCGCCATCGGTGATGCTATTGGTCTGGCAGTAAAACGTTTGCGCGCACGTCCGGATGCAAGCCGTGTGTTGGTGTTATTGACCGACGGCGCCAGCAATTCCGGCGAGCTGACACCGCAGCGTGCCGCCGCGTTAGCGCTGAAAGAAAATATCAAGATTTACACCATCGGTTTCGGTGCCGAAGAAATGATTGTGCCCGGATTATTCGGCGCGCGCCGCGTCAATCCGTCGCAAGATCTTGATGAAGACACCATGCGCGAAATCGCCGACCAAACCGGCGGACAATACTTCCGCGCGCGCAATCTCGAAGAATTAAGCAATATCCATCATCAACTGGATTTGCTGGAACCTATCGAATTCGATGAAGAAACCTTTCGCCCGGTGCAGGCATTATTTTACTGGCCGTTAGCTGTGGCGTTTGTGTTGAGTTTATTGTGGGCCCTGGCGAATTGGTGGCAACAACGCGCCACACCGTTCTATGCACAGGATGGCACATCAACAACACGTGGGGAGGTTTCCCGATGAACACCTGGGAGATGATCCTCACGCAATTTCACTGGCTGCGCCCGCTGTGGTTGTTAGCGCTGGTTCCCGCAATTTTATTGGGCATTGCCTTGTGGCGACAAAAGCGCGGCGCGCATCAATGGCAGCAGGTTATCGCACCGGAACTCTTGCCGTTTTTGATTGATGGCGAAACCACGCGCGCGCAGCGCTGGCATATCTGGGCAATTATCGCGGCCTGGATTATTGCCACTCTGGCCTTGGCTGGCCCGGCGTGGGAAAAACGGCCCATGCCCGTGCAAAAAAATGAAAACGCACTGGTGTTAATCCTTGATCTTTCACCGTCGATGTTGACGGAAGATATCAAACCCTCGCGCCTGATTCGCGCGCGCCTGAAGATCGCCGATATCCTGCGTGAGCGTAAAGATGGACTGACCGCGTTGATTGTTTACGCTGGCGAATCCCATGTGGTGACACCGCTCACTGACGACACCGCCACCATCAACAGTTTGTTGACGTCGTTGCATCCCAACATCATGCCCCTGCCCGGCAGCAATACGGAATCTGCCATTACACTTGCGTTGCGGCTATTGCAGGACGCGGGTTTACAACGCGGCGATGTATTGTTGATTACCGACGGTGTGGTGAGCGATGCCCAGTCCGCGATCAAACAGCAGCTCGACAATAATGTGCGCTTATCCATCCTCGGCGTCGGTAGCGATGCTCCCGCGCCGATTCCCGGCAGCAATGGCGGTTTTGTACGCGACAGCAGCCGTGCCATTGTCACCACACAATTGAATAGCAGTGAGTTGCGTTCACTCGCGCAGCAAACCGGCGGACGTTACAGCGACCTGACCAACGACAAACGGGATATCGAAACCTTGCTCGCCCTGCCCTCGCCGTTAGTCGACGAAAGTCGCGCTGTGGATCGTGAGTTTGATACCTGGCATGACAATGGTCACTGGTTAGTTTTTTTATTACTGCCGGTTGTGTTTTTCTGTTTCCGTCGCGGTGTATTGCCGGTGCTGTTATTGGTCCCTGCGCTGTCACTGTATACGCCGAACAGCCAGGCGTTTGAGTGGCGCGATCTTTGGCTCACCCAGGATCAACAGGGCCAGCGCGCGCTTGAACAAGGTGACGCCGCCAGCGCGGCGGAGGAATTTGAATCGCCCGAATGGAAAGGCAGTGCCCAATATCGCGCTGGCGATTACGAAGCCGCCGCCAAAAATTTTGCACAGAGCGATACTGCCCAGGCACATTACAATCGCGGCAATGCCCTGGCCAAATCCGGTAAGTTGGATGAAGCGCTCAAAGCTTATGATGAAGCCTTGAAACGCAATCCCGACCTGGCAGATGCCGCGAGTAATCGCGCACTGGTGGAAGCGTTGAAGCAACAGCAGGAGCAACAAAAAGAACAACAAGACCAACAAAATCAGGACGGCGAGAATCAGGAAGATCAGGACAGCGAACAAAAGCAGGATCAACAACAGAATTCGTCCGAGCAAAACAACGAACAGAAAAACCAGCAGGACCAACAGCAGAATCAAAGCGACCAGCAACAGGACAGTGAGTCCGAACAAGAGCAGGATCAGCAGCAACAGGACCAACAAGATAGCGAACAACAAAACGGACAACAAAGCAGCGCTGCTCAAAGCTCGGCGGCGGGCGACAGTGGCGAGCAGTCCAGCGAGCAAGCCGAGCAGCAGGAAGAGCAAGCCGCCCAACAAAGTTCAACACCCAGCGAAGAAGAGTTGGAAGAAATGCGCGCAGCTTTGGAAGAAGGCTTGAGCGATGAAGAGAAGCAAGCGATGGAACAGTGGTTGCGACGCGTTCCTGATGATCCGGGCGGTTTGCTGCGCAACAAATTCCGTTATCAATATCAACAAAAGCGTGATGAGCGGCATCGCAATATGTGGCAGACACCCACTGAGCAGGAAAATGATCGCTGGTAGCGGGCAATTGTCTTAACAGAACACGCAGAGCGTTACACCGATAAATGAGAGTCAAGGTATGAGCCGATTATTTTTTTCCCCACAGATGATGCGCAGTTTTTTGGGCGGATTGTTTATTCTGTTGGCGTTCAGCGCCGGCGCTCGCGCCGATACCTTGTCGGCCAGTGTGGATCGCGACACTATCAGTTTGCAGGAAACCCTGACGCTCACTCTGCGCTTCTATGCACAAACCAGTGATTCACCGGATTTGACGTTACTGCAAAAAGATTTCGATATTCTCAATACTCAACAAAGCAACCAGATGCGCGTTATCAACGGTGATATGGAATCCTTTACCGACTGGCGCATTGCGCTCGCCCCCAAGCGCGTCGGCACCCTGGAAATCCCTTCGTTTACGATTGAAGGTGCAAGTAGTGATGCGATCCCCATTACAGTGGAATCCCAGAATCGTGCACCACAAAACGCCAGCAGCGACGTCTTTGTTGATGTGAAAGTGAGTAAAGACAGTGTGTACGTGCAGGAACAGATCCTGTTCACGATTCGCCTGTATACCTCGGTGAATTTAAACGGTGCCGAAATGACACCGCTGGAATTACCGGATGCCCTGGTCGTTGATCTCGGTGAGAATCAATACCAGACCAATATCAACGGTCGTCAGCATATTGTGGTGGAACGGGTGTACAGTATTTTTCCACAGCATAGCGGTGAGTTGATTATTCCCAGCCTGACCTACAATGTGTCGGTGCGCAGCGGGCAACGCGATCCCTGGAGCGATCCGTTTGGCAACCGCCGCAATAATCTGTTGCGATTACGCACGGAAGAACAACGCGTGAATGTGAATGTTGCGCCGGCACAATTCAGCGGCCAGGATTGGTTACCCGCTAAAGATCTGCAATTAACTGAACACTGGAGCACCGGCACTGAGCGCTTGAAAGTGGGCGAACCGGTTACCCGCACCATCACGATTACCGCCGATGGGTTGACTGCCGGCCAGCTAACGCCGTTGTCATTACCCGCCGTTGACGGATTAACCTTTTACCCCGATCAACCGCAGAACGATGATCAAACCAGCAACAAAGGTGTAAAAGGTTCGCGTATCGAAACCCTCGCGATTATTCCCAATCGCAGCGGTAAATTTACATTGCCGGCGATGCGTGTGAACTGGTGGGATACCGAAAGCCAGGAGATGAAAACCGCTACCCTGCCAGCGAAAACGGTTCAGGTGGAAGACGCGTTGGGCAACATAACACCGGACCCATTACCCGTGCCCCCTGTGGAAAATCCTCCTGAAACCACACCGATCAATACCGATATGGAAAGCACCACGCCGGATATTCGTGTGGTCAATGTTGCGCCGGTCTGGCTGATTGTTACTGCATTGGTTCTGGGTTTTACCACTTTACTGTTTGCGTGGCTCTACTGGCAGGCGCGCCGTGAGTTGCGTGCGATTCATTCATTCTATATTGCGGAGAAAACCCAGGATCACGCCAACGAAACAGCCGCCTGGAATGAACTCAAACGCGCCGCTGCCAACAAGGATTATCCTGCTACCCGCACGGCAATAATTCATTGGGCCCAAGCTCACTGGCAAGATCCGCAACTGCAAAGCTTGCAGGCTATTGCGGAGCGATCAAACAATGACGCATTGCGTGCACAACTGAAAAAACTGGATGAAATTCTGTATCGCGGCGATGCCGGTAGCGATTGGGACAGCAGTGAATTAGTTCAGGAGATTAACAATTACCGCCGTCAGAAACATCACCGCCAGAAGCAACAGGATAGTTTGGCGCCGCTGTACAAATCATAGCGGGAACGACGAAGCCAGGGATTGCTTAACGACCCTGATAACGCAGTCCTTCGATATATTGATCAAACTGTTCCATAACCCGCTCCAATGAGCGGGTTGCTAACTGAAAATACTCTTTAGGGCTGATGGTGGGCTGGTCTATTACCACATCCTTTTCTATGCAGCGAAGCAACTGCTCAATCTCGGCACAGGTCTGCGGTGAAAGGTGCTCTCCGGTATGAGAAGCAATTTTATTGCGTAAATGATTCAGTTGAATTCGCAACACACTGCTGCACTCGCCTTTTGCTACCACACCCGTACCCAGCGCGCGCGCCTGACCAATCGACTCCGCAATAAATAACAGCGACCGCCACTGGTGTGCAGACGCCGCAGGCGCCTTGCTGTCCAGATGATGGGCATCCGCAATGTCTTCGATGAAATACAATAAATTGGCAATCAATTGATTGTGCTGTTTGAGATTATTCATCGCTTCGCCAGACGCATAATGACTGCTCAGACGCGACCAGTGATCGAGGATGCTTTTCCATTTTTCGTTTGTCTGTACCCACGCACCCAGGTTGCTGACCTCGACAACTTCCTTGCGAATTTTATTCTGTAATGCCTGGATATCTGCCTTGGCTTCATGATTGCCATTGAGGAAACCCGTAGTCAAACCACGATGTTGCTGGATGTGAGTCAACAGAATGCGCATCACCCGCACGTAGTTTAACCCTTGATCCACCAGCCGCCCGATTACAACCCGTCGACGATGCAGACAATAAAATACAAATACAATAAAGGTCAGCGGCAAAAGGATAAATAGCAGCGACAATAAATCAACCATGATCTACTCCGTTAACCGTGTCAGTCGATGCAGGTGCTCGGCAATTTCAGCAGCCTGTATTGCACGCCCACTGTTCTCATTGGCCAGGTTCGCCACAGTTTCAATGTGACGTGAAATCTCATGCGCGGCCTGACTCTGTTGTTGTGCCGCTACCGCAATATCATCAATCAAACTGAATACGTCGCGCGTGCGCAGGTTAATTGAGCCTAATGCTGTTTCAGCACGACCAACCTCCATCATACTTTTACCGGTTTTTTCCACCACTGAACCCATACTGCCGCGCACTTGTTGCATGGTGGTTTGTACTTGCAGAATGTTGGTGGCAATGTCTGCCGCCGAACCCTGGCTGCGCTGCGCCAAGGCACGTACCTCGTCCGCCACCACGGCAAACCCGCGCCCGTGCTCACCCGCGCGCGCCGCTTCAATCGCCGCATTCAATGCTAACAAATTCGTCTGCTCGGAAATCTCACCAATGATGCGCGACATGGCTGTGACCTTAACCATCAATTCTTCCAACGCCGTAATACGTGTTTCCGTTTCCTGCGCAAGCGCGGCAACCTGCTTGACTTCATCACTGGCTGAGACCAACGCCTGAGAACCGCTTTCACTCAACTCACACGCCGCCGTTGCCGCCTCGCGCGCCGACACAATACGCTGACCGACATCATCAATACTGTGGCTGATCTCCGTAATTGCTGCCGCACTGGATGTCGTTGCCTTGGATTGAAACGCCGCACTGCTCGATACGTCGTTGGCATTACCTGCCAGTTCTGACGATGAATAACCCATTTCCTTCACCGCATCGCGAAACTCGGCATTGCGCCGCTGGAAATGTTTGAAGGTTTCGCGCGTGTCTTCAATCAGGGTCGCAAAAGATTTGGAAAGATGAACACCCGAGTCCATCGGCTGCGTCTGGCGAATTGCCAATAAACAGGCACGCATTTGTTCAACGCCGGTGTGGTAACTACTGACCAGTCCGATCAACAATATGGCGGTAGCCACCAAGGGAATAATCAACCAGATCTGATGATAATCAGCTAGTAACGCGAAAATGGGGATGGCAATAAATGCGAGCATCACGCCGCACAATAATTGAATATTGACCGCACTTACCCAGTGCCCAAGCAAACGTCCCATCACTTTCCCTCAATTGCACATTTACCGTGCAAACCAACAATTCAACTTGGTCGAAATGCCCCACACCGGGGCGCAAAAAATTTAGAAAACAAAGGCGGTATCAACAACATCACCTCCCTGCCCTTAAATGGGTAGGTTTAGTGTGTTGTGTTTCAACTTTTGTGCCAAGAACTGGGGAGATATATGTGGAGAGGTATTACGGGTATGAATGAATGCACTTCGTAGTGCGTTTGTCATTAGGGCCTATGTTTCGAAAACGCATGAATACATCCCTGTAGCTCCCTCAAGTCGTCCCTGACTTGAGGGTTTCGAAACATAGGCCCTAACGCCAAACTCGTATTGTGCCAACATCAAGTTTTCATAAACTTTCCGTTTGAAACGAGAAGACCTTGATAATTTCTCTATTCATCAAGCAAGACTTTTACTTACAACCTCATATACATCCTTCGATAATTTAGGTTCAGCAAGGATTCTTTCCAATTCAGCCTTCATCAATGTCTGGCGTTGTGGACTGTATTTTTTCCACTTCGTTAAGGGCACCAGTAAACGAGAAGCGATCTGTGGATTCTGGGTGTTCAAGCGAACGACTTCATCGGCGAGGAAGCGATAACCCTCTGCCTTGCCATCCTGCAACGCGTGGAAGTTAATCGCGTTGGCGTTACAAAAAGTTGAAACAAGCGCGCGGATTTTATTGGGATTTTTTTCATCGTAAGCCGGGTGTTGTTGTAGTAGTTTGACCTTGGCCAAGGTATTGGGCAACGAACAGCTTGCCTGCACGCTGATCCATTGATTGACCACCAGGGATTCGTCTTGCCAACGTTGGTAAAAATCTTCCAGGGCTGATGTAGCGAGCGCTTGCGCGGTTTGCGAACGGCTGTTGACCAGTTGCGCGAGCGCATCCATACGGTCGGTCATGTTGTTTGCCTGACGATATTGTTGTTCACAGGCGTGAATCCATTGGTCGTCTTCCAGGAGCATCAGATAGGCCAGCGCGACATTTTTTAAACTGCGCGCGGCAATCGCCTCTGCGGTGGCGGCGTAGGCTTGTTGGTTGTCGTAGCGCTGGTAGATGCTGGCAAATTCTTCACGCAGTGATTCGGCGATGGCGCGGCGCACGCGTATTCTGCCGTAGTGGATGGCTTCTACATCGATCACATCTGCCAGCTCGCTGAGGTAGGCTTCCGAGGGTAGCGACAACATATAGGCGACCATGGCCTGATCGAGACTTGTGTCTTGCAAGAGGCTGCGGTAGGCGTCGATCAGACGGGCATCAATCGCCATTGAAGCGATATCATCTTTGCGTTGCCAGGCTTGTATAACATCGCCGATCACTTGCAGGGCCAATTGCTGGCTGGCGTCCCAGCGGCAAAAGCCGTCGTCGTCGCGGCTCATTAATAACATCAGCGCTTCGCGGGAATAATCGTAGTGTAATTTCACCGGTGCAGAAAAACCGCGCAACAGTGACGGCACCGGTTTTTCATTGACACCTTCAAAAACAAAGGTGTGTTCTGCGTCGGTTAATTCCAGCACGGTGTGCGTGTTATCTGCGGTTTCAAAATCCGGCACCTGGCCTTTGATTTTTAAGGGCAGATTACCGCCACTGCCTAGCAAGCCCATGGCGACCGGAATATGGAATGGTAGTTTGTTTTGGCATTCCGGGGTCGGTGGACAGCTTTGTTTGATGTGCAAGGTGTACTCGCGCGCATCTTCATCGTAGCTATCAGTCACCTGTAAACGCGGGGTGCCCGCTTGTGAGTACCAACGTTTGAATTGCGTCAGGTCGCGCCCTGATGCATCGGCCAAAGCGGCGACAAAATCTTCGGTAGTAACGGCTTGACCATCATGGCGGTCGAAATACAAATCGGTGCCTTTGCGGAAATCTTCTGGCCCCAATAAATTGGCCAGCATGCGAATCACTTCCGCACCTTTCTCGTAGATGGTCAGCGTATAGAAATTGGAAATTTCAATGTAGGATTCCGGCCGGATCGGGTGCGCCATAGGTCCGGCATCCTCGGCAAATTGGGCGGTGCGCAGCAAGCTGACGTCTTCCACTCGTTTAACCGTGCGCGATCCCATATCTGCTGAAAATTCTGCATCTCGGTAAACGGTAAAGCCTTCTTTCAAGCTCAACTGAAACCAGTCACGGCAGGTAACCCGATTGCCCGACCAGTTGTGGAAATATTCGTGAGCGACCACACCCTCCACACGCTGAAAACCGGCGTCAGTGGTGGTTTCCGGTTTGGCCAGTACACAGGAAGTATTAAAGATATTCAGGCCTTTGTTTTCCATGGCGCCCATATTGAAATCGTCTACCGCAACGATCATAAAGATATCGAGATCGTATTCGCGGCCATATACGTCTTCATCCCAACGCATGGCATTTTTCAGTGAGGTCATGGCGTGGTCACACTTATCGAGATCCTTGGCTTCCACAAAAATCTTTAAAGTCACTTCACGACCAGACGCCGTGGTAAAACGGTCTTCGATGTGTTCAAGATCACCTGCCACCAGTGCAAATAAATAACAGGGCTTTTTAAACGGATCGTGCCAGGTCGCAAAGTGACGGTCACTTTCCGCTTCGCCCTGTTCAATTAAATTACCGTTGGAAAGTAATACCGGGTAGCGTGTTTTATCGGCAACGATGGTGGTAGTAAATTCACTCATCACATCCGGTCGGTCGAGGTAATAGGTAATCTTGCGAAAGCCCTCCGCTTCGCATTGGGTACAGAACATGGTGCGCGATTTGTACAAACCTTCCAGCGATGTATTCACGTGCGGTTTTATGTCGGTTTGAGTTTGCAATACAAATTCTGCCGGCGGGTTGAACAAGGTCAGGTGTTCTTCATCCACCTGATACTCATCCTCCGATAAAGCGCGACCATCTATGCTGATGGAACGCAATTCCATCTCGCAGCCGTCCAATACCAACTGCGCGACGCCGTTGCCAGCGGCAGAGTTGCGACGCAGATGCAAGCTGCTGGTCACCGTGGCATGTTCTTCATACAGATCAACATGCAGTTCGGTTTTATCGATAACGTAATCGGGTACGCGATAATCTTTCAGGTGAATCGCTTGGGGTTGTTGGCTGGCATTCATAGAAAATTCCTGATTAGCAGCTTGCAAAAATAAGGTGGATAAAAACTCTTACAGCCATTTCAGCGGCTTGGGTTCATCCGGATGATCGTGGTCATGATCATCCGTACCGCAATGGGTATGCGGTTCCGGCTCGATATATCCGGTGTGTTGCTCCGGCGGTAAATGTTTCTGCTCGTAGGCAATCATGGCCTGCATGCAAAGCTGACGTTGTTCTGCTGACAATCGATTGCCATCGGGCCACTTGCCCAACTCAACGGCGCGCTTCAAACCGCGATAAATATCCGGCGTTAAACTGGAGAGAAGTTGTTGTACATCCATAAGGCATTCCAAAGAAATTTACGAATCGTGCAAAAAATTACAGGGTGATTGAATCTGTGCGCTTGCCGCGCGCCAGGATGCCCGACACAGCGCCCAGAATCATACCGGCAATCAGCCCGCCGAGATGCGCGGCATTGGCCACACTACCGTCAATAAATTGATCGACAATGCCGGTCATACACAGCACCAGCCAAAACAGCATAAAGCCAATAATACTGGCCGGCACCGCAAACAGCGGATGCGGTGCAAGTTGCTGGCGAATCCATAAAAAGCCCAATAGCGCATAAACCACACCGGACATGCCGCCAAACCAGGGCGAAGCTTCCCAAAAATATTGAGTGAGATTGGCGGCAATAGCCGTAATCACAAAGAATAATACGTACCAGCCTTTACCCAATCCCAGTTCCAACCGGCGGCCGAAATCCCACATCCACAAACTGTTAAACAAAAAATGAAACAACCCGAAGTGTAAAAACGCCGGAGTGACCAACCGCCAGACCTGACCGCCAGCAAGGGTTTCATTCAACGACATAAAGCTGCGTAAATCCGGCGCAACATCGAGCAACAAAAACCACATCGCCCAGACCTGACCGGTTTCGGTATAGATTAACAAGGCACCGACACCGCTGAGCAAAATTAACACCAGCGTAATCGGCGTCATCCAGAAAGGAATACCTCGGGGTTGCGGCTCTGTTTGTTCCATAGCGGAATCTTCCGCTGGCAACTGAACTTCACCGCGCAGGAAACCATCCACCAGTTGCCCCAGAGGTTCGACAAGCTGCGGGTCCTGCACGGCGACAACTTGCTGCCCATCCTCTTCGCTTACACGAAAAGGGAGGCCGCGATGTTCCAGGAAACGGGTCAGTTCGCTTAGATCCTGATCCAGCGGCAAATGTCTTACAGCAATCCAGTTCAACATTCAGTTTTGATACCAAGGTCAGTGTTGTTAGTGGCGCGTGAGTCGACGCAAGATTCCATCAGGGGTCCACATATTCCCACACATATTTGTGCGCACGCAGATGGGCTTCGCCGTCCATTCGATAGGCCACCAAACGCCCGTATTTCACCGCACTGTAATCCAGGCAGGCCACGTTGGGCGCAATGGGTTGCGGTTTTCCCTTGAGCCAGTAGTGCCCCACAAACAGCGGCGGCTGATCTGCGCCGTAATTGACCATCTGCTGGCGATGCTCCTGACTGATAGGTGCCACAGCAATATCCTCTGGCAAGGGATCAGGCTGAAACAGTAATTCCCCATAAGTCTTCGGCCGGGACACCCAAAATTTGGTGCGAAACGCGCTGCGTTCGTAACCGTCGTTGGACACAATTTTCACGCCGGGCGGTAAGGGGAGATCGACGCCGCCGGTGAGCCGTTGCTTGGTGTATGACGCCAGCGTACCGGGCTCGGCGGACGCATGGATAAAGTCCACATCAAAGTGACCACTGCCATACCGTTCTTGATGAGCAGCAATCAGGGCCTCATCCCAGCAGGCATGGACCACGCGAAAACGGCTGAAATCTGCACCCCCATCAATCTCAAGAAACAGCGGCAATGTCTTGAACCAGTCAATGAAGGCGCTCCATTCCTGCGGGTAGTTCGCGAACTGCTCCAGGGTTTCTGCTATCTGGCGTGTGTTGCGCGGCACATGGGGTCGCAGGTAATCGCGGCCACTACCGGACCGCCCCGGCGTACAGTAAGTGATGGCATTGAACTCGTGGTTGCCGATAACCATTTGCGCCTTACCCTGCTCCACCATGTCGTACACCAGATGCAGGGCTTCGCGAATGCGCGGTCCGCGGTCCACGATGTCGCCGACAAAGATAGCCCGACGTTTATCGTGTTGGTAGACGCCGCCGACTTTGTGATACCCCATCCGCTCCAGCAAACGCCCCAAGGTGACGGCACAACCGTGCACATCGCCGATCAGGTCATAACCTGACACGGGCGGTAATCTGTCTGTGGCGGTATCACTCGACATAAATCAATGGTTCAGCAAATGGCCACCCCAGCCTAACTTGGAGCGACAGCGTTCATAGAAATTGTGGTTCAGCGGATGAATCAGTTTCAGTGTGTGGGGTTTCTTACGGATATGGATTTCATCGGACGCGCCGATCTCGACATGCGTCTGACCATCACAAGTGACCATGGGCACGGCAGTATTGTGTTCGCCGACAATAATCTTGATCTCGCTATCCCCGGCGATCACCATGGGCCGACTGCTCAGGGTATGGGGGTTCATGGGCACCAGGACAATCGCATCCAGTTTGGGGTGCATGATGGGTCCACCGCCGCTCAGGGCATAAGCGGTAGAACCTGTAGGGGTCGAGACGATCATGCCGTCCGAGCGCTGGCTGGTAACAAAATAACCGTCGATATACAGCTCGAATTCAAGCATGTGAATAAACTGACCGGGGTGCAGTACCACGTCATTAAGCGCATCGCCACTGCCAATGGCCGCCCCCTGGCGCATAACCGTCATATCCAGCAGGAAGCGATTATCCACCACATATTTACCGTTCATGACTTCTTCCACGCGGGTTTCGATATCTTCCGGCGTGATATCAGTAAGGAATCCCAGACGACCGCGATTCACCCCCAGCAAAGGCACATTGTATTTCGCCAATGCCCGCCCGCTGCGCAACAGGCTACCGTCGCCACCCACCACGATCACCAGATCGCAGGTTTGGCCGAGCTCGTCGATGCCGACAATCTGCTGTGCACCTTCGACCAAATGCACATCGGTAATCAGGGCCGCCGTCTCGGATTCCAGCACAAACCGTTTGCCACGCTGCTGCAAAAAGCGGATCAACCGTTTGATGGAATAGATAGCGCGTTCACTATTGAGGTGGCCGATGAGTCCTACGGTCGAGAAGTGTGTCATGGGGTATCCATTTTCAGGTGTTCTTACAAGGCGGCCATTATAGCGGCTTCGTCGGTTGTGACGATTGAAAAAAGCGGTGGTTCCCGCCCTGAGGATCTGAACACAAATGCGGCTCCGATCACAGAGCTGCAAATTGTCAGACAAATCAGCAGGCAATATGTCACACAATTAATACCGTCTACCAGGGCAGCCGCTACTTTGACGCAGTTAATGCTGCCATCAATAACATGGGCAGCGGTACCGTCAACATCCGCAACGCCGGTGACAGCGGGCCGGACGGCGGTAATGTCTATGCCATCCGCCCGCGCGCAAATCAAATCCTGGACTTCCACGGACACCAGATCAACGCCAATGGTGGTGAACTGGTGGTGCCGATCCATTGTGACCGACGCGACAATATCACCGTCAGAAACCTGAATATTATCGGCAACCCGCGCTACGGTATGTGGTTTCGCGGCTGTTCCAATAACGGCTCTGCCGTGCGGCAATAATCCGGTGTTGTCATATAGATGTTAATGGCTAGCCGTTGTATCACGGGAACGTTGCTCACATAATCTCCGGTATCTGTAAAAGTCATCGGAGATTATGTGATGCGTTTTCAACACCAGGTTATTCGAGATCTCGCCTGGTGTTGTTCCAGCGCACCGCTATTGGCTGACCTGCCCGACCCACACATTGCCATCTGGCCGACCGACGCCATGATGGATATGGCGTGGTTAGTCGACCTCGACCAAAACCCTCAGGCTTTACTCACCGAACTCGCACAACTGAAAAGCACGCGCCTCGGCATCTATTACGAAACCCTCTGGCGGTTTTATTGGCAACAGCATCCGCATTACCACTTGCTGGCGCACAATTTACAGATTACCGATCAAGGCCAAACCCTGGGTGCGTTCGATTTTATTGTGCAAGCTGATGATGCCGTCTGGCATATCGAGACGGCGGTTAAATTTTATTTGGGTATGCCGACGAACGTACATTCCACGAGTGAGTGGGCGCAGTGGATTGGCCCCAACTGCAACGATCGCCTCGATATTAAACTGGCGCGCCTGCTAAACCACCAGCTGCCCTTGCGCTTCAATACAGCGAGCCAGAACACGCTGACCACACTCGCACCACCCGGCAGTAACTGGCGCAGTGCGTTATGCCTGCAAGGTTATTTATTCTATCCAGCCCATCAGGCCATGCCGAAACCACACAATGCTCACATGCACCATCAGCGGGGCTTGTGGTGGTATTTACGATATTTTTTGGATGAAGTTAAGGCACTGGATTATTGGATGGTGTTGCCGCGTCACCAGTGGTTGTCCGCCGCGCAAACCGATGACATCCATGCGCTGCTGTCGCGGGATAACCTGCGGGACTATTTGAGACATTGGGTAGGCGATCTGCATCGGCCGCAGTTGATTGCGGCCATGGAAAAAAACGACGGAATCTGGCAAGAAAAATGTCGCGGCTTTGTGGTGCCCGATCACTGGCCCTGGACTGAGACACCATCCCGCAACACATAATTGTGATGATCGTCCAACAGCGATTCCCAACGGGATTGGCCGAACAATTGCGCGCAATCTGCCAGCGCCAACGCCTTGTATCCCTGTTGTACCAACAAGTGCGCCGCCGCGCGACTGCGCCGCCCAGTGTCACAATAAAAAATATACAGCTTATCCTGGGATAACAAACGCGACTTGATGCTTAACACACGCAAAGGGATATTTACGGCGCGAATTAAATGTTTCTCGCTGTATTCTTCTTCACTGCGCACATCGACTGCCACAGCACCCTCGGCAATCGCTGCTTCAAATTGGTTAAGTTCCAAGGTCGCCACTACCGGTTCTTTCAACAACCGATAAAAATCCTGTTTGTCGAGACGCATCAATACACCATCACTGCGCATGGTGACCGACGCATTGCGCACGGTTTCGTTAACCAATGCGTCCTCCCCGAAGCAGCGCCCCACACTGATGTCGGCAATGTGTTGCCATTTGCCATCGATGTTACGTGTCACTTCAGCGTCGCCTTCCTTGATAAAGTAGCATTGATCGCCCACTTCACCCTGACGAAGAATCACATCACCGGAATACACCACCTGTGGGATCAGGCGCGCGAAAATATGTTCAACGCTGTGCGGAGGAACTTTGAAGAACAGGTTGGATTTCAATACCGTCATCATCCAATCCACGTCTTCATCCAGATCACGCTGGCGGGAAATAATCAATTGGAGATAGTCGGCAACTTCACTCCAGGTCAGCAGCTTATCCAACCGCTCACTGTCAATGCGCAACAGATTGCAATCGGTTTCCGCCACGGCGGTACATAAACGGGGTTGGTGGTGCGCAATGGGCATGAGTGAGGAGCGCCCTTTGATGAGCGTCTTGCTGCCGTCTTCTGCCACCAGCGCTACATCGCCGTGCAGAAGATAAATATGCTGATTGTCGTATTGGCCGTTGGAAAACAAGGTCTGGCCGGCAAACGCGACATCCACGGCGGCGTCATTTAGCAAAGCGAGCAAATGGCTCTCACTCATGTCTTTAAGCGGCACCAGTGTGCGAGTCAAATTCAAATCGAATTCGATGCGGGCGGGTATAGTGTTTTTATGTGCGTGCATGATACGACCTTGCCTCTCACTTCCAGTCTTATTGCTGACTGGCTTTTTTAACATCCGGATAATCGCCGACGGCTTATGGCCTGAATTTCATTTTTACCTGAAGTATTCAGATTTGTAAAAAACACGAGATTACACCAGCTGGCTTTGAAAGCCGCGCCGACCTTGCAGGCCACCGGTATGCACCACCACGAGGCGTGTCTCCGGTGCCCAATAATCCTGTGCAGCCAAACAGGCAATACCCCAAAACATCTTCAAACTATAGACGGGATCTAGCAGTATGCCGGTTTCAGCTTCAAAGTCGCGCCAGAAATCATTCACCCTCGACGGCAACTTCCTGGCATAGCCGCCAGTGTGATAGCCGCTGATCAAGCGCCAACGTCCACCCGATGTAGCGTCAGCGCTCGGAGATAAGCAGCACCGATAAAGGTGATTGATCTCACGCCCTAATGTGCCATCGCCCTTTAACACCGAAAAACCTATGGCAGTCTTATCATTCGGTAATGCGCTGGCCAAGCCCGCCAGGGTACTGCCTGTGCCGCAAGGCACGCAGACGACATCAAACGCATCGCCGAGCTGTTGAGTAATCGCCCAACCCATTACCGCTGCGCCGCGCGCGCCATTGAGATTGGCTCCGCCCTCCGGCACCAACAAGAAGTCGCCATAGCGCTCGCGCAATCGGTCCAACAGCTCATCGTTGTCAGAACGATATTCAGCACGCGGAACAAAACACAATTGCATATCCCAGGCTTCAGCATCCCGCAAGGTCGGGCTTAACTGGGTGGGGCGCTCTCCACGCACGACACCGACAGTGCGTATACCGGCTGCATGGCCTGCCGCGGCCAGCGCGTAAAGGTGATTGGAATAGGCTCCCCCAAAACTGAGTAACTGATTGACGCCCCGTTCGTTAGCCGCACACAGGTTGTAGAACAACTTGTAAAACTTGTTGCCACTCTGGTGCGGATCGATCAGGTCATCGCGCCGCACAATCAACTCAAGGCCATTCTGGTTGAGTGCCGGCCACGCTACCTTCTGCATAGGCACATCCAGCGCGCGCTGGTGCAATACATCGAGGTCCACACCTGCTTTTACCGCATCAATCATCAATCGTTAGCTCAACGTCGTTCAGCAACCAATTGATGCGGCAACACCTGGTGTTGATCACAGCGATCATGTTCACCTTCATGGAACTCCGAGGGCGTAGCCACGCGCGCGAGTGGTTTGTTACAACTCTGTCCGCGATGGTCAACGCCGGTACAGCGGGGTGTCTGGTAATGGGCAAGCCAGGCGGCATAAAGTGTTTCCGTTACACCACATTTGGCGGCAACGTAAGCTTGGGGATTATCGAGGTAACGGCTCATGTCATCCAGAGGTATGGCGATATTGCCGGCCCCCGGGTGAAAGGCCACAAAGTTGATGCCCGCGCGGGCCAGCCGGGCGAGTAGTTGATCACTGCCGTTGTTCAGCAGCGCCTGATTTTCGCGCCGCAGATGGGCAATCTCATCACGCAGATTTTTCTCTTGCTCGTGGCGGTAGAACAGCTCTACCTCACGCATGTCCAGTTTTTCCTGCAGTTCTGCGGAGACTGTTTTAAGCCGGGCTTCCAACTCCAGCGCAAAATTCTCCTGCATCGCCTGAATCTGGCTGTTTTCATCCATCTGCGCCGCTTTCAGTTTGTGACTGAAATATTCGCGCACACCGTCAAGCTTTTGCAGTTGCACATCCAGATCTTCTTTGAGGCTACGATTGCGCTCATCCAATTCCTGTCGGTTTTTTTGTACCTCCAACAACTCCTGCTGATAAGAATGCAAACGCTTTTGGTGTTCTTGCTGGATGCCCTGGATCTTGAGCTTTTGCTGGTTTTCGAGGGTGGCAATACGCAAACGCTGCTCTTTGATGACGTGGGCAAGCCGGTCGCGCAATTCCTTGGAGTATTGTTGATGCAGTTTTTGCTGAATTTTTTCCTGGATTTTCTGCTCGCGCCGTTGCTCCTGTGCGCGCTGCTCCGCCTCGACAGCAGCAGCCTTGTCGGCAGCAGCGGTTTTAAAGATCAGGCCCAGGCGATTGCCTTTAACTGCCTTGCGCATTAACACGAAACTGTTACAACCCGGCTGCATCTGCGGGTCCCACAAATTCTTGCGTTGCCATTCAATAGGACACTGACTGAAACAGGCCAGGCGAATGGTACCAGCGCCCAGATCCGGGCCGCGCGATGCCGCCTCCGCCAACTGCTGCAAAGGCACATTCCAGCGGCGGTCAATCATTCCCTTCGCGTCAAACTCAAGTACAAAGAATACGGCAGCGGTAATACACAGGCGGGAATTAATCCGCACATACACAGCCTTGGCCAGTCGGCCTGCGTAATCGGGCACCGGGATAAAGCCATCGAGAATCGCTTCAAACTCCGAATAAAGCATTTCACGAGTAATATGATCGCCGTCGAACAGGAATACCGCTTCCAACTGTTCCGAGGATTGGGTTTGCATAAAATCGATCCAGCCTGGGCTGTAAGGGGAGCTGTGGATGTTTACCAGTATAAGTCAGATATTAAATCCGCGCGGTTGGGCAAGTCAGGCGGAGCCATATTCCGCAGAATTTGCGACTTGAACGACGGAATTATGGTGCGCAGGTCAGGTTTTTGCTGTGAACCGCTCGGCAGTTATTGGCTTCGCTTATAGATGAAAAATCAGATGGGAGAAAATCAGCGGGAGATACAAGGGGGGAGGTAAACAGGCGAGCGCGCAGCACCAGGCTGCTTCACTCGCATCAGATATCAGAGTAATCCTCTGTTATCTCATCGTCGCCTTCGTCATAAATGACATCCAGCAGGTCTTCGATATAGTCTTGCATGATGATGCTCCTTGGTTAAAGTTCACCGGTTGCACTTCTTGCAGCCAGTGGTCATGTGACATCTCAGAAACTAAAGGATTCCTTTCCAAAAATCTACTCCAGTGATCCCAGATTAATGGCCGATGATGACAATTCTGTGTAACGAGGGAAAGTTTAGCCGCCAAAATGAAGAAAAGAGGAAAATCGGGGGGACCGGAAAAGCAAAAGCCCCGCATGAGCGGGGCTTTTGAAGGGAAATTCGTGGCGGACCGGACGGGACTCGAACCCGCGACCTCCGGCGTGACAGGCCGGCATTCTAACCGACTGAACTACCGGTCCGCAAAACTCTCAATCTACCTTCGTTGTTCAGTAACGAAGTGGTGGGCGGTACAAGACTCGAACTTGTGACCCATGCCTTGTAAGGGCATTGCTCTACCAACTGAGCTAACCGCCCCCGTTGAGAGGTGCGCATTCTACCGAAATCAGATGCCTTGTCAAACACTTTTATGCAAACCGCTATCATGTGCTACAAGCCGCTGATTTTTCTCGCAATTCATATCGCCGCGGACTATGTAATCAAGGCGGCGCACAGCGCTCGCGACGCTCATTTACCCCCTCGACAATTCCCACCGCTTTCCGGTTAGTTTTATTCGAGATTGCTGAGTAGAATGTGCCTTCTTATCTGCCCATTTCTGCGTGGTGTCATGCCCAAGCCTATCAATAACATCAGCGGTATCCTGCTTGCTCATCCTGTTTTTATGCGGCTGGGCGCGGTGGTGTGGCTTTACCTTATCAGCCCCCTGCCCGCGCTGGCCCAGCAAGAAAGTCGCGCTAGCGGCTATAGCAATATCCTGTGGCTGGTTATCACCCTGATGTTCCTGTTGCAAAGCTTGCTGATCATCGGCCTGCAACGCAGCCGCCTTAACAACAAACGGGCGCGCAAGGCATTAAAGGAATCCCAGCGGGAACTGGAGCGCAAGATTGCGGAGCGAACCGAAAGTCTGCATCAAACCAACAACCGCTTGCAGGATGAGATTGCCCGCCACGAAGCCACGGTGTTGTTATTGCGCGAAACCCAGGATTACCTGCACAGCATGATTAACTCCATGCCTTCGGTACTGATCGGTGTTACCCATCAAGGCTATGTGACTCACTGGAACGCTTCTGCTGCATTTAATACCGGCATCTCCGCCGATGAGGCATTGCATCGCCACTTGAACGAGGTTTATCCCAGCCTGCCCATTAGCCTTGCAACCATCAAGAAAACCATTGAAAGCGGTGCACCGCTGGTTAATGAAAACATGCAACAGGGCCAGGGCACAGAGGCACGTTACATGGACATGACCATTTATCCGCTGATTGCGGCCCAAGGCATAGGCGCGGTGATTCGAATCGATGACGTGACCCTGCGGGTCAAGATGGAACACGTGATGATCCAGAATGAAAAAATGTTATCACTGGGAGAGTTGGCGGCGGGCATTGCCCATGAAATCAACAACCCCATCGGGGCGATCCTGCACAGTGTGCAAAATATTTATCGCCGCACGTCCCCTGAGTTGGCATCCAATCACGAGGTGACAAAAAACCTGGGTATCAATGTGGAGCAAGTGTATGAATATTTGCGTGAGCGCAATATTTACAGCTTTCTCGAAGACATCAAAGAAGCCGGCGAACGCGCGGCCAAGATTGTCACCAACATGCTGGAGTTTTCCCATGTAAGCAATCGCAACACCAGCCTGATGGACCTGAAAAGTGTGATTGATCACAGTGTTGAATTAAGCATTAACACCGGTGAAGCAAAAGAACTTAAAGTTAAACCACCGAAGATTGTCAAAGACATTAGCACCGATTTACCTGGCGTGATGGGCTCGGCGCCCGAGATTCAGCAAGTCATTCTCAACCTGTTGCGCAACGCACGACAAGCGCTGGCCAGTGACCTGCAAAATAACGCTGAGCCGCAGTTCAAACCGACCATCAACATTCGCGCCCACGCGGAAGCAACACATGTGGTGATCGAGGTGGAAGATAATGGTCCCGGTATGCCGGACAGTGTTAAAAGTCACATCTTTGAGCCTTTTTACACCACCAAAGAAGTGGGCAAAGGGACGGGCCTGGGGTTGTCGGTGTCTTACTTCATCATCACCGAGCACCACAAAGGAAAGATTGAAGTGGATTCGACGCCGGGCAAGGGAACACGCTTTACGATTCGCCTGCCTTTACCCGATAAAAAAATGTGACCCGGGAGCATCCGTCATGAAAAAAAAGATTACTCGCCTGTTCTCACCGCTGTGTATGGCCGTCCTGTTCTCCGGCTGCGCGCAACAACCTGTTGTGACGCCCACTGAAGATCCGACTCAACTGATTCAACTTGCCACCGACATACTCACCAAAGCGGTTTATACCAATAGTATTTTTAATCAATGCACGCCTTTGGGAGATGATGCCGAACTTGAGGCGGTCACCGTGCAGCAGGATTGGATCGATAAAAATTGGCCCGCCATCCTTGCCGCCGATCACTACTACACGACACAACTGGGTCCACAAGCCATAAATTATGACGGACAAGCTATTTCATTGAACGCCGTTATGCTGGCACACAACGCCAGGAAGCGTGCAATTGATGAATTGAACCTCAAACAACGCACCCTGACTAATCAGCAGAAGACCTGTGTGCGGCGCATTCAGACCATCGCGCAACAAGAGATGGCATTAACCCAGGGCGAGCAGGCACACGTGGATCTGCAAGCACTACAACAACAATATACCGGTGATACCACTAAAATTGTTCCGGTACCCACCCTGGCTGGCGATATAACCACTGAACGGGAAAATGGCCGCTCTTACTTTTTATTATTTGAAGAATTTAAAAAGGAATGTCCGGATGGGCAGTTTATTGTGGTGCATAACCAATGGCCGCACGAAGCCTATGCCTCTTATTGCGGAGAGGCTCCCGTTTCACTGATCAGTTGCGAATGGGGTAAGTGCACCCAGCAACGTTAATGTGTCAAGCCACAGGCTTTCATCACCAAACTCGCGTATCATGGCGGCTTAACGCCGCCTTGTGCAAAATGCTGATTTGCACGCGCTTCAACACCCTTTTATGACCTGACTGCATGACTATTGATTCCTTCTCCCCCGACGCTTACGAACACCAACTTACCGATAAACTCGACCGCTTACAGCAGGAGTTTGCTGAATTTTCATTGCCCGCATTGGAAGTCTTTCGTTCACCGTTAAAACACTACCGGATGCGCGCCGAATTCAAGATGTGGCACGAAGGCGACACCGTCAGCTATGCGATGTTCAAACCGGGTGAATACCGCAAACCCTACCCCATTGAAAATTTCCCTGTGGGTTCCGAACAAATTAACCAGTTAATGCCGCTATTGTTGGCCGCCATTCACCGGGAACCGGTTTTGCGACAGCGACTGTTCCAGGTCGAATTTTTAACCACGCTCAGCGGTCAGGCATTGGTCACCCTGGTTTATCACAAAAATTTGAAAGACGACTGGCGTAAGGCTGCACAACATTTACATCAGGCTTTAGATATCGCTATTGTCGGTCGCAGTCGCGGGCAAAAAGAAATTATAGATCGGGATTACGTCACTGAAACCTTACAGGTAGGCAATAAACCTTTTCATTACCAGCAGGTTGAAGCCAGCTTTACCCAGCCCAACGCGAAAGTGTGCGAAAAAATGCTGACCTGGGCGGTAGAAAAGAGCAACAGTTTTGGTGGCGATCTGGTGGAGTTGTATTGCGGCAACGGCAACTTTACCCTGCCACTGGCACAGAACTTCGGCCGCGTACTGGCCACTGAAGTAGCCACAACGTCCGTGAATTCGGCGCTTTACAATATCAAGCTGAATCAGGTGACGAATGTGGCTGTTGCGCGGATGTCGAGCGAGGAATTTTCTCAGGCATTGAACAAAGTACGGGCGTTTTACCGCCTGAAAGATATCGACCTGGACAGCTATAAATTCAGCACCATCTTTGTCGATCCACCACGGGCCGGTATGGACCCACTGACTACCGGCATTACCCAGGGCTTCGACAATATTATTTATATCTCCTGCAACCCTGATACCTTGCGTGACAATCTGCGGACAATTACCCAAACACACGAGATCACCGACTTTGCGGTGTTTGATCAATTTCCCTATACACACCACCTTGAATGTGGTGCCATCTTACGGCGAAAAAATCTTTCAAAGACTCGCTAAAACTCGCGCCCTTTGATACGCACCGCCGCATCCAGCACGAAGTCGCGATAACTGGCTTCGTGCTTCATGCGCTGTAGATCAAATTGCATCTGCTCCTTGCGGCTCAGTTTTTTCCAACCATCCAGAATCGGAATATGCTCAGTGAGGCTGCGCAGCTGATAAAACGCGGAGAACTCTTCACGCACGCCATCATCCACACCAAGGCTGTCGAGTAAAACCGAGATTCGAATGCAGGCTTCTGTCAGGGTCAAATCTTCGGACTGGGAAGCCTGGGCCAGAATTTGAATACTGCGGTTGATATTCGCACGCTGTTCCTTTATCGCCTGCTCCTTCTCAGCCAATAAAGCGCGCTGCACCTGATTTTTCTGATGTACCTTGTACAAGAGCACGCCGGCAATAGCCGCCAGAATACTCACAATAATCAAACCGATAACCAACAGGATTATTTCAAGACTCATGGGTAAACCTCAATATCAGGTGTTGTTTTCGGGGAGCACATCAGTTGAGTTTTCAACTGAGTCTTCAGGTAGCTCCTCCAGCAATTGTTCGTCGTCCAGCGGCGTATCATCAATCAGTTCACGATCAATACGTTTTTTGGTTTTCGCTCCCAGGCGGCGGATATCGTCCACGCGCTTGACCAGGTTGCCGCGCCCGGTCTGCAAACGTTTGCGCGTTGTGTCATAGGCTTCGCGGGTTTTATCCAGATAGTTGCCGAGACTGTCGAGAGATTCCAGCAACAGCACGAATTGATCGTGTAGCGCACCCGCATCGCGAGCAATACGTTCAGCGTTGCGATTCTGTTTTTCGTATCGCCAGATATTTTCTACCGTGCGCAGAATCGCCAATAAGTTAGTGGGGCTAACAAGGATAATACGCCGATCATAGGCCTCATGGGACAAGCCCGGTTCATGTTGCAAAGCCAGCAGAAAAGCCGCTTCAACCGGCACAAAGATAAACACAAAGTCCAGTGACTTAACGCCATCGAGTTTTTCATAATCCTTCACACTGAGTTGCTTGATGTGGCTGCGCAAAGACGCCACATGCGCGGCTAAGTAGCGCTGGCGTTCCAGATCATCATCGGTATTACAATATTTTTCATAATCGACCAGAGAGACCTTGGCGTCGATGATGATGTCTTTATTCTCCGGCAAATGCACGATCACATCCGGCATACGACGGCTGCCGGATTCGTCGGTAAAACTGATCTGGGTATCGTACTCACGTCCTTTCTGTAGACCGGATTGTTCCAGCAAGCGCTCCAACACCACCTCACCCCAATTACCCTGAACCTTGGAATTGCCTTTCAATGCCTGGGCAAGGTTGATCGCATCTTCACCGATCTTCTGGGTTTGTTTTTGCAGTTCCAGTACCTGTCCCGCAAGGCGGTTGCGGTCAGCGGTTTCTTTTTCGTAAACGTCTTCTACCTTGCGACGAAATTCATTGAGTTGCAATCGCAACGGATCAAGCGTCGTCTCCAGCAAACTCTTACTGCTGCTGGAAAACTGTTGTTGTTTATGGTCAAAAATTTTATTGGCAATATTTTCAAACTCCTTGCTCAAATCCAGCTTTGCATCCTGCAAGAGCTTAAGTTGTTCCGCAAAATTTTGTCGCTCCTGTTCGAGTCGGGTTTTTAATTCAGTCAGTTCATTTTGTGCTGTGTGAGCTGCCTGTTCACTCCGGCGCAACTGTAGTTGCACATCACCCAGAAACTGCAGTTTCTCACGCGCCGCTGCAAATTCCTGCCGTACTTCACCAAGCTGATGCTGCAGTTGCGTTCGCTGTTGGTCGCCATCTCGCAGCACCGACTTCAATTCCTCTTGCTGGCTGCGCAGGTAATCGAGTTCACGAATCAGGCCGGCCTCGCGCAGATCCCATGCGCTCTGACGGCTCGCCAGTTCGGTTTCCAGGTCACGGGTACGGCTGAATACCGCCTCATCCGTGCGTCGGCGCAGTAGCAATGCGCTAAGTATAACGCCCAACAATAGTCCCCCCAGCGCAGCGGCCAGCAGGATGATAGTGTGATTATCCAAAAGTCGTTCCTATTGAACCGGCCGATGAATTGCCGGGTTATTGACCGTCGATACGCCAGCGAGGCGCGCTTTGGTGCGGTAGTTCACCGAATCCGTGGTTGTACTTGTATACCGGGTGAAGGCCCCAATACAATCGCCATCCCACGAACCCGTTTGTTCAAGGTATCATGTCTTCCACTAATCCCGAGCTCACCCGCAAGATCCGTCAGCTTTGTGCTACCGGATACCAGCATTACGATGCCGGCGATTACAAGGCTGCCTTGCGGCTATTCTATCAAGCCTGGCTGCTTCTGCCCAAGCCGCAAACAGATTGTGTTGAAGCGGGCTGGGTGTTGACAGCCATCGGCGATAGCTATTTCCGTTCCGGCCAATACCAGCCGGGTCGCGAGGCCTTGCAGTCGGCCTTATGTTGCCCTCAGATGTCGCAAGCGCCTTTTATACATTTGCGCCTGGGCCAGTGCTTATGGGAATTGGGCTTATATGACAGTGCACGCACAGCTCTTTTATGCGCGTATGACATTGCCCGGATGGATATTTTTTCTGCTGAAGATCGCAAGTATTATTTCGCCATCGCCGGTTTGTTGTCCCGCCAGACGTTAAATGAGCCATCACCGGGAATTTCCAGCGAACAGCACCAAAAACTTTTTCAAACCCGAGGGAATTGAATCGTTACATGAACACCATACAGCACACTCCACGCATCCTGGTCTTTGACTCCGGCGTGGGGGGCCTGAGTGTTATGCGCGAAATCCAGCAACGCTTGCCGGACTGCCAATATCTCTACGCCTCTGACAATGCCGCCTTTCCCTACGGAACAAAATCTGAAGACGAGTTGATCGCACGCGTCGATAAAGTGCTGCACGCATTATTGCAGCACATTGAGCAGGGGTACGGTCCGGTGGATATCATTGTGGTTGCCTGCAACACCGCCAGCACCCTGACATTGCCCCATATCCGCAGTCACTTTACCCAACCCATTGTCGGTGTGGTGCCGGCGATAAAACCGGCTGCCATACACTCTGCAACCAAACTCATTGGCTTATTGGCAACACCGGCCACCGTGGCTCGCCCCTACACGCACGACCTGATCAGGGAATACGCTGGAAACTGCACAGTCATTTCTGTCGGCAGCAGCGAGCTGGTTCACCTGGCAGAGCAAAAATTGCGCGGCGAAACTATTGCGCTGGAAAAAATCGCGGCGATTGTTGCACCCTTTGCTACCGCACCGCGCGCTGCAGAGTTGGATACGTTAGTCCTCGCCTGCACCCACTTTCCGTTGTTACAAGATGAGTTGCGCCAATGCCTGCCAGGCACGATTCAATTCATTGATTCCGGCGAAGCCATCGCCCGCAGGGTTGCGTTTTTATTGCACCAACCACCACCCGTTTCCCGCACAGATTTACGTCATTGTCATTTGGCCTTGTTTACCAAAGCCACCCGTGAAGTGGAATTACTGCGCGCAGCATTGAGCAATTTTTCATTGGAAAAAGTCGACATTGTGGCGTGTTGACATTGTCGATAACCAAGCCTCAGACATAGCCTTAACGATACCCCTGTGCGATGATAACGCCACTTCAATAACCGATTATTTACACAGGTTTCGGCATGGTCGCTGCATTGTTTGATATCACTCCCCTGCTGCCCGCCTTGTCCCAGGGCGATTTAATTCTCACGGCCAATAATCGCCTGCGCAACCACATACTGCGCGCTTATGGGGTTTACCAGCAAACACAAGACAAGAGCGTATGGGCAGCACCAGCTATTTACCCGTTGAATCAATGGCTACGGGAATGTTGGCACCAATTGCAAGATCAAGCCTATGAGCCTAGTCAGGTGATGATTGCCAGCGCCTTGCAACGCCAATACCTGTGGGAAGATGTCATCACCCATTCCAGTGTCAGCGATGCGTTGCTGCAACCGGAGTCGTTGGCCCAAAGTGCAGACAGTGCGTTACGCAATCTCGCGTTATGGCGTTTGGATGAAAAGGCACTGCACGGATTTGAAAATCAAAACACGCAACATTTTGTGAGCTGGCTACAGGAATTCAATACGCGTCTCGCACAAATGCAATTGATCACCGAGGAGAAATCTTTCGATATTGTTGCCGATGCCTTCGCTAGCAATATACTGGCGCGCCCAATGCGCATTTACCTGCAAGGCTTTGATGATATTCCGCCGCTGATTAATCACGTGTTAAATCTGGCCAGCCTGGACATTATTCCGTTGCCACCACAACGCGTTACCCACAATAAAATCGACCGTGTCAGCGCAACAGATGATGAAACGGAAATCAACGCTGCTGCGCTCTGGGCAAAACAGATATTGGAACATGATGCGGATGCGGTGATCGGTATTATTGTGCCCAACCTCGGACAATGTCGCGATCAAGTAGAGCGCTTATTTACCGATGTCTTTGAACCCCTGGCAAAGCTGCCGGATAAACCGCGTTACACCTTGCCATTTAACTTCTCCGCCGGTACGCCGCTGGCAGCGACGCCGATCATTTATGCTGCATTGGAATTATTGAACCTCACGCGCGGTCCCTGGGAATTGGACAGCTTGTGCGATCTGATGCAATCCCCGTTTTTCAGCGACGCTGATAACGAATGGACGTTGCGTGCCAGCATTTGTGAACGGCTGCGCAAGCAAGGCAAATTTATGATCAGTGCAGCGGATTTGCATTACCACTCGCGCAAAATCTGCGATGCCTTGAAGATAATCTCAACAGATAATCTTGCTACACGGCTTATCGCACTGGAAAATCAACGCCGCGCCAGCCTCGGCCAACACGCGGCAGGCTATTGGGTGGATTTTTTTCAACAACAATTAAACCTACTGGGTTGGCCTGGAACGCGTCGACTGGATAGCCAGGAGTTCCAGCAAGTCAAACTCTGGCATCAGGTGCTGGATGATTTTGCCACCCTGGACAGCACCGGGTTGCGACTTGATCATCATCAAGCGTTGAAACAACTGCGCAACCTCGCCGGTAAAACGCCGTTTCAGGCACAGACACCGGATTCCCCCATTCAAATCCTGGGTGCGCTGGAAGGCGCCGGCCTACATTTCAGTCATTGCTGGGTCATGGGCCTGCATCATCGCCAATGGCCGCCGGTACCCGCACCCAATCCGCTGCTGCCGATGGCCTTACAACGCGACCATCAAATGCCTCACGCCAGCGCTGAACGTGAACTGGTTTTTGCGCAGGCGCTGACGGAAAATTATCGCCACTGCGCAGCGCAGGTGGTGTTCAGTTCAGCTCATAGTGATACGGAAAATGAATTGCGTCCCAGTGCCTTAATTCGTGCTATTCCGGAGACAGCGTTAACTGATCTGGTGCTCACCCGTGTCAGCTGCACGCAACACAATGCACAGACCATCACAGCGGTAAAACAATGGCAACTGGTGCAGGTTTCACGCGGTCCGCAATTATTACTGAATGACAAACCGGTGCGCGGCGGCAGCAATGTATTTAAACAACAGGCAGCCTGCCCCTTTAATGCCTTTGCGCGCTTGCGCCTCGGTGCAGAACAGATCAACGAACCAGTGGCCGGTTTCTCTGCCATTGAACGCGGCAATATTCTGCACAATGCGCTGGCCATTATCTGGCGCAAACTGAACAACTCTCACCAGTTACTCGCCTTGTCCGATGATGAATTGCACAAACTGATCAACACAGCGGCAGCGGAAGCCATTCGCCCGGCACAGCAACAACGCCCGGCGGAATTAGGGCCTTTTTATTGCTCGCTGGAACAGGAACGACTTGTGCATTTATTACATGAGTGGCTGGAGCAGGAAAAAACGCGGCCGCCGTTTACCGTGATAGCCATCGAAGAACAACGTACCGTCAATTTTGCGGGCCTGACATTGCAGCTACGCATTGATCGCATCGATCAACTGGAATCCGGTGAATTGTTATTGATTGATTACAAAACCGGTTCACCCAAAATCAAAAGCTGGCTCGGCGAACGTCCCGATGAACCGCAGTTGCCGCTCTATGCTGTCAGCCACCATGAACCAGTGGCCGCCATTGCTTTTGCGCAACTCAATGCCAAAGCCGTGCAATGGCTCGGCACCGGGCATTTGTCGGTATTCCACGAAGGCATTCAGCCACCGCCCATGGAATGGCCTGAACAACTGGCGCAATGGCAAAGTTGCTTGCAACAACTCGCCCAGGATTTTATCGCGGGCGATGCGCGGGTCGACTTTAAAGACCCATCCGCCATGCAATACGCAACGGATTTAATTCCGTTAAACCGATTGTTGGAAGCCGATACCATCGGTGCGTTGGTTGATGCCGGAAACATATCGGTCGTGAGGGAATTGCCATGAACCTTGAGCAATTACCGCACGCCAGTTTTTCGCCCGACTCACCACCAGACATCGACGCCCGTCGCGCCGCATTGGACCCCACCCAATCCTTTGCAGTGTCAGCGCCAGCCGGTTCAGGTAAAACCGGACTATTGACCCAGCGAGTATTAACCTTGCTGGCGTACTGTGACGCGCCGGAAGAAGTTCTCGCCATCACCTTTACGCGTAAAGCCGCCGGTGAAATGCAGGACCGGATATTACAAGCCTTATGGCAGGCAGCAGAACAGCCGGAACCGGACAACCCTCACGCACGCCTTACCTGGAAACTGGCGCAAGCTGTACTGCAACGCGATCGTGAATTGAATTGGAATTTATTATCCAGCCCGCAACGTTTGCGCGTGCAGACTATCGACAGTTTATGCCGTTCTATTACCAAACAGTTGCCACTGGCCAGTGGTCTGGGCGCGCAACCCGACACCCTGGAAGATGCCAATAAAGCGTATCGTCTAGCCGTGCGCGAATTTTTTGCGTTGTTGGAACAGGATTCACCGTTACGTGATGACCTCGCCCGCCTGCTGCGCCATCTCGATAATAATCTCGCCAGTATTGAAAATTTACTGGTAGCGCTGCTCGCGAAACGTGAACAGTGGTTGGAAGTGTTACTGCAAGCGCGCCAGCAACATGCGCGGGATTATCTTGAACAAACCTTGCACCAGGTGATTGTCGAACACTTGCAACAGGTGCAAGCCTGCTTGCAACTGCACGCCAGCGAGTTATGCGCGATCGCCGATCAGGCCGCAAAAAATCTTGAGCAGGAAGCGCCGCAGAAACATCGCATTCGCGAATTATTAGGTATTACCGGCTTACCCTTATGTGAACCCAATGCTGTTGAACAATGGGTTGCGTTTACTGATCTATTACTGACCAACACCGGCACCTTTCGTGCACGCCTGACAAAAAACGAAGGCTTTCCTGCAGGCAAGGAAAATACGCTGTTAAAAGAGCGCTTTGCAAAGTTGATCGATACATTGCAGGAAACCCAACCAGAATGCGCCGCGCTACTCCAGGGTATTCGCGGCTTGCCAACATCAACGTATGAAGACCAACAATGGCAATTGCTCGATAGCCTGACCCGATTGCTGCCCTTGCTAGTTGCACAATTAACACTCGTGTTTAAACAACTCGGCGCAACGGACTACAGTGCAATTTCGCAAGCTGCTTTACTGGCGCTGGGGGATGAAGATGCGCCCACGGATATTGCCCTGCAACTGGATTACCGCATTCGTCACATCCTGGTGGATGAATTTCAGGATACCGCCAGCCCACAATTGCGCTTGCTAGAAAAACTCACGGCGGGCTGGCAGCCCGATGACGGACGCACACTGTTTATCGTGGGCGACGGTATGCAATCCTGTTACGGTTTTCGCAATGCCAACGTCGGCTTGTTTCTCGATGCACGTCGACGCGGGATAGGCAGTGTTGATTTGCAAGCCCTGGACTTGCGCGTTAATTTTCGGTCGCAGGCGGGGATTGTGAAGTGGGTAAATCATACCTTTCATTGTGCATTTCCAGCGCAGGATGACATCAGTCGCGGCGCGGTAAAATATTCGCCGTCTATCGCCTTTAATCAGGACTTACCTGACCCTGCGGTGAGTTTTTTTGCATGCGCTTACGTTAACGACACCAACAACGCGAAGGGCGAGAAAACCTTTGACGAAAATGGTGATAATGACAATTATCCGGGCAAACAAACGGCGCAGCACAATGAAGCGGATCAGGTCGTGCGACTCGTGCAACAAGCGCGTGCTGAAGATCCCGAGGGCACAGTAGCGATCCTGGTTCGCACGCGTTCACATCTCGCACAGATATTACCGGCATTAACTGCAGCAGGCTTACGTTGGCAAGCCACCGACATTGACAGCCTCGCCAGTCGTATGGCAATTGTGGATTTAATGTCGCTGACACGCGCATTGCTGAACCCCCAGGATCGCATCGCCTGGCTCGCGATTCTTCGCGCGCCCTGGTGCGGTCTGGATTTACATGACCTTCATGCACTCGTCAATGTCGATGTAGGTGAGCGTAGTCCGCGCGTGAAAGAAAATGGCTATCCCGTGATCTGGCAACAATTGCAGCACCATATCCATATCGACGCCTTAAGTGCTGAGGGAAAAAAATTAATCGCACGGTTGATGGCAAGGTTACAGCCCGCCTTGCGCCAGCGCCGCCGCAAGCCCTTGCGCCAGTGGATCGAAGGCGTGTGGTTGGCGTTGGGCGGACCGGCTGTTTTACTGGACAGCAACGACAGCGATAACGCAGCCAGTTATTTTGCGTTGCTCGAACGCTATGACGAAGGCGGCGGTATCCGCGATTGGCAAGGGTTTGATACGGCCGTACAAAAACTGTTTGCCAAACCGCGCGCCGATGCCGATCCGCGTTTGCAGGTGATGACGATTCATAAATCCAAAGGGCTGGAGTTTGATACGGTCATTATTCCCGGGCTTGATCGTTTGCCGCGTCGCGACGACAACGAACTATTGATGTGGCAGGAACGACTGGATGCCCAGGGCGAAAACCAGTTGTTGCTCGGCCCGCTTGCCGCCACTGGCGAGGACCACAGCGCTATTTATCGTTTTATGCGTGCCGAAAAAGAAAAACAACAACATTACGAAGCCACACGTTTGCTCTATGTGGGTTGTACCCGCGCCATCAAACGTTTGCATTTGCTTGCGTGTGTAAAACAAAAAGATGATGCCCTTACTACACCCAATAAAAATTCGCTGCTATCCAGTATTTGGACGGAGGTAAAAGAAGATGTACACGTATCCTCCGCAAAACCAATGGCGCCTGCCCCGCAATTAGCGCTGAATATTGAGCAACCGGGTCTGCAACATATCCTGCGGTTGACGCCGGATTGGCAGCTGCCCGCCTTAGCGGACGTTGGTTTGCTCAAGCAGTATCGCGGCCACGAATACGATGATGAAGAGAACTTACCGGAGTCGGAAACACGCAGCAATCGCCTGGCGCGCCACACCGGCACGCTGATTCATCGCACTTTGCAAGTCATCACCGAGAGCAATCAGGTGCATGAATTAACCGGAGAAAATATCAATATCTATTTAACAAGCCGGACGCCTTTTTGGCAGATTCAATTGCGCCAATCCGGTTGGCAGGACGCCGAATTGAATTTGGCTATTGAAAGAGTAAACCGTGCATTAAGGCAAACACTAAGTGATTCGCGCGGCCGATGGTTGTTGGATAATTCCCATGAGTACAGTGCCTGCGAATTGGCACTCTACCAGCACAGTGATCGTTTGCGGGAATCGATTGTTGACCGCACATTTGTTGCCGAGGGCGTGCGCTGGATTGTGGATTACAAAAGCAGCGAACCTATGCAAAATCAGACCGAAGCGGAATTTATTGCGCAGGAAACCGAGAGTTACCGGGAACAATTGGCGCGCTATCGGGAATGGTTTGGTGTGATGGATGGGCGTGAAACGAAGACGGCGTTGTATTTTCCGTGTTTGAAGGATAACCGTTGGGTTGAGGTGTTTTGGTAATTATTGTGGGGAATGTATTGCTGGAAAAATAAAGTCGGATTGTGTGGGGCAATCCGACTTGTATTTTTTTGGCAGGACAGTGTCGGATTACGCTACGCTAATCCGATCTACGGGTGTTTATTAATAGGCTTGGGATTGCTTTTCCAGTTTTTCGCGTAGCTTTTTTTCCTGCTCAGCGATTTCCGGGGTGACGACCTCACCGAAATCTTCCAGTTCATACACCGGGCGGATGTCGATATCCGAATCTTCCAACATCGGGTTCGGGCAGCGCTTTACCCACTCGATGGCTTCTTCCATGGATTTCACTTGCCACATCCAGAAACCAGCGATTAATTCTTTCGTTTCCAAAAAAGGACCGTCGGTCACGGTGCGGTTGTTGCCGGAAAAATGTACGCGCACGGCTTTTGAGCTGGGTTGTAAACCGTCGCCTGACAACATGATACCGGCGTCAACCAGCTCTTCATTAAATTTCCCCATGGCTTCCATCAATTCTGTGCTGGGCATGATGCCGGCTTCGGAGCTGGGCGTTGCTTTTACGATTACCATGACTTTCATTGTGTCGTCCTCTTTAATGGATTATGGAGCTAATTGTAGTGCGCATCAGCACGCAATGACAAAACTCATAACCTAGTCGAATGGTAGATGCTGGATTCGACAACCGGTAGGAAATTTTTTAGAACGAATACGTCACACTTGCACCGAACTCCTGCTCCGGATAACCGGCAACATCGAGATAATCATTCACATAAGCGCGCACGCGGAATTTTTCGAACATTCGCACATTCGCGTAAGCCGTCAGCCACTCCACATCCTCACCACCGGGAATGTAGGCTTGTTGCGTGTTGGCACTGGCGCCCAGAGTTAACCAAGGCGTGAATTTGTAGCCGCCATCAACCGTGGCATAGGCGTAATTATCGTAGCCGTAATTAATCACTTCACCCTCTTCATCACCGGGCTCCGAGTAAGCCACGCCACCGGAAATCCATACATAACCCACGGCAACATAACCCAACCAATTACCTTGTAAACCACTAAGGGTCAAATCCAGCGTCGTGTCCCGGGTGCCGCTGCCGATGCCGGTGTCTTCATCGCCGTTGTCCCATTTGTAACCTAGCCCGATACTGCCCAGCCAAATACCTGCGTCATCCAATTGCGTCGTACGGCGAGCGAACAGGGAGATATCGCTCATGCCCGACACCGAATCACTCACCGTTTCCGGCTCCGTCGTTTGCTGGTCACAATAATCCAGTTGCTCACCAGTCACCCGACCGCGATTGATCAGTAGTTGCCGCTGCAAATCCGTCAGCGAACTTAACCGCTGACAAATGCGCGATGGCGTCGGTTGAAAGCCGTTAACAAAATATTCACCTTCGATACTTTGCCAGGGCAAGCTCAGGCTGATGTCCCATTTGCCCGCCTGCACGTAGGGCAGCAGGCTGATGGTGTTCAGATCGGCGTCGCTGTTGTCGAAGCTTTGGTGTTCGCGTTGTGCACGCACGTCCATACCCCAATGCACAAGGTCATCGCTTTGTGCCAGTGTCGGTGTGCTTACACAAACCAAACCCAAGGTTAAACAATATTTCCAGGAAGTGACTTTGTTATTCATGGTGAAACTCCTGTTGTTATACAAATTTAAAGCAAACGGGTTCTGTGGGAGTGAACTTCCACTCCCGTTTTAATGTGATGTTCGGGTTATTGCCGCAGACGCGGCAGGTTCAGCAAGCGTTCGCGTGTCAATTGACGCTGCTCGCGATTGAGATCGCGAAAGCGCTCACGCAATTGATCGCGCTGCTCCTGGGTCAGGGATTGCCAACGGTTACGCAAGGCATCCTGTTGTTCCACCGGTAATGATTGAAACCATTGGAAACGCTTGCGCAAATCCTCCTGTTGCTCCGGCGACAGATTTTTAAAGGTTTCATAGCGCGCCCGCAGCGTTGCTTTTTCTTCATCCGACAGTTGTTGCCAGCGCTGGAAGCGGTTCATGAGGTTTTGTCGTTGTTCCGGTGACATGGTCTCGAATTTTTCCGCGCGCACCAGTAATTGCTGGCGCTGCTCAACCGAGAGTGAATCCCAGCGCGGTTGCATCGCCTGCAACAACTGTTGTTGTTCTGCGCTCAGGTTTTTCCAGTCGGTATCCTCAGCCGCCCAGGCGCAGTTGATACCGGTTAACACGATAATAATCAGCATAAAAATTTTCATGATGGTCATTCCTCCGCAGCAACTGATGAGTGCGGATTGCTGGTTGAAGAGTCTGCGGTTCGGGTTGCGTCCGCGTTATCCGGTAATTGTTGCAATTGGGCAAACTCCATGGGGTCAATGACCTCACCTTTTTCGTTGCTGAATTCCAGCATGTATTGCCAGAATTCGGCGGAAGGTGCTTGCACATCTGCCGCGTAAACGACGGAGCCGCTTAAACACAAATAAAAACCGATATGCAGGTAATTAGCTTTCAATGTCACTCTCCCCGATGGCTAATAACATCTCCATATCGAGCAGCATTTGCGGATCTTCCTGCAAATAACTCATGCTGAGATCCTGTGCATCCGGCTGGGGATTTGCCTGATCAAACTGGCCGACCATCGGCACCACAACCAACGCCGCCACACTGGCCGCGACTGCCAGGCCGCCCATCCATTCCCGTTTATAGGAGCGATGGTTGACCGCCGTGCGGCGCGCTCGCGCCAATTGCGCCAGGGTGTGCTCGTCCAGATCATCAAGACTGCGCTCCAGCGAGTCAGCCACCTGGCGACTGAGTTGCTCGTCGCGCTCGCTCGTGGGTTGATGAGGATCGTTAGTCATGGTTTTTCTCCGCCGGGGTTGTTCTGCTGTGATGCTTCATCGTCACTCAATGCGGCGCGCAGACTTTGCAGCGCACGAAAATAATGGGTCTTCACACTGCCTTCGCTGCATTCCATTGCCTGCGCCGTCGCGGCTACATCAAAACCTTCCCAGGCGCGCAGTGTGAAGGCTTGTCGCTGCCGCAGAGGCAAGGCTTCCAGCAAATGGATAACCCGCTCCACATCCCGCGCCCGGGCCAATAAATCCGCCGGATTGATGTCCTTTTCATCGGCGACTGCCAGCATAGGATCATCGGATTCGTCATCATCCACCCGTGCTGATTGCCAAAACCATTTACGCTGCCGTGTTTGCTGCCGGTGCCAATCCATCAGGCGGTTATTCAGAATTCGTTGAAACAGCAAGCGCCACTCTTCCTGCGGGCGGGTGCGGTAATACTGCACCAATTGCAACATTGCATCCTGCACAATATCGAGCGCATCCGCCGCGCGTCGGGTTGTCATCAATGCTGTGCGATACGCGCGACGCTCTACCTGAGCAAGAAAGCCATCCATGGTTTGCGGTTGTCCTTCCGGTTTAGCGGCTGCCGCATTGATGGGTGTTATTCTGGCAAGCATTCTGGTTCCGTAAGTGAGATTGAACTAGCACTATTGACCGACAGTTTAGCGACTATTTCTGTTGCGCGCGCCGCACTGTTTCCCCAGGTATCCGGGCACGACAGCTGCCTGCCGTGCCCCGTGTTTTACTCGGCCGCGTCTACACTGCGTTCACGTTTGACGCTGGTGGTGGTGCTGGCCTGGCTGTTGGGTCCGGAAGCCATCACCGTTTTGGTCAAACTCCTCTCGTCTTTATTGACGCTGACATCGGCCGAGTGAGTGCGGGTATTGCCATTGGCGTCGGTATGGCTGGAATTGCGGGTAAACCCGTCCTCGGTGCGCGCCAGCAGACTTTCGCCAGACACACTGGTGGTTTCTCCCGCACTATTGGTGCGTGTTGCCGACATTTCCTTGCTGATGGTGCCTGCCTCTTTATCGACGGTTAGCGAACCTGAACCGGAGCGGCTATTGCCGTTGGAATCGCTGTAGGTGCTCACCCGTTCCAGGCCATTTTCCGTGCGGCTTATTACCCGCTCACCAGCATAGGATGTGCCGTCAAAGGCAACACCGGAGACTGTACGTGTGGCGACGCCGGCTTCATTGTCACGCACGATGGCGCTGCTGTGGGTGGCGGTTTCGCCTTGGGCGTTGGTGCGCGTGACTTCACGGGTTGCACCGCTGTCGGTGGGGCGGCGTTCGATCTGACGGGTGATGCTGCCATTGGCGGTGGCATTGATGACGGTGCGGTCGAGGATATTGCGTCGCTCAGCCTGGGCGCTGGTGGCGGCGACAGTGAGGACCAATGCAATTGATAGGATGGACTTGTTCATGGTGATTCTCCTGGTGGTTTCGGTGGATGCGCGAGAGGTTTTTCGCGCTTTCAGGGGGATTAACGAAGTCGGGGGGAATCGGTTGACAGGGAAGTGAAAAAATTTTTGCGGGGCAGGAGTATGGGGTAGAGGGTTCGGGACACGCCGTGAATACTTCCCTGTAGGCTCAACGTCGGCATCCATGCCTCCGATGGTCCCGAACCCTCTACCCCATACTCCTTCAGTGCCATCGAATAAGCGTTAGTTTTATGTGTAGGTCCGGAGGGAAAGAGCAGGCAAGACCCACAGCAATGACTATTAAGAACTTTTATTTGATTGCTACTCCCTATATATTCCATTGATAAAAACATCCACAATCAACGCCAGTTTTTCAGTAGAATAGCCGCGTACTTACCTTTTTCGACGGACGCATGTAATGACAGACGCACAAGTAGACGATCTCAACGTGGTATCTCAGGAATTGTTAATCTCGCCCGCTACACTCAAGCAGGAACTCCCTTTGAGCGATAAAGCCCGTGCCGTTGTGACGCAAGGCCGCGCTACTGTTCGCAATATTCTGGATCGCAAGGATCACCGTATTTTTGTGGTGATCGGCCCCTGCTCTATCCATGATGTTGAGGCGGCGAAAGATTATGCCCAACGTTTGCAAAAGCTCGCTGAGGAAGTCAGCGATACTATTTATATCGTCATGCGCGTCTATTTTGAGAAGCCTCGTACCACCGTGGGCTGGAAGGGTTTGATCAATGATCCGTATCTGAATGATTCGTTCAAGATTCAGGAAGGTTTGCATATCGGCCGCAAGTTGTTGCTGGATATTGCCGAAATTGGTTTGCCTACCGCTACCGAGGCGCTGGACCCGATTTCGCCGCAATACTTGCAGGATTTGATCAGCTGGTCAGCTATCGGTGCACGGACGACAGAGTCCCAGACACACCGCGAGATGGCCAGTGGCCTGTCGTCGGCAGTAGGTTTCAAGAACGGTACCGATGGTGGCCTGACGGTAGCGATCAATGCCCTGCAATCCGTATCCAAACCGCACCGTTTCCTGGGTATTAATACGGAAGGTCAGGTGTCGATCATCCACACTAAAGGCAACACCTACGGTCACGTGGTGTTGCGCGGTGGGAATGGCAAGCCGAATTACGATTCGGTGAGCGTGGCGGTGTGTGAGCAGGAGCTGGCGAAGGCCAAACTGGTGCCGAATATTATGGTGGATTGCAGCCATGCCAACTCCAACAAGAACCACGAGTTACAGACCCTGGTGATGGAGAATGTGGCTAACCAGATTCTGGAAGGTAATCAGTCGATCATCGGTTTGATGGTGGAAAGTAATATCGGTGCGGGAAATCAAAGTATTCCGGCGGACTTGTGTGATTTGAAATACGGCGTATCGATTACCGATGCCTGTATTGATTGGGAAACCACTGAAAAAGCCGTGCGCAAGATGCGCGATACCATCAAGGATGCGTTAAAGAAACGTACCGGTGTTTGATGGGTAAACGGTGATAAAAAAGCCCTCGCTTGTCGGGGGCTTTTTTATGAATCCAGCATGTAGGTCGTATTAGCCAAAGGCGTAATCCGACATTCGCCAGTGAAATATAAATCCGGTTTATAAATTTAGGGTGGCGCCAAGTTTCAACAAGGTTCTGGTTAGCGCATCAAGCGCAAGCGCCACATCTTCCACCATCACCGATTCATCCGGGTGATGACTGACCCCGCCTTTACAGCGAACAAAATACATGGCCACGTCAGTAATCTCGGCCATAGCCATGGCGTCGTGACCGGCACCGCTCATCAGCCGCACCGGTTCGAGATTCATGTCTTCCAACACTTGAGCCTGCACACCCTGAATCCAGTCAGCGCATAACACTGCCGGCGCGTTGTGAATTTCAGTCCAATTGCAAGCCAGTTGCCGGCTTTTACAAATATCGGAAAATTCATGTTGAATTTTTGCGAGGGTTTCATCGCGCCGATCATCATCACCCGAGCGGATATCAATCGAAAAACGGGCACGACCGGGAATCACATTTACTGCACCGGGCCAGACTTCCAGTTGCCCGACCGTCGCCACCACACCGTTTTCGCGGGCAAGTCGCTCGATTAATTCCACACCCAATGCCGCACCCAACAACGCATCTTTGCGCATATGCATCGGCACCGTGCCTGCATGACCGGCATAACCTTTTACATCAATATGAAAACGACGTGCGCCAGCAATGGAAGTCACAATTCCCAAGGCATGGTCCGTGTCTTCCAGCACCGGGCCCTGTTCAATATGCACTTCAAGATACGCGAGTAAGTCCGCATTTTTTAACGCTGCTGTGCCGATGTGGTCCGGCTGTAAACCAAATTCCTTAAACGCATCCGCGAGCGAAATACCGTCGCGATCAGCGAGCGACCACCAGGCTGGATTCCAGGTACCCGCCAGGGCGCGACTACCCAACAGCGTGCTACCAAAACGAGTGCCCTCTTCATCACCAAAGCCGACAACTTCGATAGCAAACGGCAATTTAATATTGTCCGTGTGCAACTGTTCAACAGCCGCAATCGCCAACAGCACACCGAGGATACCGTCGTAACGACCGGCGTTGGGAATGGAATCCAGATGGGAGCCCAACAATAAAATTTTTGCATCATCCGTTGCACCGGCGTAATGCCCGAGCAAATTACCCGCCGCATCCGTCCAGGTGGTCATGCCGGCCTGCTCCATCCACTCCGCCACTTGCTCATTGCAACGGCGATGTTCCGGCGTCAAATAAAAACGGCTGATGCCGTCCGGGCTCGCACTGATCGCGGCCAATTGATCGCACCAGTTCATGACCCGCGCAGCAAGGATATTGATATCAAGCATGAATTAACTCTTAATGCGTTACCGCATAATCCCGAAGCTGTTTAATGAAGTGTGTTTTTTCAGCATCGCTGATAAAACTGGCCGTAAAACTGTTATGGGCCAACTGCAATGCCTGTGCGCGCGTCATCGGAAACGCATCGGCCAGTGCAAAGAAATTATCATTCAGATAACCGCCAAAATAGGTGGGATCATCCGAATTCACCATCACCCGCAACCCCGCATCCATCAAGGTAAATAGATTGTGATCCTGCATCTTGTCGTATACACATAAACGAACGTTAGACAACGGGCAAACCGTCAACGGGATTTGTGTTTCGCGCAGATATTCCATCAACGCCGGATCTTCATCCGAACGTACACCATGATCAATGCGATCCACCTTCAGCAAATTAATCGCCTCCCAAATATACGCCGGCGGCCCCTCCTCACCCGCATGAGCCACCACCCGAAACCCCTCCTCCCGCGCACGGGCAAACACCGCAGTAAACTTACTCGGCGGATGCCCCATTTCAGAACTATCCAGCCCCACCGCAATAATCTTATCCTTCCACGGCAACGCCTGCTCCAGCGTCTGCATCGCATTCTCTGCACTTAAATGCCGCAGAAAATCCATCACCAATTTAGAACTGACCCCCCACTCCTTCCGCGCATCCTCCATCGCCCGCAAAATCCCGCTGATCACCGTATCGAAAGCAATACCGCGCTCGGTGTGGGTTTGTGGATCAAACGACAATTCAGTATGAACAACATTATCTTCTTTACACTTGGAAAAATAATCCCGCGTCAGATCATAATAATCCTGCTCGTGCTTAAGCACAGAAGCGCCTTGATATAACAAATCAAGAAAACTTTGCAGGTTAGTAAACTGATAGGCGGCTTCAATTTCTGCGACGGATTTATATGGTAATTTGACTTGATTCCGTTCACCCAGCGCGAACATCATGGCTGGTGAGAGTGCTCCATCAATATGCATATGCAGTTCTGCTTTAGGCATACCCGCCAAAAACTCTTTAGTGGCAATTTCTTCCAACCTGCCCAGACCATGTAAATCCGCGTTTAAATTTCTCATTTCAACACTCCAATCTTGCCGACATGAATTCGGTACTTACCATGGTGACCATCAGCGACATGGATGTCGCTGTTGAGCCTACAGGGATGTATTCACGGCGTGTCACCATGGTAAGTACCGAAGTCATGTTCACGCAAAAGTAAAAAAATTAGTACGTACAAAATCGGGTTTATATATCTTAGGTAGTGCGTCAGGGAGTTCGGCATTTGTTATTGCGACACGCCGTGAATACATCCTTGTAGGCTCAACAGCGGCATCCCTACGCGCTCCCGGCGCTTCGGGAAACTTCCCACATCCATGTGGGTCGTCCTTGCCGCTGATGGTCGCAATAACAAACACCGAACTCCCCCTAAGCTATTCCGCTGTAAGCGAGACAGAAAAAAGCAAAAGCGTTAAAGCCCTTCTTCAACATAAATAGCGAGTGCCCGATCAACACCGGCATTCGCCGTCATCCCATGCCCCTGCCGCCGCAACACCGCCTCCAGCGCCACCAACGTCTGCAACACCGCATCCTTCCGCGCGTTATAACCCATCGTCCCCACGCGCCAGATTTTTCCGTGCAAAGGCCCAAACGACGTACCAATTTCAATACCAAAATCATTCAACATCGAACCGCGCACCGCCTCGCCTGCTACGCCATCCGGAATGTAAACACCTACCACATTATGCATTTTGTGTGACTGATCGCCGAAGAGTTTCATGTTCATCGCGGCCAAACCTTCGGTCATGGCACGGCCGTGGATGCGGTGGCGTTCGATGGCGTTGTCTACGCCTTCTTCCAATAAGATGCGTGCGCATTCGCGGGCGCCGTATAGCATGGTTGTGGCTTCGGTGTGGTGGTTGAGGCGTTCTTCGCCCCAGTAGTCCATGATCATGCCCAGATCAAAATAGTTGGAGGCGATGCGTAAGCCGCTGCCGTCTTTGTGGTGTTCGTTGCGAATGCCGGCTTCAACGTGGCGGCGTTTGCGAATGGTTTTTACGGCCTTGTCGCTTAAGGTTATGGGTGCGCTGCCGGAGGGGCCGCATAAACATTTTTGCAGGCCAACGGAAACAGCGTCGAGTTTCCAGTCGTCGGTGAGGAATGGATTTCCGCCGATGGAAGCGGTGGCGTCTGAGTAAAATAAAACGCCGTAACGCTCGCACATCTCGCCGAGGTGTTGCAGTGGTTGCAGCATGGTGGTGGAGGTGTCGCCTTGTACGACGGCCAATAATTTGGGTTGTACATTTTTAATCGCGGCTTCAATTTCTTCCGCCGAAAAAACGTCGCCCCAGGTTTTCTCGATGCGATGCACTTCTGCGCCGCAACGTTCGGCAATTTCACACAACAAGTGGCCGAAGCGACCGAAGATCGGTACAAGAACTTTGTCGCCAGGCTCAAGTAATGAAATCAATACGGCTTCAATACCTGCACGTGACGTACCGTCAATTAATAATGTCCACTGATTGTCTGTTTTAAAAACACTGCGATACAGCGCCATGGTGTCGTTCATACATTGGGTCATGGCCGGGTCGTATTGGCCGACCAGTTGCGCGGACATGGCGCGCAGTACGCGCGGGTCGACAGTGATGGGGCCGGGGCCCATCAAGAGTCGCGGTGGTGGAGAAAATGGGGTTAATAAATTGGCAGCAGGTTGAAAACGGTCGGACATGTCACACTCCAAAAAGCTGCATCAACATGCGACCGCCGCTGATGCATAAAAAAATCGCGAATACTCTTTTTAACATCACCGCATCCAGCTTTGCGCCCAGCCAGGCGCCCACCGGTGCGAGTAAAACGGTCAAGGGAACAATCAGTGCAAAGCCCGGCAGGTTGACCATGCCGATCATGCCTTCCGGCGCATCCGCCGGTGTGGCGGCCAGGAGCATGGCGATGGCGCCGGGGATGGAGATCAATAATCCGAAGAAGGCTGCTGTGCCCACCGCACGATGGGATGGATAATTACAGGAAGTCAGTAGCGGAACGCCCAAGGTGCCGCCGCCCACGCCCATCATCACCGAGAAAAACCCCACGCTGCCCGCCATCACACCCTGCCCGACCATGCCTGGCAATTGCTGCACGATGGGTGCGGCCTTGGCGCGAAACAGCATATTGGCCGCCACCAACACCGCGACCACACCGAACACGCCGCTGACGATTTCGCCGTTTACGCGCAAGGCTACGGTGCTGCCACAGATCACACCAATCACCATAAACGGCCACCAGCGTTTCAGCAGCGCGCAGTCGACATTGCCGCGTTTATGATGTGCGCGCACCGATGAAATACTGGTCGGCACAATCACCAGCAAGGAAGTGCCAGTGGCAATCAGGATAGCGCTGGCTGCGCTAATGCCCAGCGTCTGCAATACAAAATACAGCACCGGGACGATGACAATACCACCGCCCACGCCGAGTAACCCGGCCAGGATACCCGCACAGGCACCGGTGCCGAGCATGACGAGTATCAGGGGCAGCCACTCCCATAAAAATTCACTCATCCAGCCACTCCGACAGCCTCGCCCACTAACCCGGCGCCATTGCTGCGCGGATCACTGGCCGCGGCAACCCGGCCATCGGCGGTGTGGACCACGGCACCGGCGTGGCCCATTAATTCGCTGTGTGCAGGGATAGGTTTGATCATGTGTCCGCGCGCGCTTAGGGAATCCCCCAGAATATCCACCAAGTCTTGCTCCATCTTCAAATCGTGATTGTTGTCGCCCCAGGTGCGGCCCAGTAACCAGCGACCGCGACTGATGGCCTGCTCCAGGGATAGGCCGTCATACAGATAGCGGGTCAGCAGTGCAGCCTGGGTTTGTGGTTGGCCTTCGCCACCCATGGTGCCGTAACTGATACGGCGACCGTCATCCAACAGCATCATGGCCGGGTTGAGCGTATGAAAGGGTTTGTAGCCCGGTGCCAGAGCGTTGGAGTGCTGTGGGTCCAGACTGAAGCTCACACCACGATTGTTCCAGACCAACCCCATGTCGGGAATGACTACGCCGGAGCCGAATTCCCAGTAAATGCTCTGGATAAAACTCACCATGACGCCATTTTTATCCACACAACCCATCCACACGGTATCGCCCGGCGCAGCGGGTTGCGGCCATGGCAAGGCTTGCAAGCCTACCTGCCCCGCCAGTTGTTCGACGTGGCTGTCGGACAATAGCGCCGGCCAACGCTCGCTCAGGCGGCGCGGGTCAAAGACTTCACGATCCCGCACCAGAAATGCCTGCTTGGTGGCTTCGATAAGCGCATGGACCCGCACTGATTCATCCCAACCCGGCTGGAATAACCGGTCGTAGATCGCCAGGATCAGCAATGACGCCAGCCCCTGGGTGGGTGCGGGTAAGTTAAAACACTGACCGAGGCGGGTGGTTACCGAGAGGGGTGCTACTTCCTGGGCGCGATAGCCGTGCAAATCGTCCAGTCGCAGCGGACTGCCGACGGCCGTCAGAGCGCTGGCGATGTCGTTAGCCAGTGCGCCACGATAAAAATCGTCCAGACCGGCGTGGGCCAATTGCGCAATAAAGTCGGCCAGGTCCGGATTGGTAAAGGTCTGGCCGGCTTCCAACAACTGATTGCCCGGCGCGAATACCCGCTGAAACTCTTCCAGGCGGGCCATCTCCATCATCACCTTGTGACTCGCAGCGGCCAGACTGTCGGTCACGCGAATGCCCTGCTTCGCCAGACTGATGGCCGGCGCCAGCAGTTCAGGCAAAGGGATATTCGCCTGGGTTTCTGCGGCAATATCCCGCGCTCGCTGCCATCCGCCCAAGGTTCCGCCGACGGTCAGGGCGGCCAGCGGACCGCGTCCCGGAATCGTCGTTTGCTTTTGATACTGATACCACTCGATACTCGCCAGCCCCGCCGCCGGGCCGCACGCATCAATGGCGCGCGGCGCTTCGCCGGGTTTATGAATCAGCCAGAAACCATCGCCAGCCAGGCTGTTCATGTGGGGATACAGGACGCTGATCGCCGCCGCCGCCGCAATCATGGCATCGATCGCACTGCCGCCTTCACGCAGTACTGCCAGCCCTATTTCAGACGCTTGATAATGCGGTGCGGAAAATCCGATAGCTGTCATAGCATCACCTGTGCAATGCGCAACGAGGCCGCCCGATCCAGATGGGCTGCCAGCTCCAGCAAGGCCCGGTCAAAACCGGCTTGCCCCAACAGAGAGACGCCGGCCGGCGCCCCCGCCACACTGAGTACCGGTAGATGGACCTGCGGCAAACCGGCCAAACCAGCAGGCGCGGTGAGGCCCATCAACTGACTGCGGTAGTGATCCATCCAGGCGGTATCGGCTCCTAATAGCGGCGCCGGGCCAGGCGTGGTTGACAACAACAATAGGTCGATACCTTCAAACCAATCCTGGATCTCTACCTGTAACGCAAGGCGCTGGATTTGCGCTTCGCGTTCCTGCGCTGGCGTTAACTGGCTGCACCAGTCAAAGCGCGCGTGAATGTCGGGCGCAAAATGCGGTTGGCGTTCACTGATCCATTGACCGTGGGTTTGCCAGATGGCGCGGCCCTGCAAGGTGCGAAAGCATTGGCTGGCCCGTGCCAGCCAGTCGGCGGACAAGCTCAGACGTTTGAATACATTCAGGCCTATCTGATGGGTCAGCCAGGCTTCGTGATCCTCGGTCCACAGGGCTAAACCCTGAATCTCCGGCTCGATCACACCCACCCGTAAAGGACCTGCTGACCACTGCGGCAGATCTTCCGGCAGGAGTACTTTGCCGACGGCTTCCAGCAATGTGCCGTCCGCCGTCATCCAGCCAACGGTATCGAACAGCGGCGCCAGGGGCACCATGTGTTCCCGACTCAATAAACCATGAGTAGTGCGAATACCAAATAACCCGTTGTAACTGGCCGGCACACGGATGGAGCCGCCGGTGTCTGTGCCCAGGCCGATATCAATCTCACCGGCGGCCACGGCCACGGCCGAACCGCTGCTGGAACCACCCGGCAGGCGATCAGGGCACTGGGGATTGAGGGGCGCGCCGTAATGAATATTCAGGCCGTTGAGGCTGTAAGCCAATTCGTCCGTCTGGGTCTTGCCGGCCAATTCCGCACCGGCCTGCATAAGATCGAACACTATGGGTGAAGTCTGTTGCGGCAGCGGATGGCTGGCGAGCCAGTCCGGATTGCCCGCGCCGGTGGGAAGACCGGCAATATGAAATAGATCCTTAACGCCGAGCCGCAGCCCTGCCAGGCTGCCGGTCGCCAGGGTCGGCGCGGGAAAATGACCGCGCCACGCATAGACCCGCTGATCAAACGACATCAAAACGTTTCCTGCCAAGGGGCCATGCCCGATGCATCGCCCACATCTTTACATCAGGTCGGCGCCAGTGGCGCCGACAAACAAACCGTTATTACAGATCCGCTGGCATAGGAGCCTTACAGGTCCGCTGGAGTAGGAACCTTGTCTTTGTAGACATCCCAGTTGCCAAGGATCTTGTCCAATACCGCCGTTCCTACAATATAGGCGGATTCGAGCGAGGCATCGAGTCCAGCGTAGCCTTCATTTTCCGCCAGCAGACTTTCCGCAGCGGTCACGCCCGGCGGCGGCATGGTGTAGTTGCTGCCGGTACGCAATACCATCACGCGGTTTTTATCCACCTTGCCGATGTTGTGCAAAAAGCTGAGTGATAAAAACGTCCCCGTATCTTCCATTGCCGAGGTGACAAATTCGCCCTTGCCTTCGCTCCAGTAATCCACCCACTTGTTGGCCCAGTCATTCATGATGGCGCCGTGCCAAAAGGTCATCGCAGCCAACTGGTCACCCTTCAATACAAACGGCGGCTTTTGTGCATTGGGATGTTCCGTGTAAAGCGCACGCGTATCCGCAAGGCCTGGTAAATCCGGCAAGCTAATGTCTTTGGTTAACTGATACGCCCACTCCGTTAATTCAGGATTCAAGCGCAGCATCTCACCCGTGGGTTCCGGTTTGTTCGGGTCATAAGGTTTTTTCGTATGACGAGCAAAATAGCCAGTCTCCCAACCCTCGGGAATTTCGCGTGCATCAATTTCGTGCGCGAGATCGCCATCCACCAAATATTCTGCCCAGGCCGCTGAACCGATAGACGCATCTTCCGGGTCTATGCCGGCAATACCTGCCACTAACCAATAGGCTTTGGATAAATCAAAACGCGGGTCCATACCCAGCGCCATGGTGGCCGAGGTTGAATAGGCCGTGCCAATACCTGTGACAATGGCTAACACACCGGTTTCCTCATTCATATAAATGTCATGAAAGGAATTGGGAAACGGAAATTTTTTGGTCAGCTTTTGCCGCTCTTTCCACAACTGGAATTCACCGGCTTTATCACCTTCGTCTTCACCAATTTCAAACATGGTGACAACCACAAACTTCACCGGAATCGGTGTTGGCTCTTTCGCCGATTGCGGTGCACAACCGGCCAGCAACAGGAACAACGACAGTATTACGGCAACAGAGAAACGCGGAGAGTTCATCATTCGTGATCCTTTTTCTTTTGCGAGGTCATTTCAGGGTGATTAATCAAGCCATCGGACACACGGGGTTTACCCTGTAAAGCCGCAACGCGTGGCAATGAGGCGAGAACGATGTCGAGGCTGAGCGGATTGATGCGCGGGTATAATTCTTCCATCAACGAAAAATCCCACTCACCCATCCCTTCTGCCGGGTTGGAGATCACAATGATGTTGGCGTAATTAATACCGAGCATACGCGAATAGGTTATCTCGGTACCGACACTCATGGTCACCATATCGCCGCCCCATTTTTGCATCATCTTGATCTCAGCTATGGTTTCAAAACGACCGCCACGGGTTTGTACAACCACACCGCCGTCATGAATTTTTATGCCTTGATACTGTTTATCTTTCTTTGTTGACTTGATTGCAGCCACTGCTTTTTTTGTTTCATCCAGCAGGATGTTGCGAATATCAGTATCCATAGCCGGCACATAACGCGGCAACGGAATCGCATTGGGATCGCGATAGACTTCGGTGGGAATACGCAAGGGACGGTCCACATTCATCTCAATAAAATCATCGGGAATGATGTAGTCGTACACGCCCATTTTTTTATTGATCGCACCGGCCGTCGCACCACCGATGGCCTCTTCTACACCGAGATCGTAAAGCGCTACCCAGGTTTCCAACCACTTACCTTCACCGTGAACATGCACGTAATAAAAGGGAATACCCTGCCATTCGGCATAATAAATTTTGGGGGAAGTGCCGACTTTGGTTTCAATGGTGAACTCCTGTTTAATCAAGCCTTCACGGTGAAAAATAATATCGTTCAAAAAAGTACCGCCAAGCACCGCAATACGCGCCTTGGGTACATCCGCGGGAACCGCGGCGCTGACGGCGAACGGGAAGAACAGGGTGAGTGCCATAACGGCCACAAAAGCTTTACATCGTGTTACCAGCATGGTTAGAGCCTTTTGATGAATACATTTCAGGCGAGCTATTACGCACTCGCCGAACGACTATGATTGGTTGCGAGTAATCCAGTTATGCTGACGGCGCAAGTCTTCGGCATATTTGAGCCAACTACTCGCTTGCTTTTCCGTGTAGGCGAACGCGCGCGCTTTCTTGAAGGCATCCATGCCCTGATCAAAGCGGGTCTGCTCCGTCATGGCAATGCCAAGAATTAACCAGGCTTTACCCGGCTCTTCCAATTTCATATCAAGCGCCTTACGCAACGCCGCTTCGGCTTTTTTCCACTCCGCTTTTTCAATATAGATATTTGCAATGCGCAGATAGGGGTCGCCCTCTTTGGTCAACTGCGCCAATTCTTCAAAGGCAGTGATAGCCGGGGTATTTTCACGCGCGGCCAGCCAGGCGTTCGCCAACAAGTCAATGTAAGTTTTATCGCGTGGCAATGCGTCTTTTTGCAGCGCTGAATCCAGCAGGCGCGCACCGTGCTCAGGAATGCCGTGCGTCACTGCTAACTGCACCATGGAACGAATGGAGTTCTCTTTTTCCAATACGCCCGCTTTCCAGGCCAGCTGCAACGTTGCAAGCCCTTTGATTTCGTTGTCCATCAGTACATAAACGCTGGCCAGCTGCTCCCAGTAATCCGCTTTAGCGGGCCACTTGATCAACGCGCCTTTCAAGGCTTCCGCCGCTTGCGGATAATCTTTCAATTCAAAGTTGCAGGCGATCAACAATTGGTACCAACTCTCACGCGGCTCTTTGCCGGATTCGATCGCCTGTTTCGCATAGGGAATCGCTTGTTTGTATTTACCGGTCTGCGCAAAAATATTCGCCATAAAAATCGCCTGATCGGGCGTAGGCGCTTCAAGGGTTTTAAACCACTCCTCGGCAAACACCAGCGCTTCATCATACTTTTCCTGCGCCGCATACAACTGCGCCACCATGTAGCCGACGTTGTATTTGACGTTTTCTGGCAGACGGTTTAAGGCAAGGCTGCGTTTGAGGTGGTCAATCGCCTGTTGATAATTGTTGCGGCCCATTTCGGTGTAGCCGAGCATTTGCAGTACCAGCGCTTCGTCGAGGGAGTCTTTTTCGACTTCGCTGTGAAGTGTCTTTAGCGCTGTGAAGGCTTGATCGGTCTGGTTGGCGGAGATCATCTCCTGGATGCTGGTGAGCTCTTTGTAGGTTTTACTACTGACGGAGTTGGGGGCTGACCAGCTGTAGGTTGTTAGCAACAATCCGCCGATGAGCAAACTGAGTTTTGCTACACGTTGGAAATTGTTGGTGATTGATGTGAGTTTGCTTGAATACATCTTTTATTCCCGAATAAATAAGTACGTTCTTACTTATAACTACAGAATTATTCCACTTGGTTAGTGTGGGCAGGGATCACGGAGAGGGGTGCGAGACACGCCGTGAATACATCCCTGTAGGCTCAACACCGGCATGCCTACGCGCTCCCGGCGCTTCGGCAAACTTCCCACATCCATGTGGGTCGTCCATGCGGGTGATGGTCTCGCACCCCTCTCCGCAATCCCTGCTGTGCCATCTGATTTAAATTTTTCTGCTGAACAGTAAAACTGCATTAAATTTTCCGACCATTTCCGCATATCCAATGAAGCACACAAACCCATTCCAATATGGATCTATTTCTTTAAACAAGAGCGCTACAGATGTGAATTACTAATACGCTTTTCACTTCAGAGTCTCGCGAGATACTTGCAGGAGGAATCCGGTGTTTTGTTCTGAGACCATCACCCGCAGGGATGCGGGTGTTGAGCCTACATGGATGTATTCACGGCGTGTCTCAGAACAAAACACCGGATTCCAAACACACCGCCCACTATTGCCCCAATTTAAACTCAATCGTCTGCCGCGCCCTCTGCGCCTCCGGCTTCCCATTCACAATCTTCGGCCTAAACTTCCACCGCTGCATCGCCTGAATCGCCGCCTGATCAAACAAACGCGGCGGATCAGACTCAATAACCGACACCTCAGCCACAGTCCCATCCGGACGAATCGTCACCGCCATGGTCACCGATCCTTCAAGCTTCGCCTGCTTCGCCCGCTGCGGATACGCCGGCGGCACACGCACAACCGGAATCACATCCGTATCGAAACCCGCCATACCATCGCCAGCCTGGAGCGTTCCCAAAAACGGACCCGAACCTTTATTCACCGGCACACCGATCTTTGGCATATCCATGCTCAAATTCGTGTTCATGTTCATCATCTGATTACTCAGGTCGGGTGCATCCGGCGGTGTCTCTGGTGGTGGCGGTGGATCGGGTAGACGACGGTCTTTGGTGTTGATGTCATCTTTTGAAGTATCCACACGCACAAAATTTAAATAGGTGTGATTTTTGTTTGGTTCTTCAAACAAACCGTCAGTCGCAATCAACACCTGCATCGCCACGAATATCACCAGGCTGAACAATACCGCCGCGACCAGACTGGAAGAATATTTCGCTAGCATCAGTCATTCTCCGCCGCCACAGACACCGAGGTTGCGCCCGCCATGCGCGCCTGATCCATCACATCAATCAAGGTGCTGGTATTGGAATCCTGGTCGGCGACGATGATGACCGCAGCACCGGGATTTTCTGCCAGGGATTTTTCCACGTTCGCACGAATCGCGCGTTTGTCGATCTGGCGTTTGTCCATAAAGATCTGGTTCGCGGCGCTGATGCCGATCTGGATGCTGTTGGATTCGGTTACCACAGCGGTTTCCGCTTCGGGACGCGTCACGTCGACGCCTGATTCTTTTACAAAAGTGGAGGTGACGATGAAAAAGATCAGCATGATAAACACCACGTCCAGCATGGGCGTTAAATCGATCTGGCTTTCTTCTTCGTCATTGAGTAAAAAACGGTTGTCACTCATACATGTCTCACTTGTCGTTAA